>NZ_QYRR01000006.1:0-306299 GCF_003591215.1 Actinomyces sp. 2119
CACGCACGACCACAACCAGGCACACCCACAGCAGGACAGCCCCACCCAGACAGGCATAAAAGAACAAGACACACTATCGAGATCTCAAACCACACACCCACAACCAGCCACACCACCACCACAACAACAGCAGCAGCACAACCAGCAAGAGCAACCCGAATATAGTAGTTGGGCCAGATCATGTATGTCAACGGGGTATGCGGTGATCCATGCCCCGTATTTGTTGCACCTTCGGTTCCCCGGCTCAAGGCAGCTGCTTACGGCACAGGAGCCGTGCGACGCACAAACCGACACGACCCGAGCACCACCCCAGGACCGCACGCTGCGGACGCGGGTACAAGCCAGCCAAGAGGCACAAGAGGCAGTAGACGGCACCCTAGAAGCGTGCCCCGACCGCAGTCCCGTACTCGGCCGGGACACGGCGACATAGCGTGGCGGCTCCTCCGGGGAACCTCAGACCTACAGCCAGCAGTCCCGCGCACAACCGTGCCCGGGACCACCGGCGGGTCAGGGCCGTACGGAACCACGCAGGCGGGAGACGCTGTAAGCCCGTTTGGATGCGGGCCCTACGCTCGCAGGTCTTGCAGTGCCCAGAACGTTGCCGCCACGGCACAGTGGCGCCTGCGTCAGCACAATGGCGCTACTTCTCCTCAGCAAACCGCCGTACAGCGCTGGCAACAGCCTCAGCCACATGCGTGTCAAACGCCCCGGGTATAATGTATACAGGACTGATCTCGTCAACGTCGACAACAGAGGCGATACCTGTCGCGGCAGCACGAAGCAGGCTCGTAGTGATTTCCGTAATTCCCGTGTCAAGCAGTCCGCGGAACAGGCCCGGGAACGCCAGGACATTGTTAATTTGATTAGGGAAGTCTGAACGTCCGGTCGCCACGACGGCCGCGTAGTTGGCAGCACCTATGGGATCAACCTCCGGAGTGGGGTTAGCCATTGCGAACACAATAGCGTCATCAGCCATGACAGAAAGGTCCTCAGGGTCAAGAAGGTTTCCCGATGACACCCCGATGAACACGTCAGCGCCAACCAGGCCCTCCTTGAGAGTTCCTGTGACCCGACGCGGATTCGTGTTCTCCGCCAGCCACCTGCGATGCTGGTTCATTCCGTCGGTGTCATGCGCAGACAACGCCCCGGTACGGCCGTACCCCACAATATCTGTGGCCCCATGAGCCATGAGCAGCTTGGCGATAGCGCTTCCCGCCGCACCGACGCCCGACAGGACGATGCGTACGTCCTCGATCCTCTTACCCACAACCTTCAGCGCGTTGATCAGCGCTGCTAGGGTCACGATCGCTGTCCCGTGCTGATCGTCGTGGAACACCGGGATATCAAGCTCCTCCCGCAGGCGCTCCTCAATGTCGAAGCACTTGGGGGCCGCAATGTCCTCCAGGTTGATACCGCCGTAGGCGGGCGCAATGGCCTTGACGATGGAGATGATCTCCTCCGGGTCCTTGGTGTCCAGCGCGACCGGCCACGCGTCAACGTTTCCAAACTGCTTGAACAGGACAGCCTTGCCCTCCATGACTGGCATGGCAGCGGACGGACCAATATCACCCATTCCAAGAACAGCCGTGCCGTCCGTCACCACCGCAACGGTATTTTTTTTGATCGTGAGCTTCTGAGCACGTTCGGGGTGGTCGTAGATAGCTTTGCAAACCCGAGCGACCCCTGGAGTGTACACACGCGCAAGGTCGCGGCGGTTATGGATCGGGTAGGTTCCCACTACTTCGATCTTGCCGCCGACGTGAGCCAGGAAGGTCGAGTCTCCGACAGTCTCGACGACGACACCGTCAAGCTCGTCAAGCCTGGCAACCAGGTCACCACGGTGTCTGGAGTCCCGGGTGTCCGCAGTCAGGTCGACGGTCAAGGTGTCGGTACCCGCCTCTGCGACATCCACACCAGTCACGACGGCTCCGGTGGCAGTGGCGGTGTCCACCAGTCGAGCCACTGCCTTCTGGGAAGCAGGAACCTTGAGGTGCAGGGCGACGGTGTAACTAGGGCTAGGCTGAGCCATGTATATTCCTCCGGCAGAGATCCATGCGATCAGGGTCGGCTCAGACCCTATCCCCAAGTCCCCTCATCCCGACAGCCGGGCGACGGCAGCAGACCCAGATAGTGAGACGCCCGCGCTGACTCCGGCTACCCCACAACCGGTCTGTCACGAAACGGGCGTTCCAGCCGCTGCTACGCCACGGAGGGCAACCCCCTGGCTGCTCGGGCTACCCGGTAGTTCTCCTGCCCGTCCGCCTCGGCACCGGGTACCTGAGACAGACGGGTACCTGAGACAGAGAAGCACCGGGTAGGCGGCCCTTCAGCCCTGAGCGCGCTCCATGACCAGCTCACGGACCCGCTTCGCGTCTGCCTGTCCTCTCGTGGCTTTCATCACCGCACCAACGATCGCACCTGCCGCCTGGACCTTTCCACCTCGTATCTTCTCCACGACATCGGGGTGCGCCTCCAACGCAGCGTTGACGGCCTCCAGTAGAGCAGAATCGTCGGAGACAACCTCTAGCCCCCGGGCCGTCGCTACCGTCTCAGGGTCTCCTTCCCCGGCAAGAACGCCCTCTAGGACCTGTCGCGCCAACTTGTCGGTCAGGCGTCCGGAGTCAACCAGCTTCTGCAACTGGGCGACCTGTCCCGGCGTCACCGGCAGCTCTTCCAAGGAAGTATCTGTCTCCTTGGCGACGCGAGACAGCTCTCCCATCCACCACTTACGTGCGGCCTGCCCGCTTGTCCCACTGTGGACAGTAGCCTCGATCAGGTCCACTGCCCCGGCATTGACCACGTCACGCATCTCCGTGTCGCTGAGTGCCCACTCCTGTCGAAGCCGACGCCGCCGCAGCGCTGGCATCTCCGGCAGGCTGGCACGGATCTCCTCCACCCACTCACGAGAGGGCACCACCGGCACAAGATCCGGCTCAGGGAAGTAGCGGTAGTCGTCCGCGTCCGACTTGACTCGTCCCGCTCGTGTCGTGCCGTCCGCCTGGCCGTGCCGGGTCTCCTGGACCACGTTGCCTCCAGCCGCAAGGACGGCCGCCTGCCTCCGGATCTCATAGCGGACGCACTGCTCAATCCCGCGGAAGGTGTTGACGTTCTTGGTCTCCGTACGTACACCCAGGGGGGCGTCAGGTGACTCTCGCAAGGAGACGTTGACGTCTGCCCTCACGTTTCCCAGCTCCATCCGGGCTTCGGAGACGCCTAGTGCCCGGAAGACGTCGCGCAGCGTGCGTACGTAGGCGGCTGCGACCTCTGGCGCCCGCTCACCGGCACCTTCGATGGGGCGGGTGACGATCTCGACCAGCGGCACCCCTGCGCGGTTGTAGTCCACCAGGGAGTACCTGGCACCCTCGATCCGGCCGTCCGCGCCACCGACATGGGTGCTCTTTCCCGCGTCCTCCTCCATGTGCGCCCGCTCGACGGGGACAGTAAAAAGAGTCCCGTCCGGAAGCTCGACCTCCACCGCCCCGTCATAGGCGATCGGCTCATCCGACTGAGAGGTCTGGAAGTTCTTCGACAGATCCGGGTAGAAGTAGTTCTTCCTGGCGAACCGAGACGACCTGGCTATCTGGCACCCCAGGGCCAGCCCGATACGGATCGCGTACTCCACCCCCCGGGCGTTGACCTGGGGCAGCGCGCCGGGAAGCCCTACCGAGGTAGGGGTCACCATTGTGTTCGGCTGGGCACCAAAAACGTTGGGTGCAGCGTCAAACATCTTGGTCTCAGTACCGAGCTCGACATGCACCTCCAGCCCCAGCACCGGGTCGTAACGGCGCACAGCCTCGTCAAAGTCCATCAGCGGGTCGCTCATCAGTCCACCTCAATGCGTCGTGGGTCTTGGTTTGTCCGTCGTGACAGCCCTACCGTCCCTGCTGCCCCTGTCACTGCCCGGCCGCCTCAGCCAAGTCAGGAGCACAGGACAGCAACGACCCGCCCCGCTGCTCGTCAAGCACAGCCTCCAGGACCGCCCCTGCACGGTAGAGACGGTCGTCAGCCCGCTGAGGCGCCAGGAACTGAAAGCCCACAGGCAGTCCGTCACTGCTGAGCCCCGAGGGCAGGCTCATGGCGGGCACTCCGGCCAAGTTGGCTGGAATCGTCGTCACGTCCAGCTTGTACATAGCCAGCGGGTCGTCCTTCTCTCCGAACTTGTAGGCGGTCACCGGCGCGGTGGGCGAGGCCAGGACGTCATAGTCCTCCCAGGCGGAGGCAAAGTCCCGCTGGACGAGTGTGCGCACCTTCTGGGCGCTTCCGTAGTAGGCGTCGTAGTAGCCAGCGGACAGCACGTGCGTCCCCAGGACCACCCGACGCTTGACCTCGTCACCGAAACCTGCTCCTCGAGTCGCTGCCATCACCGTCTCAGCCGTTACCGGCCCCTCTGAGGGCTCAACACGTAGGCCGTACCGCATCCCGTCATAGCGGGCCAGGTTCGACGACGCCTCCGCAGGCATGATCAGGTAGTAGGCGTCAAGCGCGTACTCCAGGTGCGGCAGGGAGACGGCGGAGACCTCCGCACCAGCGTCCTGGAGCAGGTCCAGGGCCGCGTGGAAGGACTTCACGACACCCGGGTGGTACCCCTCGCCCCCATCCAGCTCGGTGATCACCCCCACCCTCAGGCCGGTCAGGTCCCGGCGCTCCTGCGCTGCGCGGACGACCGCGGTCATACCCCGCGGGGCGTCAGGCAACGAGGTGGAGTCCAACGGGTCGTAGGCACCGATGACGTCGTGCAGCAAGGCTGCATCCAGGACGGTACGGGCCATCGGACCCGGCGTGTCCAGGGAGGAGGCCATAGCGATGACCCCGTAGCGGGACACGGTCCCGTAGGTGGGCTTGACACCGACCGTGCCCGTCACTGCTGCAGGCTGGCGGATGGAGCCACCCGTATCGGTCCCAACTGCCAGCGGGGCCTCGAAAGCAGCAACAGCGGCGGCTGAGCCCCCGGAGGAGCCCCCCGGGACACGGCCGAAGTCCCAGGGGTTGGCGGTCCGGCCGAAGGCCGAGTGCTCAGTGGAGCCGCCCATGGCGAACTCGTCCAGGTTCGTCTTGCCCAGTACCGGCATCTGACACTCCCGGACGCGCCGTACCAGGGTGGCGTCATAGGGGGGGACCCAGCCCCGGAGGATTTTCGAGGCAGCGGTAGTGGCCTGACCCCGGGTACAGACAAGGTCCTTGACGGCCACGGGGACACCCGCCAGCTCAGCAGCGGCCCCGCCCTCGCGACGAGCAGCATCGGCAGCGTCAGCCTCCGCAAGCGCCTTGTCTGCGTTGACGTCAAGGAAAGCCCCGAGAAGGTGGTCAACGGCGTCAACCCTGTCCAGGTGCGCCTGGGTCAGCTCCCGGGAGGACACCTCGCCGGAGGCCAAGGCGGCCGCCTGGGTGGCAGCACTAGATCGGAGCAGGGAGGTCATGTCACTCATTCAGGCTGTCTCCTCACCCAGGATCCGAGGAACAAGAAACAGAGAGTCCTCAGCCGTCGGCGCCCCCGCGAGCAGTTCCGCGGCGTCCAGGACGGCCCCGGGGGAGTCCTGCCGCAAGACGTTGGTCAGCGGAACAGGGTGGGAGGTGGCAGGCAGGTCAGCGGTCACCACGCTTGCGACGCGGGCGAAGGAGGATGCGACCGCGTCCAGCTCGTCAGCCAGGCGGTCTACCTCCTCCTCAGTCAGGGCCACACGCGCCAGCTCGGCAACGCGAGCGACCTCATCCTTCGATATAGCAGACATGGGCGTGAGTCTAACGGTGAGGACAGTGGTGGCGCGGCACCTGGCACGGGCACGACGACGAGACGGCGCGGCGGGTGAGGACACCTCGACGGAAACCGAGGAGACAGCCCAGGAGAGACGACTCATACGTAACGTCGCGCACCATACCTCTGCAGCAGACCATAGGTCATGTACCATCTCACAGCACATCACCGGCTCCAGCTGGTTGACATATCAGCCTGGGACGACTGTGATAGTAGAGGATCTTGCTTCAGCACGTTCTGTAGGGACGCACCGGCTACCTACCCGCAGGCACAGGCCGACGCCACACACTCGTGAGCAGCGCCTGCGCTCCGAGGACATAAGGATTCCATGAGCAGCGACACGTTCCCCATCAGCTCCAGGGGCAACGAGGCAGGTGCCTCGGCCGACAAGCTGGCGGTACTGAGCACGCCCTACGGCGAGTCTGCCGGCGTACGCCGCCGCTCCGTGCTGGGTGCGGGAGCCTCGGGCGGACCAGGACCTGCACCAAGGGCATCAGCGGGATCGGAGACGACACGGGCGATACAGTCGGCTCTGCCAGCCAGCATTCCTCCCCGCAACCAGGATGAGCCAAGCGGATACGCCCCCGGGTCGGTCCTTCTCCCGCTGGCAGCCGAGACCTCCGACGCCGTCAGCATGTCAGCAACGACGCCCTCGGAGCCCCTGCAGGCTCCGGCCGACACCTCTCCCGCGCACGGGACTGAGGCGGAAAAGGGCACCGGGGCCGTGGCGACCGTGACGGAGTCGAGTGCTGCTGCCGCAGGATCGGTCCCTGCGCCGGGCGTGGAGGAGGCCCGGGAGGACCCGGTTCCCGCCGCGCTGCCGGACTCCCGCACCTGGGAGGAGTCAGCCTACGCCCCAGCCCCTCGTCGGCGTCGGCTGCCCATGTGGACAGCCGCAGCCTCCTTCCTGCTCCTGCTAGGAGTCGGCACCGCTGCCTACGCCTACGCATCCCACTATGAGGACCACGCCGTACCCGGCACCGTGGTGGCGGGCACCGACCTGTCAGGAAAGACCCGGGAGGAGGTCGTCACCGCTGTCGAGGACCTCACCGCCAAGGCGACAGTCACGGTCTCAGGCGACGTCGAGGTGACTGCCTCCCTGGAGGACCTCGGGGTCTCCGTGGACGCCGAGGCCACCGCTGACGCGGCCATGGCGCGCGGAGACGCCCTGGTCGACCGGTTTCGAGCGCTTGTCAACGACCAGGAGATCGAGGTGGTGACCGCCTCCGATGACCAGGCGCTTGCTGACTACGCAACTTCCCTGATCCCCGAGGATCAGGTCAAGGCGGTCAACGCTACTGTCCTGCTCGAGGAGGACGGGGCGACCTTTACGATCACTCCGTCGTCAGCCGGGACCTCGCTGGACTCCGCCAGCCTGGGCCAGGCAGCCAGAAAGGCAGCGGCGTCGCTGACCCCGACCAGTGTCAGCGTCTCCTTCGACTCCTCCGCTCCTGAGGTCTCAGACTCCCAGGCCCAGGAGGCCGCCGACAAGGCCAACGAGTGGGTCGGCCAGGACATCACCGTCGCCACCGCTGACGGTACCTCCGTGTACACCGCCAGTGCCGTTGAGAAGGCCTCTTGGATCACCGTCACCAACTCCGCGGACGCCGCACCGACCATTGAGGTGGACGCCGCCCAGGTCACCAGTTGGGTGGAGGCGCAGGCTGCCGACGCGGGCTCTGAGCCCGTCAACGGGGAGAGGAACGTCAATTCCGACGGGGAGGTCGTCTCCACACCCGTCGAGGCCGTCGACGGCGAGGACGTGAACAACGCAGCAGAGGTCTCCGACGAGATCGTCCAGGCTCTCGACGACAACCAGGCGTACTCCGGGGCCTTTGAGATGACTGTCGTCGAGGCGACGTGGAGCGAGCGGACCATTGCCGACGGCGCGGAGAAGCTCATCTACCAGGCTGAGCCCGGTGAGAAGTGGATTGACGTGGACCTGGCCAGCCGCACCGTCACCTCCTACGAGGGTGCCACCGTGGTCCGCGGTCCTGTCACGATCGTCGACGGCGCGGAGGAGACCCCCACAGTGACTGGTACCTACCAGATCTACCTGCAGTACGACTCCCAGACGATGGAGGGAGACAACATCGACGGAAGCAGGTACCGCACCGAAGACGTCCCGTGGGTCTCCTACTTCCACAGCGGCTACGCCTTCCACGGAGCCCCTTGGCGCAGTGACTTCGGCTACTCGGCTTCCCACGGCTGCGTCAACATGCCTGTCGAGGAGGCCAAGTGGATCTACGACTGGGTCGACATCGGCACGACCGTGGTCTCCCACTACTGATCCGGGCGCATGACACAGGCGCTCAGGGTGCGGACAGGCCCTTAGGACCATCAGCCAGCAGTCGGGTGAACTCCTCCTCATCCAGGACGGGAACCCCGAGCTTGCGCGCCCGGGTCTCCTTCGCCCCCGCCCTCTCCCCCGCCACGACATAGCTGGTTCGCCGTGACACGCTTCCCGAGGCCTTTCCACCGCGAGCCACAACTGCCTCCTTCGCCTCGTCACGGGTCAACCCGTTCAGAGACCCGGTGATGACAACGGTCAGGCCCTCCAGGACACGGGCCGGGACCTCACGGGCCACCTGCCCCACGTCATCCCGGGCACGCACGCCGGCGGCCTTCCACCGCTGGAGGATCTCGCGGTGCCACTCCACCTCACGCCACTCCACCCAGGAGGCTGCGATCGTCGGCCCAACTCCCTCAACCTCGGCAAGCTGTTCCAGACTGGCCTCGCACAACGCGTCCAATGAGCCGAAACGAGCCGCCAGGGCACGAGCAGACGTCGGTCCGACATGACGGACCGACAGTGCCACAAGGACCCTCCACAGCGGCTGGCTCCGCGACGTCCACAGGTGGGAGAGCATTGCGGTAGCGTTCTTTCCCGGAGCGGTCGGGCGTGTCACCTGCCCCTGGTCACCATAGGACTGCTTGGTCCAGAAGAACCGGCTCAAGCGCCAGTCCCCGGTGGGCTGCCCCCGCCGGGAGACCTCTCGCCAGACAAACACGTCGCGAAGATCGTCCGTCGTCAGGTCGAACAGAGCAGCCTCGCCAGTCAGCACCGGGTCCTGTTGCACAATCCCGGCCTCTTCCAGCAGGGCCGCGACGGCCTCGGTACGCTCGGAGACGTGCATGGTCTCACGGTCATCGGCGTCGAGGCACAGCCTGCCCCCCTCTGTCTCCAGCGCTCCTCCTGCCGCCAGGGCTGCCATCGCCTCAGCCCGCCCCTGGTCAGGCCATGTCAGGGCGATCGCAGCCTCCTCCCCCAGTCCCTCCACGTCAAGTGCCCCTCGGGAACCGATGTGCATCACTCTCTCAGCCAGCTGGGCCGGGCAGGAGCGTGTATTGGGACACCGTAGGTCGACGTCGCCCTCCTTGGCCGGCGCCAGCGGCGTCCCGCAGGAGGGGCAGTCCGTGGGCATGACGAACTCGCGCTCCGAGCCGTCGCGTGCCTCGAGCACGGGCGCCACGATCTCGGGAATGACGTCTCCGGCCTTGCGCACGACGACCAGGTCCCCCACACGCACCCCCTTGCGGAGGACCTCAGTGGAGTTGTGGAGAGTCGCCCGGGACACCGTGGAGCCCGCCACGAGAACAGGCTCCATGATCCCAAAAGGAGTCACGCGACCAGTACGGCCCACCTGGACGTCAATATCCAGCAGACGGGTACGTACCTCCTCCGGGGGGTACTTGTAGGCGGCGGCCCACCTGGGCACGCGCGAGGTCGTGCCCAGCTGGTCCTGGAGTCGACGGTCGTCCACCTTGAAGACGATCCCGTCGATCTCGTGGACGAGGTCGTGCCGACGCTGCGCGTAGCGGTCGATGTAGGCCTCACGCTCCTGCCTGCCCCGGACCACGGCACTGTACTGGGACACCGGCAGCCCCCAGCCGCCCAGGAGGTCGTACCACTCGTGCTGGGTAGTCGGCACCGGTGCTCCGGGTGCCGGAACAACTCTCCCCACACCGTGGACGACCACCGCCAGCGGCCGGGAGGCGGTGACTGCCGGGTTCTTCTGGCGCAGCGAACCAGCAGCGGCGTTGCGCGGGTTGGCAAAGACCTGCAGGAGGGGCAGGCCCTGCTCCTGTCGCCTCAGGTTGGCCGAGCGCCGCTCCTCGTTGAAGGACGCGAAGTCCTGCGTCGGGAAATAGACCTCTCCTCGAACCTCAAGGAGCTCAGGATGGTGGGACCCCGCCAGCACCAGAGGCACCGAGGAGATGGTCCGCACATTGCCGGTCACGTCCTCGCCCGTCGTCCCGTCACCCCGCGTGGCCGCCCGGGTGAGGACGCCGTCGACGTAGGTCAGGGCAACGGCCAAGCCGTCAACCTTCACCTCAGCGGTCATCACCAGGTCCTCGTCGTCAGTACCGGTGTCTGCGCACACGCGCTGGGCCCATTCCTGGACCTCCTCGACAGAGAACACGTCCTGGAGGGAGAACATACGCTGGTGGTGCCGAGCCTGCGCGAAGGTCGTCGTCGGGCGCCCCCCCACGGTCTGCGTCGGGGAGTCAGGCACGACCAGCGCGGGGTGGCTGCGCTCGAGGTCCTCCAGCTCGCGGTACAGGAGGTCGTAGTCCGCGTCAGACAACGGGCTCTGCGCGTCAACCGCGTCGTAGTAGGCGTCACGGGCCTGCTCGACCAGCCGGACAAGCTCGTTCCAGCGCTGGCGTGCGCCAGCCGGGACCGCAGCTACCGGCCCAGGCGCAGACCCGCTCGGGGTGCCAGCCGTGGTGTCGGACACCGGTCCGGCCACGGCCGCCGCCCCGGTCGTGCCTGAGGCGCTGCTGCTAACGGGGGAGGAGTCGTTCATACCCATATCCTCTCCCATGTCTGCCCCGGTCACGCCTACCGCCGGGACACCACAGGTAACAGAAGCAGCATCCTGTGCCCCCCGGGTCCACAACAGCGTCTGCTTCCCGCAGGAGCCGTCCCCGTCAGGAAGCACCCTGGCAGACGTGACCCTTCGACACGCCGCACCGACCCAGACCACCGCAGCCACGACAACAACCACAGCCTCCCACGCGCACAAGGAACCGGATACGCGGTACCGGCAGCCTGCTGTCCGCGCCGCCCGCAGCTCGCTGGCCTCCCCCTGGCACCTGGCGGTACTGACAGGACCTGACACGGGGCTGGTCGTACCAGTAGACGGCCACGTGGTCCTCGGGCGAGACGGAGTGCTGTCAGACCCCCTGGTCTCCCGTCACCACCTGTCCCTGCGTGCACGCCCGGGCGGGGTGGACGCCCACGACGTCGGCTCGGCCAACGGCTCCTGGCACCGGCCTCCCCGAGGACGCTGGCGGCGGCTGCACGGGCACAGCCGTCTCAGAGAGGGGTCCCGGCTACACCTGGGCGACTCAGTCCTCGAGCTGCGGCACCGCCCTACCAGCCTCCTGGTCGCGACCCCGCCACGCCCCCAGGCAGGCGCCTACCGCCGAGCCCTTGCTACGGTCCTGGTCTGCCTCCTGCCGGTGGCGGCACTGGCCCTGGTCTCCACCCACTCGGGGCAGGTACCAGGCACCTTCAGGCTGATAGCGGCTGTGCCTGTCATAGCTATGCTCGCCGTGCGGCTGGCCCTGGCCTCGCAGGACCAGACCTCACGGCACCGCGCCAGCACCCGTCCTGCTCCTACCCACCGGGGCTGTCCACGACGTGACAGACCTGGTTGGAGCCGACACCGCCCCGATCCCTCGACCATGCTGCTTGCCGTGGCAGCCCGCTCCTTCGATCCCCGCCCCTCTGACGCTGGCACGGGCGTGCAGCCGCCTTCTGATCAGGAGGGGGAGGAGCAGCGGGCCTGGACCGGCAAGGCCCGCAGGAGACAGGTCCTGTCGCTGGACAGCGGGGACCGGCTAGCCCTGACCGGGGACTACGCCCACGACACTCTACGGTGGTGGTGTAGCCAGGTCCTGGCTCGTCAGCAGGCTCGAGTGCTCCTGACCGATACAGGCGCGCGGCTGCTGTGGGGCCCCGCGAACCGCCCGAGGGAGGCGATGATCCTGGTCTGCCCACACGGCTCCGTGCCACCGCAGGCACTCAGCGTCAGGGCCGGGTCGTCTACGGCCCCCACCTGCTCACGTACCTGGTGGGAGGCCGTGTGCACCCTGGGGGCAGTCACCTGGCAGGCAGGCGGCTCGGGAGACAGGGATGGCGCGCTGCCGGAGCAGGTCGTCCTCAGCGAACTGCTTGACGACCTCGACCCCGCTGACGTCTCCGAGTCCTGGAAGCGTCAGGAACGACTGACAGCCACAGGCCAGGGGACGCCCCGCCTGGAGGCCGTCCTCGGCGTGGGAGCGGACGGTCCTGTCCGCGCCGACCTGGTCGAGCACGGCCCCCACGCCCTGCTTGCAGGCACGACCGGCTCAGGAAAGTCCGAGCTCCTGGTCTCCTGGCTGCTGCAGCTGGCGCTGGGCACCAGCCCCGCCCGGCTGACGCTGGTCCTCGTCGACTACAAGGGGGGTGCCGCCTTCGGCCTGCTGGCCAGCCTGCCACACACGGCGGGCGTCCTCACTGACCTGGACCCCGCGGGCACTCAGCGGGCACTGTCCTCCCTCCAGGCCGAGGTCCGACGCAGGGAACGGCTCCTGTCCTCGCACGCGGCCAAGGACATCCTCTCCCTGCCCCCACGGATCAGGGTCCCCCGCCTGGTCATCGCCATTGACGAGTTTGCCACGCTGGCTGCTAGCCATACCGACGTCCTGGACACCCTGGTGCGCCTAGCCGCCCAGGGACGCAGCCTCGGCATCCACCTCATCCTGGCCACACAGCGACCTCAGGGAGCCGTGTCCCCGACAATCCGTACCAACACAGCGCTGCGAGCGTGCCTACGCGTCCTGGACTCGGCTGACTCCCGGGACGTCCTGGGCCACGAGGGCGCCGCCCACCTGCCACGCCATCCCGGTCGGGTGCTCGTCCACGGGACGCACGCACCCGACTCAGAGGTCCTCCAGGCTCCCTGGTGCGGGACCGAGGAACAGGTTGCGTCGCTGGTAGGACTTGTGGCCGCGTCCGCGCAGGGCCACGAAGCCGCCTGGAGACCGTGGGCAGCACCTCTACCAGCGCGCGTGGACCGGGACCAGGCCCTCTCCCTCGCCGCACCCCGCAGGACGTACGCCCTCCCCCAGTCCCGCCACCAGGACACGACCGCGGCGCAGGCCCCCGAACAGGCCCCGACCATCCTGCTGGGGCTCACCGACCTGCCGGAGGAGCAGAGTCTCGGGTTGTGGTACTGGGACAGCCAGCGCCCGCTTATGGTCCTAGGCTCACCTGGGTCAGGACGTACCACGACCTTGCTCAGCGCCGCCACAGCCGCCCTGGAGGCCGACCTACCCGTCCACCTGTGCCTGTCCCGGTCACCACGCCCCCAGTCCTCCAAGACAGCAGCACCTCCCTGCGGAACAGTCGACCAGGTGTGGTCCGCGCTGGAGCCAGCACCTGACGGACTGGGTACCGTTGTCGGGGCCGAGGATCCCCGGCGCCTGGCCCGGCTGTGGTCCCTGGCTGCCTCCGGGTCGCTGGCCGGGAGCCTGCTGTGCCTAGACGACGTTGACGCCCTGGTGCCTGCTGTCGACGAGGCCCTTGGTCCCGGCGAGGGCTACAGCCTGCTGGAGACGCTGGTCCGGACCGCCCCAGGCACTGGTACCTGCCTGCTGCTGACTGCTCCCCTGGCTGCGGCCTCCTCCCGCTGGGGCTGCGCCATCGGACTGAGGCTGGTTCTTGGGGCGTATCGCAACGACCAGGCGGCTCAGGCCTGTCTTCCGCGCGCAGTGGTCACCGGCAGCGGCCCAGGCCGGGGTATCGTCCTAGACGGCTCCGGTACCGCTGCGTGCCAGGTGGTCCTCCCTCCGAGCCCGACCTCACAGCGCTCACGCCCTCGCCCTCGCCGTAACAGCCAAGCCGGTCCTGCCGTGCCCCGGCTGGAGCCGCTTCCGCGGCTCGTCCCCGCTGCCAGCGTGGCCCCCGGAACCTGGGCGATAGGAGGTGACGACGCCTCTCCCGTCCCCGTGCCACGGGGCACCAGCGTGCTGGTCGTCGGCCCTCCCAGGTCCGGACGCACCGCGACGCTCGCCGCGCTTGAGCACGCCCTCACCGGTCCTGTTCACGTGTATGACGACCTCGACCTGGCTCCGCACGAGGAAGTGTCCGCAGCAGAGTACGTACTCGGATGCGGAGGCACCGTCCTGGCCTCGGCGGCGACAGACCGAGCGGCCTGCGCCTACCGAGGCGTGCTGGCGACTCTGCGGGAACGCGCCGCCGTCGTCGTGCTGTGGCCGGGAATCGGTCCGGGGAACCAGGTCGCCGGGCTGCCGCTGCGCCCAGCCACGGATCCCCGGGCGCTGTCCCTTCCCGGGCGCGGTGTCCTTGTCCACCGTGGCACCGCCACACCGCTGCAGGTGGTCGCCCCGTTCCCGTGCGAGCAGCCGGGCCCAGCAGCCAACGGAGCAGCGCAATATACCTGACGTGCCTGCCATCCACATGTAGCAACCACGACCGGCTGTGCTGCCGAGGTACGCCCACGAGCCACCCGGCAGAACACGGCCCCACGCAGGTACCACAGTGCTCCTGCCGCCATGATTCGCACGGCCAGGAATCGCTCACAACCACAGCGTTCGTGAACGTACGAAACATCGCCTGTGAGGATCACGACACTGTCTCGGCACAGGTCTCACCACTGGGCTCTTGCTCGTTTCCTAACCACATGTGAAGGTAGTGCGCGTACGTGGACACCGTCCCTCCGACCAGCGTCGCGGGTTATGTCCGGGCCACATCGAACTGGAGGGCCAGGAACTGACGCGGAGACCTTGGACCGTTGACAAGAGACCTTGAAGGGGGCACTCATGGACTGGCGTAGCCGGGCTGCATGTCTGACTGTCGACCCCGAACTCTTCTTCCCTGTCGGCAACACAGGTCCAGCCATTGCCCAGATCGCGCGAGCCAAGGAGGTCTGCGCCCGCTGTGAGGTCGTGGACACCTGCCTGAAGTGGGCGCTGGAGAACGGTCAGGACGCAGGTGTCTGGGGCGGGATGAGCGAGGACGAACGCCGCTCCCTCAAGCGGAGGGCTGCACGCGCACGCCGCTCCTCCTGACACTGCCTCCTAGTGTCTCGGCTCAGGTACGGCCAGGCAGGACAGGACAGGACAGACTAGGCCCCGCTCAGCCTCGCTCTGACGAGCACGTCCGTGCCTCGGCCTCCCGCAGCGGGCAGCCACTCGATCGACCCGCGTAGTTCGCCGCGCACCAGGGTGGTGACAATGCGGGTTCCCAGTCCGGTCATGAGGGTGCCAGGCCGTACCCCGGCCCCGTTGTCTGTCACGTGAACTTCCAGCGTGTCCCCGTCGCGCTCGGCGTGGACACAGACCTCTCCGTCACCGCCCTCAAGGCCGTGCTCGACCGCGTTGGTCACCAGCTCGGCGAGCACAGTCGCCAGAGCCTGGGCCGCGCTGGCTCCCACAGAGCCAAAGGACCCCTGGACACGAGTCTCGACCCTGCTGGTAGGGCTGGCGACCGCAGCGGCCATCCGCAGGATCGAGGAGAGTATCTCGTCAAGCTCCAGGTGCTCGTCGGCGCTGTGGCTCAAGGCGTCATGAACAGTGGCGATGGTCGTCACGCGCCTCTCCGCCTCTGACAGGGCGTGGCGCGTCTCCTCGTTGGAGGCGCGCCGCGCCTGCATGCGCAGCAGCGCGGACACCGTCTGAAGATTATTCTTGACCCGGTGGTGCACCTCGCGGATCGTCGCGTCCTTACTGAGGAGGGCCTGCTCACGACGGCGCACCTCGGTGATGTCGCGGACCAGGAGGACAGCCCCGGCCCTCCTACCCTGCAGGGTCAGCGGGATAGAGCGCAGCGACAGGAAGACGCCACCGGCCTCTACCTCCGTGAGCCACGCCTGACGCCCCATGAGCACCACCGCAAGAGTCTCATCGACCTGCGTGCGTGCCGGAATGATGGACGTGACCGCCTCCGCCAGCAGCACTCCTCCCAGGTCTCCCTTGATACCGAGACGGTAGAAGCAGGAGCGCCCGTTAGGACTGGCATAGAGCACCGTCCCGTCCTCACCCAGGTGGACCACACCGTCAGCCACGCGCGGAGTGCCGTGACGGATAGTCGTGCCGGCGCCGGTGAGCGGGAAGGTCCCCTCAGCCACCATCTGGCACAGGAGATCAGCCAGCCTCTCCATTTCCCGGTCCACGATACGACCGCCCCGGATCACCCCCACCGACATCTCACGGGTGACGACCGCGACAGGAGTGCCCGCGCGAACCACAGGGACATACTCCTCCTGGACCGCAGCCGTCCCGGTCCAGTACGGTTCGGTGGCGACTTGGACCTCCCCGCTGGTCAAGGCCTGTTCTGCCATCACCTCACGGGAGGCGGGCATACGCCGACCGATCACGTCCTCAAGGTGGACGGTGGCGCCCCCGGAGGGCCGGGTATGGCCGACGGCAACAAAAGGGCCGGTACGCGTACGCACCCACAGCACCAGGTCACAGGTGGACAGGTCCGCAACGACCTGCCAGTCGGCAACCAGCTGGTGGATCCAGTCCAGGTCGGCGTCGGACAGGTCTGCGATACCACGAAGGGCTGCGGGGAGAAAAATCGGCACCTTCTCAGGATATCGCCTCCCTGGGACACCGACCCCACCCACCTCGGCATCACCGCTGCGGTCCTGCACGTGGTCGGCCCCGGCCCGCGCGCGCCTGACACAAGACCTCAGCACGCTGTCCTAGTCCCACGAGATCCCGCGAGGTCCCGCGAGCACCCTGCCCTCGTCCCCAGGCTGGCAGGGGCAGCCCGGGCCCTCGGGGCCCGACCCGGCTGCTCGGGCAGAGCACCTGAGGAAGTCACGAAAACTAGATGAAGATCTCCAGTGAAACATCGACATGCGCGGCGACCGGCATGGCAAGATCCTCGCATGAGGAAGACGATCACCATCACCTACCCCGCCCCTCCCGCCCGAGCCGCCGCGATGCTCGCCGACCCCAGCTACCAGGACCTCCGCGTGGAACGGCTCGGTCTCGACGACGCCTCCGCCACAGTCACGCCGGACGGCCAGGGCAGTGACCACGGTTTTGTTACCACAATCACCGGCAGCGTGCCGCCCTCCCGGCTGCCCGCTGCCGCGGCACGGCTTGTCCGGTCCGGGGTCAGCTTCACAGTCTCCGAGACGTGGGGAGCGGCAGCCGCCGACGGCTCCCGGACGGGAAGCTATGACATTGACGTCAAGGGAGCACCGGTCAAGGTGGCGGCCACGGCCACCATGGCACCGGCCGGGGACGCCACCACTGTCACCGTCGACGTTGACCTAGAGGTCACGGTGCCACTGGTCGGCAAGAGCATTGAGGAGAGGGCTGCCTCCCGGGTGGGCCGAGTCGTCGAGGACGAGGAGAAGCGCGCCGCGACCTGGCTCGCGCAGCACTGACCCCTGATCTAGCCGGCCCCCTTCTCACGGGCACTTCGCGGCTACCACCGCCGGGGGCGGCCCGGCCACCAGATGCAGCTGGGCCGCCCCCGACTGACCCGGCCGCGACCGGACGCGTCCTGATCTGGAGGCCGGACCGGCACAATCCCGTGTCCGCTGTGCGCGCATCACACGCTGTGGCATAGAGCCCGCTCAGCCGTACGTGGCACGATCACCGCATGAGCGAGCACAGTGCTACCACACCCCCTCCTCCGTCCGCAGTCTGGGCTGAGCGGGTAGGGACCCGCCAGTACGTTGGCCGCAATGCCAACGGGGCCGAGGTCAGGGTAGGAATGGGACCGGGTGAGTTCTCCCCTGGGGAGCTACTGAAGATAGCCCTGGCGACCTGCAACACCTTGTCAGCCGACCACCGTCTCGCCAAGGCCCTCGGAGACGACTTCGCCGCGACCGTCGGATGCTCCTCGGTCAAGAACGAGGAGGAGGAGCGCTACGAGTCCCTCCAGGTAGAGATCGTCACCGACCTGTCCGCCCTGGACTCTGACAAGCGCCAGCTCCTGGCTCACAGGGTGGAGGGCGCGATCGAGAGGTCCTGCACCGTCGGCCACACGATCGAGAAGGGAGCCACGGTCTCCCTGGACATCGTCGACCCGGATGAGGACTAAGCGCTACCCGGCACTGGCCGAGCTGGGACTCCACCCGCCGGCACAGGTCGACGTCGCCTACGAGAACCTCCTGGCCGAGGTCCTCACCCACGGTGCCGCCAAGCGGGACCGGACAGGCACCGGTACCCGGTCCCTGTTCGCCCGCCAGCTGCGCTACGCCCTGGCAGACGGGTTCCCTCGCCTCACGACAAAGTTCGTGGCTATGAAGGCCGTCAAGGGCGAGCTGCTCTGGTTCTTGCAGGGGCGCAGCAACGTGGGCTGGCTCCAGGAGCGCGGTATCCGCATCTGGGACGAGTGGGCCGGTGCCGACGGCGAGCTGGGCCCCGTCTACGGGGTCCAATGGCGCTCCTGGCCCACCAGGGACAAGGGGGTCATCGACCAGATCAGTGAACTGCTTACCACCCTGCGCACCGATCCTGACTCCCGCCGCATGATCGTCACCGCCTGGAACGTCTCTGAGCTCGATGCCATGGCTCTGCCCCCCTGCCACGCCTTCTTCCAGTGCTATGTCAGCGAGGGTCGGCTGAGCCTCCAGGTCTACCAGCGCAGTGCCGACCTGTTCCTGGGCGTCCCGTTCAACATCGCCTCCTACGCCCTACTGACCCACATGCTGGCGCAGCAGGCGGACCTGGAGCCCGGGGAGCTCGTCTGGACCGGCGGGGACTGCCACATCTACGACAACCACGTGGAGCAGGTGCGTGAGCAGCTGTCCCGGGTTCCCCAGTCCTTCCCCTTTCCGGTGCTGCGCCTGGAGCGTGCCGCCTCGATCGACTCCTACACCATGGACGACATTGACGCCTCCCGCGGATACCGTCACCACCCCGCTATCACAGCTCCTGTCGCCGTGTGAGCGGCAGCAGTGTGAGCGCAGGCAGTCAGGTGCAGCAGCAGCGGGAGGAGGACGCAGTTGTGACAGGCCACCCGCTCCCGTCGTGCTCTGCCTCCTGGGCGAAGCCCGGCAGGTTGGGCATGATCTGGGCGCAGGACACCACCGGCCTGCTGGGAGCCGACGGCGGCATGCTGTGGCGGGTGCCGGCCGACTTCCAGCACTTCAGAGCCGCCACCCTGGGCTGCGGCGTCGTCATGGGGCGCAGGACGTGGGAGTCCCTGCCCGGCCCCCTGACCGGGCGCCGCAACGTCGTCCTCACCAGCAGAGCCTCCTGGCACGCCGAGGGCGCGCGCCCCGCCCCCAGCCTGCGCTCGGGCCTGGCAACGGCAGCCGCTGGGGTGCGCGCCCCCGACCCGCGCGAGGGGCATGCCCGGGACCTGCCCCGCCTGTGGGTCATCGGCGGCGGTAGTGTCTACGAGCAGGCTATGGGAGCCGGGCTGCCCGACATCCTGGTGGTGAGCGTGCTAGACCTGGACGCACGCAGCCGCGCCCGGGAGCAGGGGCTGCCGGAGAACTCACTGGTGCGGGCACCGGGCATCAGCACTGAGGAGTGGAGGCTCGATCCAGTGCACTCCGACCCGCCGGGTACGTGGCGGGAACGCTCCGGTGACGCCCGGTGGAGGGTCGAGACCTGGCGGCACCGCTGAACGCTGCGAGGGACGAACCTGACGGGGCGGTCGCACCGCTCAGCGGGCTGGCATGGGTTGGCAGCGGACGCTGGCAACCGCTTCCGTAGGCACGGGCCCAGAGGAGTCACGCGGTACCAGGCGCGGCACCAGGACCTGCTCGCCCGGTAGGTACTGCCTGCCCGTGCGGGCCACGGCCCGCTCAAACGCAGTCCGAGCCATCAGGCGGGTGTCCTGCGCGACTGTCGTCAAGGGGACAAGGGCCGTCACAGCCTGCCCGGAGTCGTCAAACCCAACGACACTCATCTCACCGGGCACGTCCACACCGGCCTGGATAAGGCGGTTGACCACGCCCGTGGCACACCGGTCGTTGAACACGGTCAGGGCGGTTGGCCGCTCCTGCGCCTCCAGCACGTGGGTCGCGGCTCGCACCCCGTCAACCTCCTCGGTCCCACCACGGACCACCGAGGCCTGCCCCGCCAGCCCGTGAGCATCCATCGCCGACAGGTAGCCTGCGACTCGCTCGACCGAGCTCGGAGCACCAGCGCCGTCAATATGAGTGATACGACGATGACCGAGCTCGCGAAGATGATCAACAGCCAACGTTATACCACCACTGTCGTCAATGCGGACGACGTCGACCCCCTCGACCCGCAGGGGGCGGGCGACCGCGACGACCGGGATCTCGGCGGCCAGCGACTCCAGGCGGGCAGGGCGCACAGTGGGTCCCACCATGACCAGCGCCTCACAGCGGTCGCGCAGCAGCGGCTCAGCAGCCTCGACGTCGTCCGTACCCCTGACCACGCCGCCCAGGACGAGCTCGTAGCCGCTGTCTCCCGCCGCCTGGTAGAGCCCCTCGACAAGATCGGCGTGGAAGGGGTGGTGAATACGGAAGGTGACGCCGATGAGCCCGGAGTGGACCCGGCGCAGGCCTCGCGCCCGCTGGTCCGGACGGTACCCCAGGCGGTCGGCCACGGCCTTGACCCGCGCACGCGTGACCTCGGAGGCGCCAGGAGCCCCGCGCATGACGATTGAAGCCAGGGAGACGGAGCAGCTGGCCTCACGGGCCACATCGACGAGGGTGACCTGACCGCGCGACCCGCTGCCGCGCCCCTTGCCACGTGGTACCACAGCTGCTCCTCCCGACGCACCAGCCGCCCCGAGCGGACCCGGCTGACAAAGACGGCTAGAACAACTAGAACGTTGTAGCCCCAACCTACAGACTAATCCCCGCGATCTCAAGGGTCACTGCGGTTGTCGTGCAGACATCACCGTCTTCTCTTGTCCTGACAATCTAGCACGTACTAGTGTGACGTGGCACAGGTCCTCGGCAACGGTGCACCTGGCACCACGAGACAAAGGAGTCGTCCATGACCTCACCCGCCCCTCACCCACTTAGCAGCTCCCCCGACAGTTCCGCTGCCAGACCCACCGCCTCTGCAAGAGTCAGGGCCGCCCTGGTAGGGGCCGGGCGCATCGGCTCCCACCACGCCCGAGCACTGGCCCGGGAGGTCCCCGGGGCAGAGCTGACGACCGTGGTCGACCCCCGAGCCGAGGCCGCCCAGGCCCTGGCCACCGAGCTCGGCGCCCAGGCTGTCCCCACTATTGAGGACGCCCTGGCTGAGGACAACCTCGACGCGGTGCTCGTCACCACCCCGGCGGCGCTGCACACCCCGGCCATCACCGCCGCAGCCAGGGCCGGCAAGCACGTCTTCACCGAGAAGCCGATCACGACGACGATCGAGGACGCGCACACGGTGATCGAGGCCTGCCGCGACGCCGGTGTTCACCTCCAGGTCGGTTTCAACCGGCGGTTTGCCCCTGGGTTCGCCGCCGCCCGTCAGGCCGTGGAGGACGGGCGCGTCGGGCAGGTTCGGCTCATGCGCTCGGTGACCCGCGACCCGGGACCGTTCACGGCGGACCCGTCGCGTATTGCCAGGGGCACGATCTTCCTGGAGACCCTCATCCACGACTTCGACACGCTCCTGTGGCTCAACCCCGGCGCCGAGGTCGTCTCCGTGTACGCCCACGCCGACGCCCTGGTACGCCCCGACGCCAAGGCGGACGGCTTCCTGGACACCGCCGTGGTCACCATCGTCTTCGACAACGGCGCCACTGCCGTGGCCGAGGCCTGCTTCGAGGCCTCCTACGGCTACGACGTGCGCGGTGAGGTCCTGGGAGCATCCGGCATGGTCACCATGGGCAGCGCACGCACCAGCGACATGACCTACTTCGGTTCCCAGGGCGCCGCCTGGGACACCTCCCGGGCGGACACCGACCTGCTGCACACTGCCTACGTCGCCGAGCTCGACGCCTTCGTACGCACGGTACGCGGGGAGGACGTCGTCACTCCCGGAGGCCTTCCCGGCCCCGAGGCGGGTCTCGCCTCCCTGCGCGTGGCCCGTGCCGCCATCACGTCAGCCAGCCAGAACCGCACTGTCACGCTTGAGGAGATCCCCGCATGAACGCCTTCAGCCTTGCTGCCTGCGCCGAGATGATCTACCTGGACCGCCCTTTCCTGGAACGCGTCGAGGCCATCGCCGGCCACGGGGTCGACGTAGAGATCTGGGACTGGACTACCAAGGACCTGGACGCCCTGGCCGCTACCGGCGTGCCTGTCGTCTCCATGACCGGCTACGTCGAGGGCGACCTCACCACCGAGGAGGGCACTGCCCGGTTCCTGTCCACCGCTGAGGAGTCCCTGCGTGCTGCCGAGCGGCTGTCCTGCCCCGTCCTCAACGTCCACGGCACCGGTCTGGGCGAGGGCGGCATCCCCGTGGTCGCCAACGAGCACCCCACGCCCGCCGACTGGCTGCGTGCTGCGGACACCCTGCGCCGCCTGGCCGAGCTGGGGCAGCGCGAGGGGCGCGTGTTCACCCTGGAGAACCTCAACCTGCCCGTGGACCACCCCGGCTGCCCCTTTGCTCTGGCCCGCGACACGCGCACCCTGGTCCAGGCAGTGGACTCCCCCTGGCTGCGGATGAACCTGGACCTCTACCACGCCCAGATCGGCGAGGGGAACCTCATCGAGCTGTGCCGACAGTCCCTGCCCTGGGTCGGAGAGATCCAGGTGGCTGACGTCCCCGGCCGAGCCCAACCTGGCACCGGGGAGATCAACTACCGAGCGGTGGCCCTGGCCCTGGCTGAGGCAGGCTACCGAGGCAACATCGGCATGGAGGCCTGGGCGAGGGGCGACGGGGAAGACGGATCTACCTCCGTCTCTGACGCCGCCCTGGAGGAGTTCATCCGTACCTTCACCGTCAAGGCCAGCGACGGGGCCACTGACAGGGCTGAGTCATGAGCACCGCCACTCACGTGCCTGCCACCAGCCAGCGCCAGGTGGACCGCAGGCTGTTCGCCATCCGCTCCATCGCCACCCTGGGTGGCCTCCTGTTCGGCTACGACACCGGGGTCATCTCCGGGGCCCTGCCCTTCCTGAGGAACCCGGTCTCCGAGGGCGGCCTGGGCCTGGACTCCTTTGACGAGTCGGTCGTCACCGCCGCCCTGACCGTGGGGGCGGCCGTGGGCGCGCTCGTGGGCGGCCGCCTGTCCGACCGGTACGGGCGCAAGAGGAACATCATGACGGTCGCCGTCATCTTCCTCGTGGGCGCCCTGGGCTGCTCCCTGTCACCCTCCATGGGGATCCTCACGGTGTCCCGGTTCGTCCTGGGCCTGGCCGTGGGCGGCGCGTCCGCCACCGTCCCGGTCTACCTCTCCGAGATCTCCCCGGTGGAGATCCGCGGGACCATGGTCTCACGCAACGAGCTGATGATCGTCACCGGCCAGCTCCTGGCCTACACCAGCAACGCCGTCATCGCCACGGCGTGGCCGGGCGCCAACGCCTGGCGGTGGATGCTGGTCCTGGCCACGCTGCCCGCCATCGGGCTGTGGATCGGTATCCACCTGCTGCCGGAGTCTCCGCGCTGGCTGGCTGACAAGGGCCGGGCACAGGAGATGTGGGACGTCCTCAACGAGGTGCGTACGCCTGACACCGTCAAGGGCGAGGGCGAGGACATCCTCCACCGCGTGGAGGAGGAGCGAGCCATGGGCAAGGGCTCCTGGGCGGACCTGCGGGTGCCCTGGATCCGCAGGATCACCTTCATTGGGATCGGGCTGGCCTTCCTGTCCCAGCTTACCGGGGTCAACGGCATCATGTACTACGCCCCCACGATCCTCATCTCTACCGGCCTGGGAGCCCAGGCCTCGATCGTGGCCACGATCGCCAACGGGGTGGTCTCGGTGATCTCGGTCTACATCGGTATCGCCTTCTTCCTCAAGCGGCTGCCCAGGCGGCGCATGATCCTGACCGGGCAGACCGGCTGCGTGGCCTCGCTCCTGGCGCTGTGGCTGACCTTCCTGCTGCCGGAGTCCACTGCCCGCAGCTACCTGGTGCTGCTGTTCATGCTGACCTTCCTGTTCTTCATGCAGTGCTTCATCGGGGTGACCTTCTGGCTCATGCTCGCCGAGATCTTCCCCATGCGGGTGCGCGGCCTGGCCAACGGGGTGGCCGTGTTCTCCAACTGGGTGGGCAACATCATCGTGGCCTTCACCTTCCCCAACCTCATTGAGCTGGTCCAGGGCAACGTGTTCCTTATCTTCGCCCTGGTCAACCTGGGGTCCCTGGCCTTCTACGCCCGGTTCCTGCCGGAGACCAAGGGACACAGCCTGGAGGAGCTCGAGCGCATCTTCGAGAAGCGCTATTCCTGAGCCCGTTCCGCCCCAGACCGTGCCGTCCCACCGCCCTGTCGGCCCGTGTGGGGCGGCACGGCTGCGCGCAGGCGGCTACGCCCCTGCTCCTAGCCCCCCAAGCCGCGCCCCAGGCGCATCCCCCAGGCGCATCCAGAGCCGGAGGTCACCTCGGAGCCTGGAACCTCCCCACCCTGACCGCAGGGGACAACTGACCACCGCCACCGCACGTGGTACCAGCGTCGGCTCTCAGGCCACCAGCCCTTTGTCCGCCAGCCAGGAGGAGGCGATGACATCGGAGCCCAGCTGCTCATCCCTGGAGCGGGTGGTCAGAGCACGTAGCTCCTCGGTGGTCAGCAGGGCCGAGACTGCGTTGATCGCGTCGACGGCTGCCTGCGGCAGGGAGCTAGCCACCAGCGGTATAACGTTCTGTGGCAGGATCAGCCCCTCCGGGTCCTCCAGGACCACCAGGTCGTTGGCCTCAATGGCGGGGTCGGCAGTGTAGATGTCGGCGACGTCCACGCTGCCGTCCAGGAGGGCAGCGAGCGTCATCGGGCCGCCGGAGTCCTCGACCGGCTGGACCTGCACGTCCACCCCGTAAATCTCCTTGGCGCCCTCCGGCCCGTAGGGACGCTCCTCGAACTCCGAGTTGGCGGCGACGCTGACGGTACGACCTAGCGTGGCCAGGTCCCCGATCGAGGTCAGAGAGTGCTCCTGGGCGAAGTCCCTGGTCACCGTGTAGGAGTCCTGGTCGCTGGCCTGGGCCGCCTCCAGGACCATGAGGCCCTCGGGCAGGACACCCGGCAGCGCCTCCTGGACCGCCTGGGCGTCACCAGCCGTCGTCTGGGAGTCGTAGAACTGCAGGAGGTTCCCGCTGTACTCCGGTATGACGGTCACACTTGCCGACTCCAGCTCGCTCAGGTACGTCTCACGCTGGCTGATCCGGTACTCCCGGCTGACCGTGAGCCCGGCGTCCTCCATGGCCTGGGCGTAGAGCTCGGCGATGATCTCGTTGGAGTCGCTCTGCTGGCTACCCACGACGACCGTGCCGTCACCGGGGGCCGAGGCCCCGGTACCCCCGGCCAGAGGGTCGGAGTCGGAGCAGGCGGACAGGACCGCAGCAGCCGCGAGAAGACCGCCGCCGCCCAGGAGACGGCGGCGGCTCACTGCGGACCGTACGGCTGGTTCCGTCGAGGCAGGTACAGGACCAGGCAGGCTGCTGGCCCCCGTGCCGGGGGAAGTTGTCATGGCTGTTCCTTTCGGTTGCGGCGCACGCTGGCCGGGGCCAGGACGCGCTGGAGGAGGGAGAAGAAGGTCTCCGAGGCCAGTGCCACGGCGATGACCAGGAGCGCCGAGGCAAGCATCATGTCGTAGCGCTGCGTCCTGAGCCCCAGGAACATGAGACGCCCCAGGCCTCCGGCCCCGGTGTAGGCGGCGAGGGTGGCCGTGGCCACGACCTGGAGGCTAGCCGAGCGCAGGCCGCCGACGAGCAGCGGGGCTCCCAGGGGGACCTCGACGCGGGTGAGGACCTGCAGCTCGGTCATGCCGCAGGAGCGCGCCCCGTCCACGGCCCCGGTGTCGGCGGAGCGCACACCGCTCGTGGCCCCGGCCAGGACGCTGGGCAGGGCCAGGACGACCAGGGCGATCATGGGCGCGGCAAGCCCGATGCCAAGAAGGAGACCGAGCAGGGTGACCAGCCCCAGGGTAGGCAGGGCGCGCACTGCGCCGGACAGGCCCTGGACCCAGGTGGTCCCGCGCCCGCTGTGGCCGACCCACCAGCCCGCAGGAACCCCGATGAGCGAGGCAAGTCCCACCGCCATGAGGGAGTAGCCCACGTGCTGAGTCAGGAGCGTGCCGAGGGCCAGCCTCCCCGACCAGCTATCCGGGCTGAGGAGGTAGGCCAGCGCCTCAAGCAGGAGAGTCATGACTGCACCCCCGCGCCCCCCGGCGCGCGAGGAGCGGTCTCGCCACCTCGGCTGCCGATAACGTCAGCAGCGGCAGCGGAGGCGTCCTCCCCAGCAGCGCCCGTCGCTGCCCCGGCGACGGTCCAGGGCATGAGCACCCGTCCGGCCCCCAGGACAAGGAGGTCCAGGACCAGGGCCACGGCTGCGGTGAGCAGGATGCCCACGAGGACCTCAGCCTGAATGCCGCGCTGGAACCCGTCGGTGAACAACCACCCCAGGCTGCGCACACCCAGGACGGCGCCGACCGTGGTCAGGGAGATGGTGGACACGCACACCACCCGCAGCCCGGTGAGGACGGCCGGGCCGGCCAGCGCCAGCTCGACGGTGAGAAAGCGGCGCACCGGCCCCACCCCCATGGCGGTGGCCGCATCGAGGACGCGGGGGTCCACCGCGTCCAGGGCGTCCACGGCAGCAGGCACCATGATCGCCAGCCCGTAGAGGGTCAGGGCGACCACGACGTTGACCACGCTGCGCACACCGGTCCCCAGGATAAGGGGCAGGATGATAAGCAGCGGGAGGGAGGGGACGGCGTAGAGCAGGGAGGATCCCCCCACGAGCAGTCTGCGCAGCAGCACCGTGTGCTGGGCCAGCCGGGCCAGCGGCAGGGCCAGGACCAGCGTGGCCACGACGGCGGGCAGGGCCTGGGCCAGGTGCGCGGTGAGGTACCCCAGGATCGTGGGGATGTTGGCGAGGAACCAGGTCACGGCAGCGCTCCGAGGGGCCGGGAGGGCTCAGGTGCCGCAGGCTCCAGCCGACCCAGGACCCGCCCGGCCTCGTCCAGGACCACCCGTTGCTCAGCCCGCTCCTCCAGGCGTAGGCGGCGGTCGGTGTCGTCAAGCCCCAGGAAGCGGACCACAAAGTCGTCGGCCGGGGTGGTCAGCAGCTCGGTCCCGCTGCCCCTCTGGGCGACCTGGGCACCCTGGCGCAGGAGAATGATCTCGTCCCCTAGCGCCAGGGCCTCGTCCACGTCGTGGGTAATGAACAGGATCGTCTTGCCCAGGCCGCGCTGGACACGGAGCAGCTCCTGCTGGAGCTCACGGCGCACCAGGGGGTCCACGGCGCCGAAGGGCTCGTCCATGAGCAGGATGCCGGGGTCAGCGGCCAGCGCCCGGGCGACCCCGACCCGCTGGGCCTGCCCCCCGGAGAGCTGGTGGGGGTAGCGCTCGGAGAGGTCACGGCTCAGCCCCAGGACGTCCATGAGCTCCAGCGCCCTGTCACGCGCACGGCTCCTGTCCTGGCCGTTGAGGCGGGGCACCAGGGTGATGTTGTCGATGACGCGGCGGTGGGGCAGCAGGCCCGCGTTCTGCATGACGTAGCCGGTACGGCGGCGCAGGCTCACGGCGTCGCTGGCCGCGACGTCATCACCGTCAACAAGAACCGCCCCGCTGCTGGGCTCGACCATGCGGTTGACCATGCGTAGGAGCGTGGTCTTGCCGCAGCCTGAGGAACCTAGCAGGACGGTGGTGGTTCCGGCGGCGACCCGGGCCGAGAAGGAGTCCACGGCGAGGGCGCCCTCTCCTGCACGACGTCCTCCCCTGTGGCCAGGGTAGCGCTTCGTGACGGACCTGAACTCGATGGTGCTGCTCATGAGAGGCAGCGTCCTCCTCTCGCGACGTCGCCAGGCTGCCCCCGACGACTGCGTGGCAGGAACCGTACCAGGTATCGGCTTCTATGTCGATACGATATATTTTGATGTATCGTAGTGTCGTGCTTGACCTGCAGATCCTGGGCTTCCTTGATGACGGCCCCCTCCACGGCTATGAGCTGCGGCGCCGTATCCTTGAGCTGGGAGGGCCGGGGACCAGGCTCAGCGCAGGCAGCCTCTACCCCGCCCTGTCCCGCCTGGAGGCCGCTGGCTACCTGACACGTGAGGACGCGGGCACCAGCCGCCGGGTCCGCCGCACACTTACCATCACCGAGTCAGGACGCTCCCGCCTTCACCAGATACTGCGCGACACCAGCGGGGCCGACCTGGAGTCGCAGCCGCGCTTCCTCACAGTCCTGGCATTCCTGTCCCGCCTGCCCCCCGAGGAGCAGCGGGAGGTGCTGCGCCGCCGCATGGAGGTTCTGCAGACCCCTCCGGCCTTCTTCTACGACGACGGGCGGCCTCGCCGCCAGGCCGAGGAGGCAGACCCCTACCGGCAGGGCATGATCACGATAGCCAGCGCCGCCCGCCGGGCGGAGATCACCTGGCTCAGACAGGTGCTGGAGGAGCCGGGCACAACGGTAGCGGCGGACCCGACGGCCGGGCGCACCACGCCCGGCACAGACAGCACCGCTACCACCGGCACCGCAGTCAGCGGGACCAGCCACCCGTCCGGCCGTCGCACCCGCGCGGCCACC
Organism: Actinomyces sp. 2119; assembly: GCF_003591215.1. Taxonomy (NCBI): domain Bacteria; kingdom Bacillati; phylum Actinomycetota; class Actinomycetes; order Actinomycetales; family Actinomycetaceae; genus Actinomyces; species Actinomyces sp. 2119. The sequence continues at coordinate 28,340 of NZ_QYRR01000006.1, forward strand.
ACCCGAGCCACCCGAGCCACCCGAGCAAGGAACGCGTGACATGTCCTCATCAGATACCTCCTCCACCCCTTCCTCCACCACGGCCGGCACCTCCGGGCAGGACACGGCACCAGCCACGATGCTGGCCGCACGCCTCAGCGAGCCGGGCTCCGTGGAGAACCTGCAGGTGACCGAGCTGGCCGTCCCGGACCCGCCGCAGGGGTGGGTCCGGCTCAAGGTCATGGCCTTCGGCCTCAACCGCAGCGAGTACCACTCGGTCACAGGCCTTGCCGAGGGCATGACCTTCCCACGGATTCTCGGCATCGAGGCCACGGGCATAGTGGACCTGGACCCCTCCGGCGAGCTCGCACCCGGCACCCAGGCCGCCGCCCTCATGGGCGGCATGGGACGTCAGTTCGACGGAGGCTACGCCCAGTACGTTGTCGTCCCCCGCTCTCAGCTCCTCACCTTCCGCTCCGACCTGCCGTGGGAGATCATCGGAGCCGTCCCCGAGACCCTGCAGACCGCCTACGGATCCCTGACCACGGGCCTGGACCTGCGCCCCGGCCAGACACTGCTGGTCCGGGGAGGGACCTCGGCGCTGGGCCTGGCCGCCGCCGCGCTGGCACTGGAGAAGGGCTGCCGGGTCCTGGCGACCTCCCGGCGCCAGGAGGGACTGGATCTCCTGGCCTCACGCGGGGTGACACCTCTGCTCGACGACGGCGCGGTCGCCTCCCGGGCACGAGAGCTGGCGCCCCAGGGTGTGGACGCCGCCCTGGAGCTGGTAGGCGTGCCCACCCTGCGCGACTCCCTGGAGGCCACTGCCGTACACGGCACGGTGTGCTTCTCCGGCATGCTCTCCGACAGCTGGACGATTCCCGACTTCTACCCCCTGGACTGGATCCCCTTCGGGGTCAGGCTCACCACCTACTCGGGCGGGGCCGAGTCCCTCCCCCAGGGCGAGCTCCAGCGGGTGCTGGACGCTATTGCAACAGGGAGCCTGGACCTGCTCCCCATCCACCCCTACCCCCTGTCACGGATACAAGACGCCCACCGCGCTATCGTCGCAGGAACCCACATCGGCAAGCTGGTCGGCCTTCCCTGGGCCTAGGGGCTTGATGCCGGTCACCGGTGCACCAGGCGACCTCCGGCTCACTGCCGCTCACCAACAGCAGTCGCGCGATACCCGCCTCGTCACGTAGTCTTTGCCACTACCCTGCCAGCCCGGCTGCTGACGGCCCGGTGCGCCCACGCCACGGCAGCGTCAGCGCTAACGGGGTGGTAGCGACACAGCCAGAGTCGGCGCCAGGGACAGCACCAAGGACAACGTGAGCCAAGACGTCAGCGAGGACGTCACCACAACCCTGAGGGGGCACATCATGGCACGTACGCACAAGCAGTCAGCGTCGTCAGCGTCCAGCAACCGGTCTTTTGTCGACCCGCCTGCGCAGGCAGCAGACAACGCCTGGGTCCGCGACTGGAGGGCGCTGGAGGAGGAGGCCCTGGGCGACCCACAGGGCTACTGGGCACGCAGGGCCGAGGAGCTGGAGTGGTCGGCCCCGTGGCACACGGTCCTTGACGACACCGAGGCGCCCTTCTACCGCTGGTTCGTGGGAGCGCGGACCAACATCGTCTCCAGCGCCGTCGACCGGCACCTGGGTACGGCGCGCAAGAACAAGCTGGCCCTCATCTGGGTAGGTGAGGACACCTCCCAGGTGCGCACCTTCTCCTACTTCGCCCTCGGCCGGGAGGTGGAGAGGATGGCCAACATCCTCAAGGCAATGGGAGTGGGCAAGGGCGACGTGGTGACCATCTACCTGCCCCGTATCCCCGAGGTCGTCTTCACCATGCTGGCCTGCGCCAAGATCGGGGCCATCCACTCCGTGGTCTTCGCCGGGTACTCCTCCGAGGCCCTGACCGCCCGGATCGACGACTCCGAGTCCACAGTCGTCGTCACCGCCGACGGGTCATGGGTCAACGGCCGGGTCTTCCCGCTCAAGGACATCATCGACGAGGCAGTGCGCTTCTCCCCCACCGTGCACAACGTCATCGTCGTACGCAACACGGGCAGCGAGGTGACCATGGACCCGATCCGGGACCACTGGTACCACGAGCTGTGCAAGATGCCTGTCGCCAAGGGTCGCTGCGAGACCCTCCAGCTCGACGCCGAGGACCCCCTGTTCATCCTCTACACCTCAGGGTCGACCGGACAGCCCAAGGCGGTGCTGCACTCCCACGGCGGCTACATGGTCGGCACCTACGTCACCCTCCACGACTGCTTCGACATCCATGACGAGGACCGGTGGTGGTGCACCTCGGACCCGGGGTGGATCACCGGGCACAGCTACCTGGTCTACGGCCCCCTGCTGTGCGGAGCCACAGCGTTCATGTACGAGGGTAACCCGACCTACCCCTACCCCGACCGGTGGTGGGACCTCATTGAGCGCTACGGGATCACCTCCTTCTACACTGCCCCCACGGCGATACGCACGCTCATGCGCTTCGGCGAGGCCTGGGTCAGGCGCCACGACCTATCGAGCCTGAGGCTGCTGGGCAGCGTAGGGGAGCCGCTCAACCCCGAGGCCTGGGCGTGGTTCCACCAGGTCGTGGGCCAGGAGCGGTGCCCCATCATCGACACCTGGTGGCAGACGGAGACCGGCATGTTCCAGATCACCACGGTACCGTCGATGCCCATGAAGCCCGGGGCAGCAGGCCGTCCTGTCTTCGGTCAGGAGGCAGCAGTCGTGGACGAGGACGGCAACGAGGTGCCCGACGGAGTCGAGGGCAACCTGGTCCTCAGGCATCCCTGGCCCTCCATGATGCGTACGCTCTACCGTGACCCACAGCGTTACGTGAGCACCTACTGGGAGAAGTACCCCGGCCTCTACCACACAGGAGACTCAGCCAGGCGTGACGCCGACGGATGGTTCTGGATCATCGGGCGCACCGACGACATCATCAAGGTCTCAGGCCACCGCCTGGGTACTGCGGAGGTGGAGTCCGCGCTCGTGTCCCACCCGTCGGTAGTCGAGGCGGCCGCAGTGGGTCTGCCGCACGAGGTCAAGGGGCACGCCGTTCACGTGTCCGTGGTCCTTCTGCCCGGTACCGAACCCACCCGCAGGCTGGAGGCCGAGCTGCGCGAGCACGTGGCAGCCACCCTGTCCCCCATCGCCAAGCCGGACTCCTTCGACTTCCCTGAGAGCCTGCCCAAGACCCGCTCGGGGAAGATCCTGCGACGAGTCCTGCGGGCACGGGCTCTGGGCCAGGACGAGGGCGACCTGACGACCCTGGACGCCAACTAGGGTCCTGCCTGCCCGCGTCCAGAGTGTGCAGGCAGCTCCTTCTCCGTGCCTGCGGCCTGCGGCTCCGGCCCGGCCCCGGTCCTAGGTGCCGAACCACTCCTGCACCCGGTGGACGACAGCCCGGTCAAAGGCATCGTCAGAGTGGTGGGCCGCGATCCAGGAGGCGAAGGAGCCGTCCGCGCACTCGTCCATCTGGGCGCGGCACGCCTGCGGGGCACGCAGCGCACGGACCAGCATCTCCTCCGCCTGGGCGGCGTCACGGTAGAGGAACGGGTAGCCCTGGGGCACCAGTGCCCGCGCCCAGGGGCGGTCCGGCATCACACCCACGACACCCGCCCCCAGGGCCTCCACGTAGAGCAGCCCGTAGGACTCCTCCTGGGCGGTAGCCAGGAAGGCTGTCGTGCGCGCCAGGGCCTGCCAGTAGGAGGAGCGTGTGGCCATTAGCGGTCCCACCCACGCCCAGTCCCGCCGGGACACAGCCATGGCACGCTCGGAGACCAGGTGGGACTCGTGCAGGCGCATCTCCATCCTCAGCGGCACCTGTCTGCGGACACGGTCCACTACCTCAAGGAAGAGGTCCGGCCTCTTGTTACGCGACAGGTAGATAGCCGGGTAGAGCACGACCGGAGGATCAGCCGGGTCGCGGGGCTGGATGTGGTCCAGGCGGAACCCCAGGTTGACCCAGGACAGGCGAGCCTTCTCTGCCAGGGGCTGGACGGCCCATCGCTGCACCAGCTCGCGGATCTCGGAGGCGGTGCGCTCGGAGTTGGCGAACGTGGGGAACAGGGCGCAGGACAGAGCCGTCGCGGCAGTAGCCACCTCGTCGGTACCGGAGGCGACCGGTCTCCAGACAAAGTTCATGATCCGTGGCACCTGGCTGCTGGGCGAGCCCCCGGCCAGGGCCAGGTAGACCTGGGGGGAGTCCACGACGTCCATGTTGATGACCACGCTGTGAGCCGGGTCGATCATGCCCAGTGGCAAGACGTCGAAGCCGCTGGTGCCACGGCTGGTCCCGCGCCTGGCTACCGGGCCCACCAGGACGGAACCAGGGAAGATGCGCAGCAGACGCCGCACCAGGGTGTCGCCCGCCTCATGGCCAGCCACCTGGCCGTCCGCGCTGATGACGACGTCGTCGCGCTTGATGACAATGCTCATGACGGGGTCTCCTGCTCTGTCAGAGCCTCTTCGTGCTCCTGGAGGTCGTCGGGGGCTGGGGAGCCGCCGGTGCGCATGGCGTAGAAGGAACGGTAGACGAAGACGACCGAGACCAGGAGGAACACAGCGGCCAGGGCGGTCACGAGGGAGCCGGCTCCCTGGCTCCGGAGACTGACCGCCAGCTCGACGGCCAGCAGCCCGAAGAGGGTAGTGAACTTGATGATCGGGTTGAGTGCCACTGAGGAGGTGTCCTTAAAGGGGTCTCCCACGGTGTCACCCACCACGGAGGCGTCGTGCAGCGCGGTTCCCTTCATGTGCAGGTCCACCTCGACCACCTTCTTGGCGTTGTCCCACGCACCACCGGCGTTGGCCATGTAGATGGCCTGGTAGAGGCCGAAGAGCGCGATGGACACGAGGTAGCCGATAAAGAAGTAGGGCTCGATGAAGGCGAAGGACAGGGTGGCGAAGAAGACGGCGAGAAAGATTGTGAGCATCCCCTGCTGTGCGTACTGGGTGCAGATCTCCACGACTCGGCGCGAGTCCTCGACACTGGCCCGCTGCGCCCCGGCGTCCAGGTGGATGGAGCCGCGGATGAAGGCTACCGCCCGGTTGGCACCGGTGGTCACGGCCTGGATCGAGGCGCCGGAGAACCAGAAGACCACCGCTCCCCCGGCGATCAGCCCCAGGAGGAAGGGGGCGTGGAGCAGGGAGAGGTTCTCGATGCCGGTGCGCAGGTGGTCGGTCAGCCCGATGATGATAGAGAAGATCATGGTGGTCGCCCCCACCACCGCGGTCCCGATGAGGACCGGCTTGGCCGTGGCCTTGAAGGTGTTCCCGGCCCCGTCGTTGTCCTCCAGGAGGAGCTTAGCGCGCTCCCACCGGGGCTCGAGGCCCGGACTGGCCTGCGTGCCTCGGCGCAGCTCGGCGTCGATGCCCTCGATCTCCTCGATGCGGGAGAGCTCGTAGACGCTCTGGGCGTTGTCGGTGACCGGCCCGTAGGAGTCCACGGCTATCGTCACCGGTCCCGTCCCCAGGAAGCCGAAGGCGACCAGGCCGAAGGCGAACACGCTGGGAGCGAGCATGTACTCGTCCAGGCTCTGGGAGCCCAGCAGGTAGGCGGCCGTCATGAGCCCGACGACGGTCATACCCAGCCAGTAGGCTGAGAAGTTGCCCGCCACCACGCCAGAGAGGATGTTGAGGCTCGCACCGCCCTGCCGTGAGGAGGTGACGGTCTCACGCACGTGGCGAGATCTGGTGGAGGTGAAGACCTTGACCAGCTCGGGGATGAGTGCCCCGGCCGCGGTGCCGCAGGTGACGATGGTGGCCAGCCTCAGCCACAGCCCGGTGCCGAGGCCACCCAGGACGAGCCACGTGGTCAGGTAGGTCAGCGCCACGCACAGCAGGGAGGTCAGCCACACCAGGGTGGTCAGAGGCGTCTCAAAGCTCATCCGCTCCGCGGTCCCGTAGCGCGCCCGGGTCCAGGCGCTGTTGACGGCGTAGGCGGCCCAGGCCGCCAGGATCATGGCGGAGCGCACGGTGAAAAGCCACACCAGCAGGGTGGCCTGGAGGCCAGGATCCTCCACGGCCAGGAGGATGAAGGTCACCAGGGCCACGCCCGTGACACCGTAGGTCTCAAAGCCGTCGGCGCTGGGCCCCACCGAGTCCCCGGCGTTGTCTCCCGTGCAGTCGGCGATGACCCCGGGGTTGCGGGGGTCGTCCTCGTCAATCTTGAACACGATCTTCATCAGGTCCGCACCGATGTCGGCGATCTTGGTGAAGATGCCTCCGGCGATACGCAGGGCGGAGGCCCCCAGGGACTCTCCGACGGCGAAGCCGATGAAGCAGGCCCCGGCAACGTCGGCGGGCAGCAGGAGCAGGATGACCAGCATCATGAGCAGCTCCAGGCTGATAAGCACCATACCGATGCTCATGCCCGCACGCAGGGGGATGCGGTGCACGGGGTAGGGCCTGCCCCGCAGGGAGGCGAAGGCGGTGCGGGCGTTGGCGAAGGTGTTGACCCGGATACCGAACCAGGCCACGAGGTAGGACCCGCCCATGCCCAGCAGGGAGAAGACGACGACGATACCGACCCGCCCCCAGCCAAAGCCCACCAGTGCCCTGTAGTAGATGACGATGACGGTGGTGATGAACGCCCACAGGACCAGGAGGAACCTTCCCTGACGCACTAGGTAGGCCTGGCAGGTGGAGTAGATAAGCTCGGCGACCTCCAGCATCGAGGCATGGGTGGGCAGGCGCCGCAGCTGGAGGAAGGTGGCCAGGCCGAAGCCCAGGCCCAGCAGGCAGACGAGCATGCCTGCCACCAGCAGGAGGCGGCCGTCCAGGCCTGCGACCCGGGCCGCCGACAGGTCCGGCAGGACCAGGCTGGCCTCTCCTCCGCCCAGGCCGTCCTGGGCGTGTGGGCTTCCTGAGGCCCCGGAGGCATCAGGGTCCGTCGAGCAGGCGGGCAGGACCAGGCAGAGCACGAGCACCAGCAAGGGGGCCAACCTGGAACGACAGAAGGAACGACGTCGTCGTCCGTCTGGTGGCAGCGTCGGCTCGGGCCTGGGGACGCGGGAAAGGAGGGAACGGACTAGGTCGGGGTCGGAGTCGGCGGCCCCACGGGTGGAAGGCATATGATCTCGCTGCATCCTGGAAACCTGGAAACCTGATTGTCAGCAGGACGGGACCGGGCTGTCCCGCTGCCTTACCCGCAGTCTAACGGTGATACTCGTCACTCGGAAGAGGGGGCTGCTCTTTCATCGCGAGAAGATTCAGTAGTCCCCGGCGACCACCTCGGCCCGGTCTCCCTCCGGGTCCAGCAAGGCGACCTCGTAGCAGCCGTCACCAGTAGTGCGGGGTCCGTCGCCGACACGCACCCCAGCCTCATGCATCCGCGAAGCCAACTCGCTCACAAGCGGCGGTCACAGGCTGGCGGTCAGCCAGGGCGAAGGAGCCCTGCATCCGGCCCGCCCGGCCACCACCCGCCCCGTGAGCACCAGCCGCCGGGTGCCGGGGTCACGCGGGCAGGTGGTCCTCGTTGCTGACCTGTTCGGTTGCCACCATACCCAGGTAGTCCCATCGGAAGCTGCGAGAGACTACTAGGACGCGGCGGGACGTGGACGTCAGCCAGCGGGCACAGGCGGCGCAGAGGGTACGTGCAGGGCGGACCCTGCAGACTTCTCGGTGCTGCCAGGCTTGCTCCGCACCCGCGGGAAAGGAGGTCCTTTGCAGCGACAGCAAGGGAGGTAAGGGAGAGCAGACGCCCTCCGTCGGGCTCAGGAGCCCTCCCCGCGGATCGCCTCCGTCAGCGTCCAGCGGTTGAAGACCCCGTGAAGACGCTTTCCGTTGAGGTAGACCACCGGGGCGCCTTCCTCCTCGGTCAGCCCGTCAACTTCAAGGGTCTCACGCAGCACCTTCGGCTCGTCGACGGCACTGGCCACGCGCTCCAGCAGGGCATCGACGTCCAGACCCTCCTCACGGGCGGTCTGTGTGATGCGCTCCTCAGTGACCTCGCCGCGCAGGGCCGCCAGGCTGTCATGGAAGGACGTCCACTGGCGCTGGGCGTAGGCGGCCTCCAGGGCCAGCGCAGCCAGCAGGGAGTCCGAACCGGTAACCCTGTGGCGCATGACGAGGAGTACCTCACCAGAGGTAATCATGGGCTCGATCGCCCACAAGGCCTCCACGAGCCGCCACCGGTCCTCATAGGTGACGTCAGCGTAGTTGACCAGGACGCTGGGCGCGCCCGGGGTACCGAAGAGGATGTCGCGCTCAGTGTCCACCGGGCGGGGCAGCGTCTCGCCCACGCCCTCGGGCAGCGGACGGAGCCAGTCGCCCAGGCGGAAGATGGTGGCTGCCAGAGCCAGAGCCAGTAGGGAGGCACTCAGCACGCCAATACGGGCCTGGTCACTGGCCGCCTCGTCCTCCAGGGCGATCCCGGCCACGAGCAGGGAGATGGTGAAGCCCATGCCGGACAGTGCTCCCAGGCCCATGATCCGCGGCAGGTCAAGCCCAGGCAGCCGAGAACCGGGGACCAGGCGCAGCACGACGGCCGCGCCGACGGTGACTCCGAGGAGCTTGCCCAGGACAAGGCCCAGGATCACCGCCCAGGTGATGCGGGAGGAGGCGGCTGCCCTGACAGCCTCCCCGGACAGCTCGACCCCCGCATTAGCCAGCGCGAAGAGCGGGACCACAATGTAGTTGACGTAGGGCGGCAGCACCGTGGACAGGCGCTGGTTGAGAGGTATCGCGTAGGCAAGGATCTCACGCAGGATCATCGCCGCGGTGGGGGTCGGTGCCTGGCGGTAAAGGGCGGCCACCTCCACCGCCCCGTTGGCGTCGTCCCTGCGCACGTTGTAGACGGGCATGAGCAGGGCGATGAGTACCCCTGCCAGGGTGGCGTGAACGCCCGAGCGGTAGAGCGCATACCAGATCGCGATCCCGAGCACGAGGTAGGGAGGCGATCGCCACACGCCACGGCGGGCCAGGAGCCACACCCCCGCCAGGCCCGCCACCGCCAGAGCCAGCGCCACGAGGTCAAGGGAGCTGGTGTAGAAGACGGCAAGCACCAGCAGGGCCCCGATGTCGTCGATGACGGCGAAGGTCAGGAGGAAGAGCCGCAGCCGCGGGGCACGCCGGGGGCCGACCAGGGCCAGCATGCCAATAGCAAAGGCGGTGTCGGTGGAGATGACGGCTCCCCAGGCGTGAGAGCCCTCTGTTCCCCCCGCGATGGCAAGAAAGACGAGGACCGGGACCACCAGCCCACCCACAGCAGCCGCGGCTGGCAGGAGGGCGCGCCCGGGCAGGCGGAGCTCACCCAGGGTGAGGTCACGGCGTACGTCGAGGCCCACCATGAAGAAGAAGACCGCCATGAGCCCCTCGTCGACCCATCCGTGCAGAGTCAGCTCGACGCTGAAGGGCCCCAGGGCCAGGGAGGCGGGCGTGTCCCAGAAGGCGTGGTAGCTGTGACCGGTATTGGCCCACACCAGGGCTATCAAGGTCGCCGCCGCCAGGGCGAGGGCAGCGTAGGTCTCATTGGTCTGGATGGACAGGAGCCTGGCCCGTCGCCTCAGGTACCAGTCGACGGACTCCCTCCGGTCCGACAGATCGGCTACCGTCCTGCTCACACTGCTCCCTTCAGCATGCCGTTGCCCGTGTCAGCGGTCGTCCGCCAGTGTCGTTCCTCGTCACCATGTGTCCCACATGTGTCCCACATGTGTCCCACGCCTCCTGGTAGCCCGGCCACTCAGTCCTGTGCCGCGGGGCGCTCCGGGGCTGCGTCCTCAGGTCCGTCCAGGAAGCGGAAGCCCTGGGCCTCCATGGTGGCAGCCACCGTCGGGAAGTAGTACCGGGAGTACATGGAGGAGGTGTCCTGGGACCAGGTTCCCATCTGGGTCATTCCCTGCGCGTCCCACCAGTCGCGCAGGAGCTCGTCATAGACCTGGGCGCCATGCTCCACCGCCTGCGCGTCATAACGCTCCTCCATGGCGTAGGACTCCAGGGGCACCCGAGGCTTGACCTGGGGTGTCTTCTGCCGGTCCGCCACACCCAGGGTGGAGGCCACCACAGGGAAGGTGTGGGCGGGCAGCCCCAGCAGCTCGATGAGGGCGGCCGGGTCGTTACGGACTCCACCGATCGCGGTGGTGGCGTATCCCAGGCTGTGAGCCGCGGTCTGAAAGGTGGCCAGAGCGATACCCGCATCCACCGCGCCGACAAGAATCCCCTCGGCGCTGCGGTGGACCACCTGCTCGCGCTGATGCTTCCTGGCAGCCAGATCGGTTCGGTAGAAGTCGACAACGAAGACCACGACGACCTCGGCCCCGGCAACCTGTGGCTGGCCACCAGCAATGTCGGCGACAGCCTGGATACGGTCACGGTCACGCAGGACCACGAGACTCAGCCCCTCGGCGTTGATGGAGGTAGGAGCCTGGCGGGTAGCCAGAAGGATCTGGGTGAGATCCTCCTGAGGCACCGGCTCCCCACTGAAGGCCCGCACCGACCGACGTTCACGCAGCAGGGACAGGACCTCGCTGGTGGGCTCAGGATCGTTGGTGGGCACAAGATCAGGGACGTCGTTGTGCGTCATGACGACTGCTCCTCAGGTGTGAGCGACTACGGATGACCAGAGCAGGCAGACACACCAGTGACGCGGACACCGGGTCGGCTTGTGGCCGACGCCGGGGACAGGACACGACCTCAGTGACGACGCCGACTGTCTGGCCTCCTCCGCCTGCCTAACCTGCCCAGCGCTAGGAACATTCCTGATCTGCCACGCCTGCGACCACGCTCACCCGGTGAGAGGAATACCGGGAGAAGCACCCTGACACAGGCCTGGAGGACCGTCAATCCACTCCACCGCCCCAGCCAAGCGGCAGGACCAGGAGCACAGCGGTGCAGCCCACCGGGCACATCCACACCCGGGCTGCACCGCTCAAGCCACGTGCTACTCCTGCGCCGCCGAAGGGCGCGTCATGTCCGCAGGCACCACCCAGGCGTCGAACTGTTCCTCGGTGACAAAGCCCAGCTCCAGGGCGGACTGACGCAGGGACAGGCCTTTGTGGTGCGCGTTCTTGGCGATCTTGGAGGCCTTGTCGTAGCCGATGTGGCGGTTGAGGGCCGTGACCTGCATGAGGTTGGTCTCCAGGTTGGCCCGGATACGCTCCGTGTTGGGCTCGATACCGTAGGCACAGTTGGTGTCGAAGGAGACGCACGCGTCACCTAGGAGCTGGATAGACTCCAGCACGCACCAGGCCATGACCGGCTTGAACACGTTGAGCTGGAAGTTACCCTGGGACCCCGCGAAGCCGACAGTGGCGTCGTTGCCAAAGACCTTGGTAGCCACCATGGTCATCGCCTCGCACTGAGTGGGGTTGACCTTGCCCGGCATGATGGACGAACCCGGCTCGTTCTCGGGGATGATAAGCTCCCCGATTCCGTTGCGCGGACCGGAAGCGTACCAGCGCACGTCGTTGGCGACCTTCATCAGGGCATCCGCCAGGACGCGCAGGGCACCGGAGACCAGGACCAGGGCGTCGTGAGCGCCCAGGGCGGCGAAGAGGTTGTCCGCCTGGGCAAACTCGATACCGGTCTCCTCACTGATCTTACGCGCGCACAGCTCGCCGAAGCGGGGGTGGGCGTTGAGACCGGTCCCCACCGCGGTCCCGCCGATAGCCAGCTCGCGTGCCCGGGAGTCGGCATAGCGGATGCCGTCCAGGGCGAAGTCGATCTGGGCTACCCAGCCGGAGATGACCTGCCCCAGGGTGATGGGGGTAGCGTCCTGGAGGTGGGTACGCCCCACCATGACGACGTCGTCGTACTGCCTGGCCTTGGCGTCCAGGGTGTCGCGCAGCTGGGTGACACGCGGGTACATGGCCGCCAGCTCGGAGACGACCGCGATGTGCATAGCGGTGGGGAAGGTGTCGTTGGAGGACTGCCCGCGGTTGACGTGGTCGTTGGGATGGACAGGGGTCTTGGAGCCAACCTGCCCCCCAGCCATCTCGATGGCCCGGTTGGAGATGACCTCGTTGGAGTTCATGTTCGACTGCGTTCCGGAGCCGGTCTGAAAGACTACCAGGGGGAACTCGTCGTCAAGCCTGCCCGCGATGACTTCGTCACCGGCCGCGGCGATGAGGTCGGCGATGTCACGCGGCAGCTCGCCGAGCTCGGCGTTGGCCAGGGCGGCCGACTTCTTGAGCACCCCCAGTGCCCTGATCATGGGGCGGCCCCACACGAAGGTCTCCCGGCCAATGTCAAAGTTGTGCAGGGACCGCTCGGTCTGCGCCCCCCAGTAGCGCTCAGCGGCGACCTCGACGGTGCCCATGGAGTCGGTCTCGGTACGGGTAGAGGTCGGCGGGTCCTGCCGGCTCAGCTGGCCTGAGGTCTTCTCTGGTGTCTTCTTCTCTGGTGTCTTCGCGTCTGCTGGCATGCCCCAAGGCTACCCCGGAGCCTGGCACACGGTGCGAGGACCGGCGTCCTAGGGTCGCCCGCCCAGGCTCTCATCCCGCCTCCTCCACCCACCTCACCCCACCCGTTTTTCTCATTATTTTCTCTCTTTTCTATCTATTTCTCTCTTTTCCGACCACTCCCGCTCCTTTTCTGTCCGTCAAGCTGCAAAGCGGCACAGAACTGATTAACCCGGCAGTACAGCCCCTCGGCGCAGGGGGAGTCGCAGATACGGTGGAAGCGCTCACGACAGCCACGTGAAAGGAGAATGTCATGAGCGACAACGGAACATTTGACCGCATGACGGGCAAGGCCAAGGAATCCATAGGCAAGGCGACCGGGGACAAGGAGACCGAGACCGAGGGAATCATTCAGCAAGCCGAGGGCAGGGCCAAGAAGGCTACCGAGGACCTCAAGGACAGCGCTCAGGGGGTAGCCAACCGGGTCGGGAAGGACAGGGCCAGGAAGGACGAGCAGTAGTCGTTGCGCGGCAGGTCCCTGCACCACCGGTGGATCACCGCCTGCTGACTGAGTTCTGGCAGGCGGCGACCCACCGGGCCCGCCCCTCCCGCAGCAGTGGACACCCCCCCACTAAGCCTCCAGCTCGCCAGCCGCACCCTCCCACCCGGATGGACGCTCCCCCACCCGGATGGACGCTCCACGCCCTCAGGCACCGCTTCCCCACCACCGCCTACGGCGCAGACCGCGACATCCTCGCCGTCCAGATCCTCGCCGTCCAGCGCCTCCTCGGCCACACCTCTGTGTCCACCACTCAGCGCTACACCGCACCACCCACCAACGCCATGAGAAAAGCAGTTGAGACAGCAGCCTAGCCGTTGACGTCCCTGCCGCCTGTGGCGCATACTGGCGGGGACCCACCCAGGTTGCGGCCCGGGCAGGTCCCGATACGGGCGGCTCAGCCAAGCCACCCGTGGAGGAAATCCATCAGGACACTAACGGCCCGGACCAGGCGAGCGAGTGCGTTCAACAGTTCGCTCACCTGCCGGGTCGTTGTCCTGTCCTGACGGACCTTGACGTGCCTGCCTCTTGGCTTGGACACGACCCTCACCTCCTCCCTGACCTCCTTCCTCCCCAGCCATCAGGACAACGGTGTTCCGGGAGAAGGTGCCGGAGAAGGCTCCACCAGCCTACCGGTCCGTGACGCGACGCGCTGCCGCCACGTGGCTGGTGCGGGGGCCGGTGGTGTGGGGTTCTGCCCTGCGGCGGGCCAAGCCGCCCTGGGCGACACATAGCTCCGCGACGCCTGACGCCGCTCGCTGACAGCGACCAGCGCGACAACCCGGGGCGTCCGGAACCGGATCAGTTTGACCCAATATCGCGTACATAATATATTACGTCTATGCGGTGGACAGTTGAGTTCTCCGACGAGGTCCTGGCCTGGTACCAGGACCTGACCCCCGAGGGGAAGGCAGCGGTCCGTCGCGTGCTCTCCCGGCTGGAGGACGGGGGTCACATGCTCGGCATGCCACTGTCCAGGCAACTGGGCGGGGGCCTGCGCGAGCTACGCTTCACGTGCGAGGGCGTGGCAAGGCGGATCACGTACGTGCTCGACCCCGGGCGGAGGGCCGTCACGCTGACGACGTTCCGCAAGCAGCGCCAGAACGAGCGGGGAGAGATCCTGCGAGCCCGACGGGCTCAAGCGGCCCGCCAGGCCACCCGGACAACAGCCAAGAAGACCCGAAAGAAAAGGAAACGACCATGAGGACCACACCGTTCCGGCAGGCCGAGGCCGAGGCCCTGGAGACCATGACACCACACGAGCGCGCCCGGTTCGACGCCGCCGAGGCCGAGGAGGAGACCCGCCTGCGGCTCGCCGAGCTCGTCTACGCCGCACGCACCCAGGCCGGGCTGACCCAGACCGAGCTGGCCCACCGCATGGGCACCCAGCAGTCAGTCATCTCCGCCGTAGAGAACGGTGGACAGATCCCCTCCGTCTCAACCCTGTGGCGCATCGCCCACGCACTGAACCTACGACTGACCATCGACATGGCCGCCGCCAGCTGAAGAAACTGCCCCCGACCCCTCAGGCATACCCCCGAAGACAAGGAGCACGCCCATGGCCTACAAGTCCAGGACGGTGCGCGTGTCCTCCCTGGCCCTCGACCTGGACAACCCCAGGCTCGGCGACGGCATAGAGGGCCAGGACGACGCGATAGCAGCGATGTTCAAGGACACGAAGAAGACCAGAGAGATGACCGCCCTGGCAAGGAGCATCGTCGTCCTGGGCGACCTGGATCCCTCCACCCTGCCCGTGGTCACCCAGGAGGACGCCACCATGGTGGTGCTGGAGGGCAACAGGAGGGTGACCTGCCTGAAGTTCCTCCACGACCCGCACCTGGCGCCCACCAAGGAGATCCAGGAGTCGTTCCAGGACCTCACCGACAGCGCCACCACGACCGTCCCACGCAGCATCAGCGTGATCGCCTACGACTCACGCCAGGAGTACGACGACTTCCTGGAGATGCGCCACACCGGGGAGAACGAGGGCGCCGGGCTCAAGCCCTGGAGCAGCCTGGAGTCCACCCGGTTCAAGGAGCGCCGCTCGGACACGACCTACATCCACACCGCCCTGCTGCGCTGGGCCGACACCCCGGTGGGCGGCGGCTCCCGGGTGAAGACCTGGCTGGCGACGCTGGTCCCGCCGAGGCGCGGGCAAGATGTGTAGTCATCCAGGGTCTGAAGCACCCCGAACCGCCACCACACCACCAAGCCCCGAGCGGCTACCCCAGCCACTGGGAGACCTGCTCCACCAGCCGGATGATCTTCCCGACCGCTCTTGCCACGACGCCGGTGGCACCCGCGACAATCCTGACATCATGTGCGAGCCGCACCGTAGCCTCGCGCCATCCCTGGACCTTCTCCCGCCACGGCCGCCCCGGCTCCGCGTGCCCAGCGCGCTTCCTGTCGTCGTTCCCGCTGCTGTCCTTGCTCCTCATGTCTGCCTTCCGGCTAGGTGAGCCCGCCCCTCCCTGGGAGCGGGCAGGTGCCCGGCATGGGCCCCTCACCCGTACACATGCGGACCGCGTCCCCGGCCGTCTCGCATGCTGGTCACCCCCGAGGGGCACCAGCAGCACCACTGGGAGGGGTGCGCGCCCAGCTCCACGACGAGGGTGAGTGCGCCTGGCCGACAGTGGTCTGGCACCTAGAGCGAGGAGCATGAGACAGCGTGAGCGAGACGAGCAGCCCCTACCTGGACCCAAGGAGGTCGGGTGAGCTGGGAGCCCCAGGAAGGTCAGGCCCGCATGGACGTCGACGTCACCGTCCGGGGGCGAGGCTCCGGGCAGGGCGGGGCTCATACCGGGCGCGACCTGACGTCGACGTCACCGTCCGGGGGCGAGGCTCCGGGGTGAGAATGAGCGTCACCACGGGGCAGGCGAGGACGTGGTGGTGGTGCGTCTCAAGGGCGACGGCCACCCTGAAGGGCACCGCCATGAGCCCGGGCCAGGCGCGCGGGCTGGTCGCCCAGGGGGCGCGCCGCTGACGGGGCCTGGGTGCCGGCCCCCTACGTGCCGGGAACAGCAGCAGCCCCGGCACCTTCTGGTGCCGGGGCTGCTGGGGCGGTAGCGGGGGCAGGATTCGAACCTGCGACCTCCGGGTTATGAGCCCGGCGAGCTACCGAACTGCTCCACCCCGCGTTGGTGGAATGATCCTAACGCCCCGCATCGAAATCGATCAATCCGTGGGGACGTGCCTTTGGTCACCCACGCGCACAAGCCGTTCCTACACAGCACACCGGCTCCCAGCCCAAGCGGTATCGCTAGAAACAGGGACCGGGGGCGGGCGCACCGGCAACGCGGTGCGCCCGCCCCCGCCACGGACAGCAGCCCAATTGCGACTCAGGCGGCCGCACAGACCAGCCAAGGTCCGGGCCACCGCCAGGAAGCCCCGGAGAAGCTCTTAGCCCTCCCCGAGCCGCTCCCTGGCGTCAACGGCCCTGTTCACGGCGTCGTTGAGACGGTCCTGAGCCTCACCGTAGGCCTCCCAGTCGCCTTCACTCATCGCGGTCTGGGCGTCGCTCATCGCCTGGTCCGCGTCTGTCAGTGCCTGGTCCAGGTCAGCCTGCGGGTCCCCGGCGGAGGACCCGCTGGCGCCGGCGGAGGGTGCGGCCGAGGCCTCGGCAGACGGCTCGCCGCTGGCAGACGCCGAGGCCTCAGCAGACGGCTCGGCAGAGGGCTCAGCAGTCTCCTCCGGAGCCGCTGTGGCGTCCTGGGTCGGATCCGTCCCGTCAGTAGCCTCGTTGGTGTCATTGGCCGCACCGGCGTCACCGTCCACGGCCTCCTCACCTGTGGTCGCACCCGAGTCACCACCAAAGACCTGGTCCAGGGCGCCTGAGAGGGTGTCAGCGAAGCCGACCTCGTCGCCGAAGGCCACCAGCACCTTGCGTAGCAGCGGGTACTGAGTCCCCGAGGAGGACTGGACGTAGACCGGCTGGACGTAGAGGAGACCCCCTCCCACCGGGAGAGTCAGGAGATTGCCCTTGATCACCTCCGAGCCCTGCTGGGACAGCAGGTTCAGCGTCTGAGACACCTCCGGGTCGGAGTCAAAGATGTTCTGGACCTGTCCGGGTCCGGAGACGTTGGAGGAGCGAGGCAGCTCCAGGAGCCGCAGCTGTCCGTAGTTGGGGTTGCGCTGCCCCGGCTCACCAGTGGCCGTCTCCGAGTCCACCGCCAGGAACCCGGTCAGCACGTTGCGGTTGGTGTTGCCTCCGATGATGTAGACGCTGGACAGCGAGAAGCTGGCCTCGTCCTGTCCCGGCATCTTCAGAGTCAGGTAGTAAGGGTCCTGAAGGTCGGCCTCGGAGGTCGTCGGGTCGTCCGGGACCTTCCAGAAGTCACCGCCGGAGTAGAACTCAGCCGCGTCGTCGACGTGGTAGCTCGCCATGATGGTGCGCTGCACGGTGAACAGGTCCTCCGGGTAGCGCATGTGCGCCATGAGGTCAGCACTCATCTCGCTCATCGACGTGACCGAGCCGGGGAAGACGGAGTCCCACGCCTTGAGGATCGGGTCGTCCTCATCCCACTCGTACAGGGTGACCGAGCCGTCGTAGGCATCCACCACCGCCTTGACCGAGTTGCGCACGTAGTTGGACTCCTCCGGGGCCCCCAGCAGCGCGGCGCTGCCGTCGGGGGAGGTAGCCGTGTCCTCCAGGGACTCGTGCTGGGAGTAGGGGTAGTTGTTCGTCGTCGTGTAGCCGTCGACGATCCACACCACGCGCTTAGGCGTCGAGGGGTCGTCATCGTCGTCAACCACCGCCGGATAGGGGCTGCCGTCCAGGGTGAGCCAAGGAGCCACCTTGGCCACACGCTGTGCCGGGTCGCGGTCGTAGAGGATCTGGGACCCGGAGCGGACCTCCTGGGAGAACAGGATGTTCATCTCCTGGAACCTGGTGGCGTACAGGAGGCGGTTGACCGGGTTGGACACGTTAGGGCCACCGTCCCCGGAGAAGGTGGTGTTGACCTGCCCAGTCTCAGAGGTGTCGTCGGGGTAGTTGAGCTCGCGAGGCGTGCCGCCGTCATCGCCTCCCACGATCGAGTAGTCGGCCGAGGCCTGGCCGAAGTAGATACGCGGCTCGTAGTCTCCCAGGTCCCCGGAGGAGGGGATGCCACCCTCCCAGAAAGACGGGTAGCCACCGGTAGCGACCGTGTTGCCGTAGGCGGTGACCACACCGTACCCGTGAGTGTAGACAGTGTGCTCGTTGACCCACGTGCGCTGACTGTCCCCCAGCCCGGACAGGTTGAGCTCACGGACCGCGATCACCGTATCCCGGCTGACGGAGTCCACCGTGTACCGGTCCACGTTGAGGGTCTCCCGGAAGGAGTAGTACTGCTTGTTCTGCTGGAGCTGCTGGAACGTCGGCGAGACCAGCTGCGGGTCGAGCAGACGGATCGACGTCGTGGACTCGGTGTCCTCCTGGAGCTGTCCAGCCTCGGCAGTCGTCGTGGCGTCGTAGGCGGTGGTCTCGATGCCGTCGAGCCCGTAGGCAGCCAGCGTGGCGTCGATGTTGCGCTGGATGTACTGGGCCTCCTGCCGCTGGGCGTTGGGATCAACGACGAACGTCTGGATCGCGGCAGGGTAGGCGGTACCCACCAGCAGGGCCGAGACCACCATGACGACCACTCCGGTCACCGGAAGGCGCCAGGAGCGGGACCGCACCGAGGCCACAAAGAGGACAGCCACCGCAATGGAGATCGCCGCCAGGATCGCCCTGGCCGGGACCACGGCGTTGATGTCGGTGTAGCCCGCTCCGTCAAACCGGGAGTTCGCGGCGTACAGCGCGGTGTAGCGGTCCAGCCAGTAGCGCCCCCCCTGCAGCAGGGCGTAGAGGGTGAGGAACACTGTCAGGTGGGTCCGCGCAGCCCTGGTGAAGTGCGGCTGGCGGGAGACGGAGATACCGCCGTACAGGTAGTGGACCGCCACAGAGGCCACCCCCGAGAACAGGACCACGTTAGACAGGTACCCCAGCGCCGTCAGGAGCACAGGAAGAATAAAGACATAGAACGACATGTCAATGCCGAACTGCGGGTCCCTGACACCGAAGGACTGGGTGTGGATGGCCAGCAGCACCTGGTCCCACTGCGGGACCAGCTCCCAGGCGGCTCCCAGCAGCCCCAGGACCGCAGGGATGCCCCAGGTCAGGAGCCTGCGCATCGGCTCGACGGCAGTCTGGTAGGCCTCCAGGCTCCTGCTTGCCTCGTCGCTGGGGACTACCACCTCACGAGCCTGGTAGGCCCGGGACATCGCGGTGTAGACGGCACCAAACATGACCACGAAGCCCAGAAGGAACAGGGCGGCCCCGGCCACCCACCGGGTCCAGATGACGCGGGAGAAGCCCAGCTGGTCATACCACAGCACTTCCGTCCAGGTCTGGGAGGCGAAGATAATCACGCCTCCGATCACCGCGAGAATGAGCGCTGTCAGGGCCAGTGGTCCGGGACGACGACGTCCGGAGTCGGTGTCGTTAGTCCTAGGGGTACGCGGAGGCCGGGGCCCTCCGCGCCCGAATCCGGGTCTGGAGCCGGGAGGGCCGAACCTAGGCATGGATCGGGACCGAGACGCTGACGACGAGCCTGACCCGCCGGACTTCGCAGGCCTGGCGGGTCGATCGGAGTCACGATCCTGGGCAGGCTCGCGGGACTCGTCTGACCTGTCTGACTTGTTGCTCGGCTCTTCTTCTTCGTTCCGGGTGCTCACAATCACACTCCGTGTCTGGTCTGCACAGGGGCACCGACCAGCAGGCCGGTGTTTCTATCGTCCCACAGCCTCCCCACCTGTAGGCAAGCCGTCGCCGTAGAAGCACCAAGACGAGACCTGCCCCAGGGTCCCGCCAGAGTCCTCAGCGTCGTCAGCAGCCTCGGCACGACGTCCTCGGGACGTGGGACCATGAGTCCATGGCCTCACCAGAACCTGACCCTGAGGAGCACGACCACGCCCCCGCCCCTGGCACCGAGTCCCTCGGCAACCTCGCCGCCGACCGCAGGACCCCATCCGTGCAGACCCCTGGTGAGACGGAGCGGGGCAAGGGCACCGAGGAGCCGCGCATAGCGGGCACCTCCACGCAGGAGGCCCTGGTCGCAGCAGTGACCGAGACCGAGGCACATGTGTCTGTCCACGGCTGGGACGCCCCGGTACGGCTCTTCTCCCTGGTGCGCACCGCCGAGGCGCTGAAGCACGACGCCGGGCTCAGTCGGCTTCTGCCCGCTCACGAGCTGGCGCGGTCCCGCCATAACCCGCAGGCGCTGACTGTTATCGAGCAGGAGGATCTGCCCGCCGCAGCCAGCCTGGAGGACCTCCTCAACCAACTGGCCTGGCCGGAGTCTGTCCACGGAGCAGTCCTCAGCGTCGAGAGGACCATCCTCGGCCCTCAGGCACAGGCACGGGTCGAGGCTGTCACTGACCCGCAGGAGCGCACGGCCCTTGTCAGCAGCCTCACGGACCGGGAGGACATCCGCATGGTGATAGGGGTCCTGCGTAGTGGCGAGTCCTGGTGCGCGTTGCGGTCGCGCTCCCACGACTCGGCTGATGACGTCTACCATGGGGAGCGCCTGGTCCCCCAACTGGTCGAGGCCCTGGCAGCAACCTTCCTGTAGCCAGCCCGGTCTACCCCCGTGCAGCTTCCGGAAGGGGCACTTCGCCCCCGCCTCGCACCCAGGAGCTGTCCCTCCCGGAGGGTGCGACTGCTACGGCTGCGGACCGGCCGTCGGGCCCGGATGATCCGGGCCCGCCTCTCCGTCGTTCCTGTCCTGCCTGTCACCCTCATCCTCCCCGGACCTCCCGTTGGAGCCCCCGGAGCCCTCAGGACCGCCCTCCCGGGAGCCTTCCTGCCGACTGGTCCCGCCGCCTGTCCGCCTGGCACCCTCTGCGTAGCCCAAGGTCCCCTCCAGGAGGGAGACCAGGTCCGCGTCCATCTGCGCGTCCATGTCCTCAGCGGCACGACGGATCGTCAGGAAGTCCTCGGGGCTGGCGAGCTCGGCAGCCGTCGGCATGACGTCCGGGTGGTTCCAGAAGGCGTCCCGCTCCGCCTCCCCGGCCTGCTCTCCCAGGTGGGACCACAGGCGGGCCGCCTCACGAGCCAGGCGCGGTCTGAAGGTCAGGCCGATGAGTCGGGAGAAGAGCTGCTCGGCAGGCCCTCCCTGGGCGCGCCTGCGTCGCATCATCTCCTGCAATGCCATAGCGCTGGGCAGGTGTGGGGCCACGGCACGCGCCGTCACCACCTCGACCCAGCCCTCGACCAGTGCCAGCAGCGTCTCCAGGCGCTCCAGCGCCTCACGCTGGGAGCCGGTCTCCTGCGGCGCGAACAGCCCCCCGTTCAAGGCCGCCTGCAGGGCCTCCGGGTCATTGGGGTCCACCTGTGCCACCGCGGACTCCAGGGCGTCAGTGTCGATACGGATCTCGCGGGCATAGGCCTCCACAGCCCCCATCACCTGGCCCCGCAGCCACGGGACATGGGCATAGAGACGGGCCGTGGCCGCCTCCCGGACCGCGAGAAACATGAGCGCCTCACGCTGGTCCACCTCCAGCCCCTCAGTGAAGGCGCTGACATTAGTGGGGACAAGTGCGGTACCCGGGTCCCGAGTCAGAGGAAGCCCGGTATCGGTGGCCCCGACTGCCTCCCTGGCCAGCCCGCCGATAGCCTGGCCCAACTGGAGACCGAAGGCCGTACCCGCCATAGTGCGCATAATCGACCCCAGGGCTCCCATCTGCTGGGCAGCCTGCCCCATGCTCTCCGGCAGCTCGCGTATCTGCTTCTCCAGGGTCGAGGCCAGTGCCGCAGTCACCGCCTCCGCCACGGGCGCGCACACGTCCTTCCACACGGGCATGGTGCGTTCCACCCACGCGCTACGGCTCCAGGCCTCCCGCCTTCCCGGAGCCGGCATCAAGTCCGTGGCCGTGTCCAGCCACAGGTCGGCTACCTGAAGAGCCTGCCGGGTGTCATCGGCCGCCTCTGCGGTCACGGTCGGGTCGCTGTGTGCCCGGGCCTGCCGGAGGGCAAGGTCCTGGCCCACGCTCCAGTTGACCGGCTCAGTCGTGGACGCGCTGAACACCTGCTGCAGCTGGGAGCGCATCGCGAACAGCTGAGCGGGACTGAGCCGGGACACGTCTGCCATCCCCGGCAGCCGAGAGAGGTCGGAGGGGTTCACACCTGCCGAGCGCAGGGCGGCCACAGCATCAGCAGCCATCTGCTGACCGAAGATGGAGGAGAGCATCTCCTCCAACTCACCAAAGGGGTCCTCAGGCTCCTCGCTCATAGAATTCCTCTCTCAGGATCACGGGGTACCGACAGGCGCAGACCAGCAGGCAGCAGGTGCACCGCAGCCGCCTGAGACGGACGAGCCACCTGCCCGTGCGGTGCTGCGGACACCTCCCGGAGCCCGACCGGTACCGTGGGGACGCTGCCCGGGTCCTGCCCCTGCAACGGTCGCATGGTCCCACACATTCCTGACCGTCACCGGGAGGCAGCCCGAGCCTCCTGACCGGGCCAGCCGGAATGGCACCGACTGTCGCGACAACTGTGCCACGACGTCGGCGGATCCCTACTTCCCCTCTTCTCCTTCCCCTCTGCTCCCCCAATCCGCAGGAAGATGTCCGATGATGGTGCTGTGACGCAGCCAGAGCCCGCACACAAGCCTGACGTCCCCGACGACACCACCCATGACACCACCCATGACACCACCGACAACGTCCCTGAGGACACCTCCAACGCCCGCGGACGACACCGCCTTCTGCTGCCAGCGGCGGTCGTGGTCCTTGTCGTCGGTCTTGTCGTGGCTGCCTTCACTGTTCCCGTGGACAGGGTCATCGAGGCTCCAGGACCGACGTGGAACGTGCTTGGCACAGTCTCGCAGGACGACCCGCAGGACCTCGTCACCGTCAGTGGCACCCAGACCTACCCCACCGAGGGAGCGCTGATGATGACAACGGTCTCCGTGACAGGGTGCCCCGGCTACCCCGTGACCGTGGCCAACGTCGTCGTGGCCTGGCTGTCGCCTGACCAGACCGTGCTGGACAGGGAGCAGGTCTGCCCCAAGGAGGTGTCCGCGGAGGAGATCAACGAGCGTAACGAGACCCAGATGACAGGTTCCCAGGACGCTGCGGTGGTCGCCGCGCTGGAGGAGGCCGGTCTGGCAGAGTCCATGACGCTGACCGTCACCGGCGTCGCCGAGGAGCAGGCTGGTACCGACATCGCTGCGGGCGACGTCCTGGTCTCCCTGACTCCCAAGGGAGCACAGACCACCACGCTGTCCACCTACGCCCAGCTGCGCGAGCTGATGACCACAATCGACCCGGGAACCGAGGTCACCCTGGAGGTCCTACGCGACGGCCAGCAGGTCAGCACCACGCTGACGACACTGCCACCGGGTGCCATGGACGGTAGCGAGGGGGCCACCGAGGACGCCTCGGGCTCCCTGCTGGGGCTGCACCTTGACGTCGCCGCGGACTCCGATATTGAGGCCGAGTTCGGCCTCCCCGAGGTCGGCGGCCCTAGCGCGGGCATGATGTTCGCCTTAGCCATCGTCGACAAGGTGACCCCGGGGTCCCTGACAGGCGGGCAGGACGTCGCCGGCACCGGCACGATCTCCGTGGACGGGCAGGTCGGCGCTATCGGCGGGATCCAGCAAAAGATGGCCGGGGCCTCGGGGGCCGGGGCCGACTACTTCCTGGCACCTGCAGGCAGCTGCGAGGAGGTTGTCGGCCACGAGCCGGAGGGTATGCAGGTCTTTGCTGTCGCTACTCTCCATGAGGCCGTCCAGGCAGTGGAGGGTATTGCCCTGGGTGACACCTCCGGGCTCACCACCTGCTCCTCCCTCCAGGACCGGCAGGACTGACCAGCAGGCTCCGGCCTCGGGAACAACGAGCCGGGAAGCAGCCCGGCCAGGAAAGTCGCAGGCTGTCCACAGGCGGTGACCGTGCTCTGGCCCTGGAACCAGCCCCCGTGCCAGGCTCACGGCACGACCGCAGGTCCGGGACCTGCCCGAAAGGAGGCCTGATGCGGATCCGTGGATACAGCCCAGTCCTGTGGCGCAGGCCGGGCGAGAGCCAGATCGGTGCCGAGACTGGCCACGCCACCGTCCTGACGGACCTGTCCCAGCAGGAGCAGCGCCTGCTCGACCACCTCCCCGCGACCCTGGAGCCTGGCAGCGTCTACCACGCCGCTCGCCGCGCCCAGGTTCCGGTCCCGCGTGCCCGGGAGATCCTCCAGGACCTGGAGCGTCGCGGTGCCCTCGTGCACGGCGCCCGCTCGGAGCTGGGTGGTCCCGACGCGGTCTACTGGGAGCGCCTTCGTCTGGGTGCTCGGCAGCGCAGCACCGTCCTGGGGTCCTCCACGATCGCCCTGTGCGGCTCGGGGGCTCTTCTGCAGGAGACGGCTCTGTGGCTCGCCGAGGCGGGAGTGGGCACCATCCTGTCTACAGCCCCTGACAGGGCCGACGGAGCAGACCAGCTCCTGGCAGCAAGATTTCCCACCATCCGTACCCGGGCGCCCCTGGGAACCCGGCCCGACCTGGTCCTGACCGTGGACTCCCACGTGGTCGAACCCCTTCAGGCCCGTCGCCTGGCCCAGGAAGGGCTGCTCCAGCTTTCGGTGGTGGTACGCGAGGTCAGCGTGCGCGTCGGCCCGGTGCTGGGAAGCCCGTCGGGCCCCTGCGCCACCTGTCTGGGGCTGTGGGAGAGGGACGCCGACCCGTGCTGGCCCGCGCTGGCAACCCAGATGCGTACGCTGCCCCCGCCACAGACGGAACGGCTTCTCCTGCACCAGGCAGCCGCCCTGGCTGCCAGGGCGGCCACGGACAGTCTTCTGGCAGGCACGGTACAGCGCTCCCGCACCCCCACAACTCCCTCGAACGTGGACGGCGCACCTGGTCCGCTACCGTCGATCGACTGGGCCAGCACCAGCGTCGAGCTGAGCGGACCTGATCCAACCGGGACCGCACGCCACTGGCCCCGCCACGAGGAGTGCCTGTGCTCCCAGGTCTGAGCGGCACATGCCCTGTCCTCGCAGTCCTCGCGCCCTGTGGGCACTCCGGCGGGACGGAGGCGCTCAGCCGGCACCGTCCCCCTCCTGGAACTTCCTGACCAGGGACAGGACAGCCCCACCATAGTCCTGAAGCTTGGTGGCCCCCACCCCGCGCACCAGGGAGAGCTGGGGCAAGGTACTAGGCCTGACCACCGCGATGTCACGCAGGGTAGCGTCAGGAAAGACCGTGAACGCGGGCTTGGAGAGTTCTCTGGCGACGTCAGCGCGCCAGGACCGCAGCTCCTCGAACAGGGCGACCGTCGCGGGGTCATGGGCTGCCTCGAAGTCAGCGGCCGCCTGCCTGGAGCGCTGCCTGGCCGACACCCGAGAGGGTGACCCCCGACCGGGAGCGGAGTCTGTCGGCCATATCCCCTCCAGGAACCGCGTCGGCTTGCGGGAGGCCCGCCCGCCAGGCTGGCGCGCCCGCGCGCAGGAGATCACCAGGTGCTCACGCGCACGCGTGACCCCCACGTACAGCAGGCGCCGCTCCTCCTCCACGGCGGAGTCGGTCTCCGCTAGGGATATTGGCAGCAACCCCTCACAGGCACCGACCAGGAGGACGGCGTCCCACTCCAGGCCCTTGGCCGCGTGTAAGGAGGACAGGGTCACCCCTTCCACGGACGGGGCGTTCTGGGCCGCTGCCCGCTCCATGAGCTCGACGTGAAAGGCGTCCAGCCCGATCCCGCGAGCCGAGGCAAGCTCGTCGGCCAGCTGGACAAGGGCGTTGAGAGAGTCCCAGCGCTCCCGCACCGCCCCCTGCGCGGCGGGAGGCTCCTGGCTCCACCCCTCCCGGGCCAGAACCGTGCGTACGTCAGCACCCAGGTCCCCGGTCAGGAACTCCCTCTCCGTGCGTGCCGCGCCCAGGAGGAGGGCCATAGCCCGCTTGACCTCCTCACGCTCAAAGAAGCGTTCCCCGCCTCGCACCAGGTAGCCGATCTGGGCGGAGGCCAGGGCCTGCTCCACGACCTCCGACTGGGAGTTGGTACGGTAGAGGACAGCGACCTGGCTCAGAGGGACTCCCGCCGAGCGCAGACGCTGTACCTGAGCGACAACCCCCTCTGCCTCCGCCACGTCGTCGTCATAGGTGTCAAAGCGCACCTGCGGCCCTGAGGGGCGCTGGGCCACCAGCTCGACGGCGCCCGCAGGCAGGCGCAGGTTTCCTCCCCCTCGCCGGGACCTGGACAGGACACGGTTGGCCAGGGAGACCACCTGGGGTGTCGAGCGGTAGTCACGCGACAGGCGCACCGTGCGCGCGCCCTCGTAGCGGGAGGCAAAGCCGGTGAGGTAGTCAGGAGTGGCGCCGGTGAAGGAGTAGATGGTCTGGGACACGTCCCCCACCACGCACAGCTGGCGGCGCCGTCCCAGCCACAGGTCCAGCAGGCGCTGCTGGAGTGGTGAGACGTCCTGGTACTCGTCCACCACGAAGTGCTTGTACTGGCTGCGCACCTGGGACGCTATGTCCTCGCGATCCAGCAGGATACCGATCTGGAGGAGCAGGACATCCTCGAAGTCAATGACCCCGCGCTCGTTCTTGGCCTCCTCGTAGGCGGACAGGACCCGGGCCACCGTCTCGGCCTCCAGTCCGGCCACACCCGTGCGTCGCGCCGCGGTGGCAGCCTGGACGTAGTCCTCTGGGAGAGTGAGGGTGACCTTGGCCCACTCGACCTCGGCGGCCAGGTCCCGTACCACCGCGCGGTCCGTTCCCAGACCCAGGCGCCGTGCCGCCGTCGCGACGAGGGACGCCTTGTGGGGCTGTATCTCCGGTCGTCGTCCACCGACCGCGGTGGGCCAGAAGTAGGTGAGCTGGCGCAGGGCGGCGGAGTGGAAGGTACGGGCCTGGACCCCTGGGACACCCAGGTCCGCCAGCCGGGAGCGCATCTCGCCGGCAGCCCGGGAGGTGAAGGTGACTGCGAGGACCTGGGTGGCCTGGTAGGCCCCGGTAGCCACCCCGTAGGCGATGCGGTAGGTCATGGCGCGGGTCTTGCCTGTCCCCGCGCCTGCCAGGACGCACAGCGGCCCCTCCAGGTGCTCGGCGACCTCACGCTGGTCCGGGTCCAGGGCCTCAAGGAGGGCCTCGGCGCCACCCCTGTCGTCGGCCGGGGCGGGATCGGGGCTGTGTCGGGCAGGAGCGCGTCGGGTCCGGCTCAGTCGGGTCTGGTTCATCGTGGACCAGCCTGCCACGTCTACGGGACAGGCTGGCGCACACGGCCTTTACCACAGTCCGGCCGGAGGGCTCCAGGTGCAGGTAGCGGACGGCGGTGGGGTGGTTTCGGTACTTCTGCCGCTGCGGGGGCTCCAGGTGCAGGTAGTGGACGGCGGCCTCAGCTAGGAGGTGCACCCCTGAACCAGTCCTCAATGAGAAGCCGCCCCAGGGAGGCCCGCCCGGGCAGGACGATGCGCCGCTGCGCCACCGCCTGCGCCAGCTCCTCCCGCGAGACGAGGACGGCACCAGTGACCTCCTCCCCATCGGGACGGGCCAGATTCTCACCGGGGGCGAGCCGCGCCCGGTAGCCGAGCATGAGGGAGCGGGGAAAGGGCCAGGGCTGGGAAGCAAGGTAGGACACGTCCTCCACCCGCAGCCCCGTCTCCTCCCAGACCTCGCGTCGCACCGCGGCCTCCAGCGACTCCCCTGCCTCCACGAACCCAGCCACCACGGAGTAGCGTCGGTCCTCCCAGGAGGCACCGTGGACAAGGAGGAGACGGTCGGCGTCGTCGGTGACAGCCATGATGACAGCCGGGTCGGTCCGGGGGAAGTGCACGGCCTGGCAACCGCTGCACCGACGCGCCCAGCCTGCCTGGACCGCCATCGTGCGTGCGCCGCAGGCGGGACAGTAACGCGACGAGCCGTGCCAGGCTGCCAGGGCCGAGGCGGTCACGGCCAGCCCGGAGTCACGGACACTCATCTGAGCGCCCGTCGCCCGCAGCGCGGTGAGGGGATGCCTGCCTAGTACCCGGCGCAGGTCCGGGTGGTCGGTAGCAGCACCCTCGGCGTCCGTCCCACCCCGAGGCTGCCCGGGGGCCTCGGGAACCTCCAGCCCCTGCGGCACGACGACGGCCAGCCAGCCGCGTCTCCCCGCCCGCGAGCCCGCACCGTCCTCCCTGTCGTCACGCCCCAGGTAGAAGGTGGACAGCCCCTCCAGGTCCAGCTCCTTCGCGCTGAGGTCGGGCAGACGGAACCCCGTCCCCCCTGGGTAGCCCTCCCACACACTGGCACCCATGCCGACGGCGTCGGGAGGAGCCAGTCCGTCCTCAGGCGGGTCGGGGCTGTGTGCCGAGGCGTCGAGTGCCACCCTGCCACGGGAGTCCACCAGCAGCAGCCGGGTGGCAGGATCGGTGGCAAGGGCTTCCAGCAGGCCGGGGTCGCTACGGCGCTGGGCGTCACGGTCGGCGGCGGAGCGGGCCAGGGCCAGATGGTCAACGAGCCAGTCACTGCGCATAGTCACACCCTAGCCTGCCTGTCTCCTACGTCTCTCCTAGGTCCCTCGTATCTATCTGCTTCTACCTGCCGCTCCTCATCCGCTGACCGGGGCGACCTCCTCGAATGGTCCCTGCAGCCGGGCTGGCCGTCCAGGGAAGCAGGCCCTAGAGTGGAGCGGTGTCCTCCCCGTCCTCCCCGCCCCGGACCTACCTTGACTGGGCCGCGACGTGCCCGGTAAGGCCCGAGGTGGCTCAGCAGGTCACCGAGGACCTCACCACTGCCGTGGCGGGACGTGGCAACCCGGCCTCACAGCACTCCAGCGGTCGGCACGCTGCTGCCCTACTGGCCGAGGCCCGCGCCCGCCTTGCCGCCGCCCTGGACGTAGACCCTCACGAGGTCCTGTTCACCTCTGGAGGCACCGAGGCTGACGCCCTGGTGGTCTCTGGGCGTGCCCGTGCCGTCCCGGGCGGACGCCTGGTGATCTCCCCCACCGAGCACCCGGCCGTGCTGGACTCGGCCCGTGCCGCCGTCAACCACCTGGGGGCCGAGCTGATCCTCCTGGAGGTCGACCAGGCCGGGTCGGTGGTGCCGACCTCCCTGGACGCGGCGGTGCACCACGACAGCGCGGGTGCCCCTGCCAGCCTGGTCTCCGTCATGACGGTCAACAACGAGACCGGGTTGGTCCAGGACGTGCCCGCCCTGGTAGAGCGTGTCCGCGAGGCCTCCGGCGCACGTCGTCCCGGGCAGGCAGGCTACGTCCCCGTGCACTCCGACGTTGTAGCGGCCCTGGGCAAGGTGGCCGTGGAGCCGCGTGCGTGGGACCTGGACGCGATGAGCCTGGCCGGCCACAAGCTGGGCGCCCCGGCGGGCACGGGCGCGCTGGTAGCCCGCCGGGAGGTGGTTCTGGCCCCGGTCACGGGCGGAGGCCGCCAGGAGAGAGCGGTGCGATCCGGTACGCAGGACGTCATCGGCGCCCGAGCGCTGGCCCTGGCGGTGGAACTGGCGGTGGCTGAGCGGCAGAAGCAGGCTTCCCGCCTGGAGGAGCTGCGTGAGCGGGTGCTGCGCGGGGCCAGCGCCCTGGGCGGCGCGCACGCGACCCTGCCGACCGACGCAGCCAGCTCCCCCGCTACGGCGCACCTGTGGTTTGAGGACTGCGACGCCGAGGCCCTGCTCATGGGGCTGGACCTGGCGGGGGTCGATGTCTCCGCAGGGTCGGCCTGCCACGCGGGGGTGTCGCAACCCAGCCACGTCCTGGTCGCCATGGGACTGGGCGAGCAGGCAGCTCGCTCCACCCTACGCGTAAGCATGGGTCCCACGACCACCGGACACGACGTCGACCACCTGCTGGAGGTCCTGCCCACAGCCCTGGAGAGGGCTAGGAGAGCATGGGCGGCACGGTCCTGCGTTGACACTCCCCGAGAGCAGCGCCGGTGAGGGCGCGTTGTAGCGCGCTGGTGCGCAGGGGGAACACCGTGCCGATACTCGCGGCAGCAGTACTGGGTGGCCTGGTGGTCGTCATGCTGGACAGCGGTATATGGCTGTATATCCAGGCCGTCTTCCACGACCCGGTGTCCTCACGAATGCGGGCCGCCATGCATCTGGCCTTCGCCACGACGTGCGTGGCCGCGCCCTCTGTGGGGTTCTACCTCCTGTACTTCTACGCCAGGGCGTGGCGGGCACTGGGCACCGGGCTGGCACGAGCTCGTCTCCTTGCGCTCCTCGTGGCGGCGCTGGTACTGGGCGCAGCCGCGATGACCGGCGTGCTCTGGACGCTCTACTCACTCAACGACGCCGGGGTCATCTAGGTCCGGGCACACGAGGCACGAGGGCGTCAAGCCGCTAGGCACTGGACTGCCCGGCCGTACAGCAGGAAGCCGTACCAGCAGTAGCCGGGCGGTGCTGGTAGCAGGGCCCCTGACAATCGCACCGGAGCCACTTCCCTGCCGCGTCCGGGCCGCGATAGGCTGCCACGGCCTGTCAGCCGCACGGCCAGCCAGGGACTCATGGGCCAGCCAGCGGGTCATGCGGCTGGGTCGGCGCCCGCTGGGGCGCTGGCCGGACGGAGACCGGATCAAGTGGAGGGAGTACCCGTGCGTGTCCTGGCTGCCCTGTCTGGCGGTGTCGACTCGGCCGTTGCCGCTGCGCGCGCCGTGGAGGCAGGCCACGAGGTGGTCGGGGTGCACATGGCCCTGACCCGTAACCGTCCGCTCACCCGCTCAGGATCGCGGGGCTGCTGCTCTGTCGAGGACTCCGGCGACGCCCGGTGGGCCGCCCAGGTCCTGGGAATCCCCTTCTACGTGTGGGACCTGTCGGAGGAGTTCGAGGAACGGGTGGTCGCTGACTTCCTAGCCGAGTACCGGGCGGGGCGCACTCCCAACCCCTGCGTGCGCTGCAACGAGCGGGTTAAGTTCGACGCCCTCCTGGACCGGGGGCTGGCCCTGGGGTTCGACGCCGTAGCCACAGGCCACTACGCCCGCCTGAGCGGGGGCGCCGCCTGCGGCCGCCCCGGGGACGAGGAGGGGCTGGAGCTGCGCCGTGGGGCTGACAAGGCCAAGGACCAGTCCTACGTACTGGCTGTCTCCGGACGCGCTGGCCTGGCTCGGGCGCTGTTCCCCCTGGGCGAGGCACCGAGCAAGGCGGCTGTGCGGGCCGAGGCGAGAGCGAGGGGGCTGCCTGTGGCCTCCAAGCCCGACTCCTACGACATCTGCTTCGTGGCCGACGGCGACACCCGAGGTTTTCTTGCCCGAGCCCTGGGAACGCACCGAGGCGCCATGGTCTCTCCCGACGGCGAGGTCCTCGGCTCCCACGACGGGTACTTCGGCTTCACCGTGGGACAGCGTCGGGGGCTGGGGCTGGACCGTCCCGCCGCTGACGGACGCCCCCGCTACGTCATCGAGACCCGCCCCGCCACCAACGAGGTAGTGGTGGGTCCCGAGGAGCTGCTCACCCGTTCCCGGGTCGAGGGGAAGGACCTGGTACTGCTGGCTGCCTCGGAGGCGCTGGCGTGCCCACCTGGCAGCCGCGGCTGGAGCGGGGCGGCCGTGCAGGTGCGCGCCCACGGCAGGCCGGTGCCCGCCGACGTCAGCGTGGACGAGGCGAGCGGCACACTGCGGGCCGACCTGCACGAGCCCCTGCGGGGCCTAGCAGCCGGGCAGTCCGTGGTCGTCTACGGCGGGGCGGGAGGCGACAGGGTCCTGGCCCAGGCGACAGTAGCCTGAGCCACAAGTCCACACGGACCGGGCTAGCCCTGTTGGCTCCGAACCGACGGAGGCGGGTTGTCCTCCCCCTCTCCCCTCCCCGAGGAAGATGGCAGAGTTGATGGTGACGAGCGGGTCAGCACCGCCGTAGGAGATGATGGCCGCTCACCTCTCAGCCGCGCAGGCGGTCCAGCTCCTCGACCAGCTGGGGCACGACCTCGGTCACGTCACCGACCACGCCAAAGTCCGCCATCTCGAATATCGGGGCCTCGGAGTCGTCACACACCGCGACGACAGCGCCCGCACCCTGGATACCGGACGTGTGGTGAATGGCCCCGGAGACGCCCAACCCGATGTACAGGCGCGGGGCAATGGTCTCACCAGTCTGGCCGATCTGTGCACTGCGGTCGATCCAGCCCTCGTCGCAGGCCACCCGGGTGGCCCCCACGGCAGCACCCAGCGGCTCGGCCAGGGAGCGGACCAGGTCAAAGTCCCCGTCCACACCGCGTCCACCCACCACCACGGTACGCGCCTCGCCCAGCGCAGGGCCAGCCGCCGCAGAGGCCTCCTCCCGCGAGACCAGGCGTGTCGCCGTCGCCTCAGGGCTCAGGGCCACCTCCAGAGGCTCGACCCCCAAGGGCTCGGCCCCGGCAGGGGCCTGCACCTCGACGGAACCGGGACGCACCGCGATGACCGGGGTGCCCTCACGGTGGGGAGCGACTGACATTGTGGTGGCCCAGGAGCCGGACAGGACCAGCTTGGAGGCGCGCAGATCCCCGTCAACCACCTCCAGTCGGGAGACGTCGCTCACGCAGGCAGACTCCAGGAGGATCGCGACACGTCCCGCCAGCTCCTTGCCACGGAAGTCACTGGCCACCAGGACCGCGCCCGGCCCCACCCGGCCGCAGGCAGCCACCACCGCGTCAGCCACAGCTGCGGACACGACCGCCTGCTCACCCAGGTCGGCGACGAGGAGGCGGGATCCGCCTGCTGCGGCGAGCGTCGAGGCCGTCTCGGTGTCCACAGGCTGTAGCACCAGGGCCACCACCTCCCCGCTGGTCAGCGACCGGGCAGCGGCCAGCAGCTCCAGCGCGGGAGCAGTCGGGGTCGCACCCTGAGGCGCCCCGGAGGTCTCAAGGTCGACAAGCACGAGCACAGGAGCATCGAGCATCGGGGATCAGTCTCCTTCTCAGCAGGTGTTTCTGGTGTGTACGCCCCCTGCCGCGGCGGACGCACCCGCACAAGTCAGACGAGCTTGTTGTCCACCAGCCAGGCAGCCAGCTCGCGCCCGGCCTGGCCTGCGTCGGTGCGGATGGTACCCGCCTGCCGGGCCGGGCGCTCCTGGGAGTCAACCACCGCCACTGAGGGCCCGGCGCTGGGCTCCAGCCCCAGGTCAGACAGGTCCCACACGTCCACAGGCTTCTTCCTGGCCGCACGCATCGCGGCGAAGTTGGGGTAGCGGGGCTCGTTAGCCTGGTCCGTCACCGAGACCAGGGCGGGAAGAGGAGCGCTGAGCACCTCACGGACCGTGCCCAGCGTCCGGGTGACCGTCACGGAACCGTCGGCGACGTCCACCTGGCTGGCCAGGGTCAAGGCAGGCAGTCGGAGAGCAGTCGCCAGGGCGCCGGGGAGCATCGAGGTCATTGCGTCCAACGAGGCCATGCCGGTGACGACCAGGTCCACCCCGCCGATCCTGGAGACCGCCGCCGCCAGGGTCCTCGCCGTCGCGACGACATCGGCCCCCTCCAGGGAGTCGTCGCTGACGACCACGCCCCTGCTCGCTCCCATCTGGAGGGCGCGACGCACAGCGTCCTCAGCGTCGTGCGGCCCCATGGTCAGGGCGACAACCTCGCCGACCTCACCGTCGTCAACTGCCTCGACGAGGCTGACCGCCGCCTCGACCGCGTTCTCGTCAAGCTCGTTGAGCACGTCGTCCTCACCACGGACCAGGCGCCCCTCCTCCAGGCGGCGCTCAGACTGCACGTCAGGGACGTGCTTGATGCAGACCACGATCTTCATGCAGCCAAGACTGCCACACCAGGCCGCACCGGCCCATGAGCGCTCAGTCACGCTGACATGCTGTCACCTGCACGGTTACCTGTCTCACCACCGCAAGGTGTCGCAGTCCCGTGTGACCCGTGATACCGGAGTGAGACCTCACACCGGTTTCGGCTGGTACGTCCCCAGGCAGGACCCGACAATAGTGGGCATGCCTCCGACACCTGTGCTGACACCTGCGCCGCGCGCAGCGCACGACGTTCCTGCAAGACACAGACTAGGGGCTGTCCTCACCGGTGACGGTGCGGACTTCGTAGTTCACGCCGCCCACGCCACGGCGGTTGACCTGTGCCTGCTGGAGGTAGACACCGACGCAGCAGTGGTCAGCGAGACCCGGGTAGGCATGCACGGCCCCCGACAGGGTGTGTGGTCCGCGCACGTTCCCGGCGTGCGAGCCGGGCAGCGCTACGGCTACCGCGTCCACGGCCCCTGGAACCCCGGTGAGGGACTCCTGCACAATCCTCGCAAGCTGCTTCTCGACCCCTACGCACGCGCCCTGGACGGCAGGGTGGATCTTGGCCCGCAGATCTACGCGCACACGGTGGACTCCGACCTGGTTCCGACCTCCCCTGCCTCCCACGACTGGCAGCCCTCCACGCTCGACTCTGTGGGGCACACGGTCATGGGGGTCGTCACCGGGGACTCCTTCCCCGTCGTCCCGGGGCCGCGCGTGCCCCGCGAGCGCACCGTCATCTACGAGGCCCACGTCAAGGGCCTGACCCACGACCTGCCCGGCGTGCCCGAGCACCTGCGCGGCACCTACGCCGGGCTGGCCCACTTCGCCACTGTGGACCACCTCAAGAAGCTGGGCGTGACCACCATCGAGCTGCTGCCGATCCACGCCGCCTTCACCGAGCCCTTCCTCGCCAGGAAGGGCCTGACGAACTACTGGGGCTACTCCACCCTGAGCTACTTCGCCCCGGAGCCCTCCTACGCCTCGCCCGGGGCCCGTGCGGCAGGGCCGCAAGCCGTGCTGGACGAGGTACGAGGCATGGTCTCCATGCTCCACGAGGCCGGGCTGGAGGTGGTTCTCGACGTCGTCTACAACCACACCTGCGAGGGCGGTATGGATGGCCCGTCCCTGAGCCTGCGGGGCCTGGACAACCTCGGCTACTACCTCCACGGGTCCCACCGGCCCGCCCAGTACGTCGACGTCACCGGAACCGGAAACACGGTGGACTTCCGCTCTACGCGGGCAGTCCAGCTGGTCCTGGACTCGTTGCGCTACTGGGTCAACGAGGTCGGCGTGGACGGCTTCCGCTTTGACCTGGCCGTGACCCTGGGGCGCCACGCCTCGGAGTTCTCCTCACGTCACCCTCTGCTGGTAGCGGCCGCGACCGACCCCGTGCTGTCCGGGGTCAAGCTGATCAGCGAGCCCTGGGACGTGGGCCCCGGCGGGTGGCAGACCGGCCAGTTCCCGGAGCCCTTCCAGGACTGGAACGACCACTTCCGGGGTACGGTGCGCTCCTTCTGGCTGCACGACCCCTCGGAGATGTCCCGGGGGCGGCAGGGCTCAGACCTGCGGGACCTGGCCACGAGGCTGGCGGGCAGCGCCGACCTCTTCAGTAACGGGGAGAACCCCGGGGGGCGCGGCCCCCTGGGATCGGTCAACTTCATCACCGCTCACGACGGCTTCTCCCTGCGGGACCTGGTGTGCTACGACCACAAGCACAACCTGGACAACAAGGAGGACAACCGGGACGGCACCTCTGACAACCGCTCCTGGAACCACGGCTTCGAGGGGCCGGTGGTCGAGGGCCTGAACCTGGGGCCTATCGAGGTCCTGCGACGCCGTTCCATGCGCAACCTGCTGGCCACCCTGCTGCTGAGCGCGGGCACTCCGATGATCCTGGGAGGCGACGAGCTGGGCCGCACCCAGCAGGGTAACAACAACTGCTACTGCCAGGACTCCCCTCTGTCCTGGGTGGACTGGGACCTGGAGCCCTGGCAGCAGGACCTGGTCGCCACGACCCGCTTCCTTGTCGATCTGCGCCACGCCCATCCGGTGGTGCGACCGGACCGCTTTGCCACGGGGCAGGTCCAGGCGGAGGACACGATCCCCGACCTGTCCTGGTTCCGCGGTGACGGTGAGCTGATGGACGCCGTCGCCTGGCACGACCCGCACACGCGCGTGGTCCAGATGCTGCGCTCAGGACGGCTGTGGGGCGACGACGACCTCCTGGCCATTGTCAACGGCACCCTGGACCAGGTCGAGGTCGTGCTGCCTAACGGGCACGACACGGACTGGCACCTGGCCTGGGACTCCACCTGGGCCGTCCCCCAGCCCCATACTCTGCCCTTCACCCTGGCCCGGCGCGTCAGCCGCGCGGCGACGGCCGGTGACCTGTACGCCGCCGCAGGGCACCAGGGCGGGGAGCAGGCAGGCACCGGCCCCGCAGGCTCCGCCCGCAGCGGCGCCGAACCGGGACGCCGGGACGCCGGGCGCCCTGGGACCGTGGACTGTCGTCAGGACCGCCCGGGGGACACCACCAACCTGGACGCTCTGTCCCTGCGCGTGTACCTCTCCGGGGAGCGGCTGGCTGAGCTGAGCACGGCTCGTCGCTGACCAGTCCTGGTCTGGCCGCCCGATCCCCCGGACTGACCGCCCCTGGACAGCAGGCCCTCGACGGCACGTCCTGGACAGGCTCTAGCCGCACTACCCTGGGAGATCGTGGACGGAACGGAGTAGGTGGCGGATGAGGCCTACGCATGACGCGGGTTATGACGCTCGCACCCTGACCAGGGCCTTGACGACTCACGTTGACGCGTACTTGACAACGGAGGGGTACTGAGCTGAGGGGTGTGGGCGGCTGGGGCTGTCTGGAAACTGGCGGGGGCGGGGCATGTACCTGTTGGGGCTGTTCCAGGTGGCGTGCACCAGCGCGAGCCTGCCTGGCTCCACTCCTGCCGGAGTGGAGCCTGTCGATGTGGGGTGCAACAGCGTGAGCCAGGCTCCCTCTCTGGAGCGCTGCCGGCGTCGAGGGCGCTGCCGGTGTCGCGGTGTGCTGGCACCGCTTCCTCCTTCTGCTGACATCTTCCACTTGGGCCTCGTCCGTGCCAGCCAACCTCACGCGAGTCCCGCTGGTGTGGATCTGCTCAGACGAACAACCCCACCCCCTCCCAGGAGATACGACAGCACACACACGGCGCCGGGCACTTCCAGAGCACCAGGCACCCACCGACCCCGCACAACACGGACACAACCTCACAGGGAAGCACCCCTAGGATGGTCCCCATGACTCAGCCGACCCCGAGGGACCCCTCGGACACTCTCAAGGACGTCGCGCAGGCCGTCCCGGAGGCCTCCGCCTCCTCCTTGGCCAGCTCGGCCGAGGACACCCTGGCCGCGTCGACCAACGAGGCCTCCCTGGCCCGCTCCGTCGCCCGCTCAGCCGAGATCGAGGCGGACCTGGCGGTCCACCCCGACCGGTACCGGATGCTCACCGGGGTGCGCCCTACGGGCAACATGCACCTGGGGCACTACTTCGGGACCATGAGCTCGTGGCGGACCATCCAGGACACGGGTGTGGAGACCTGGATCCTGGTGGCCGACTACCAGGTCATCACCGACCGCGACGCCGTGGGACCGGTGCGTGAGCGCGTCCTGTCCCTGGTGGCCGACACCCTGGCTGTAGGCGTGGACCCGCAGCGCTCCACCGTCTTCGCCCACTCGGCGGTTCCGGCCGCCAACCAGCTCATGCTGCCCTTCCTGTCCCTGGTTACCGAGTCCGAGCTCCACCGCAACCCCACGGTCAAGGCCGAGCTGGAGGCAACCGAGGGCCGCGCCATGAGCGGCCTGCTGCTGACCTACCCGGTCCACCAGGCGGCCGACATCCTCTTCTGCCAGGCCAACCTTGTCCCCGTCGGCAAGGACCAGCTGCCCCACCTGGAGCAGGCCAGGCTCATCGCCCAGCGCTTCGAGCGGCGCTACGGGCGCGCAGTCCAGGACCACCCTGTCTTCCGCCGCCCCGAGGCCCTGCTCAGCGAGGCTCCGCTGCTGCTGGGACTGGACGGGGAGAAGATGAGCAAGTCGCGCCACAACACCATTGAGCTGCGGATGAGCGCCGACGAGACCGCCAGGCTGCTGAGGAAGGCCAAGACGGACTCCGAGCGGGTCATCACCTACGACCCGGTGGGGCGGCCAGAAGTCTCCAACCTGCTGAGGCTGGCCTCGCTGTGCGGGGCGGGGGCGCCCCAGGAGATCGCCGAGCGCATCGGCGACGGCGGGGCGGGCAGGCTCAAGGGGATCACGACCGAGGCGGTCAACGAGTTCTTCGCCCCGATCAGGGCCCGTCGGCGCGAGCTGGAGACGGAGGAGGGCTACCTGCTCCAGGTACTCCATGACGGCAACGAGCGCGCCTGTGCCGTGGCGGAGGAGACACTAGAGGCCGTGCGCACCGCCATGGGTATGAGCTACTGAGAGCGGGAACGGCAGAGTACTGCATGCCACGACGACACTTTTCCGTTACCGTCGTGGCATGGGTTACGGTGTGCCCATGCACATGGATAAGGCGCGGAGGCGGGCCGCCCCCGCCGGTCAGGCTCTGGACACCTCGGTGAGGGCCTGGTGGTAGCTGATGGTGAGTGACGGTGTCCGGCCTGGTGGGTCTGGTCCTGGGGCGGGTGATGGTGGTGCTGGTGGGGGGCTGTGGGGCACTGGGCCGGCGCCGGAGCCTTCTGACCCGGTGGAGCAGGACGCGCTGACGGATGAGGTGGTTGACCGGGACCTGATTGATCCGGTGTCGGGGACGGGGCTGGCGCCGATGGGGGTGGGGGTGCCGGTGCCGGAGGAGCGCTTTGAGCGGTTCGGGCGGGTGCTGCCGCGCTCGGTGCTGCGGGTGTGGCGGCGGTTCGGGTTCGAGGGGTTCGGGCGGGGCCTGTTCTGGGTCACTGACCCTCTGGAGTGGGAGCCGGTGGTCAGTGAGTGGCTGGACCCGGTGCGTGACCGGCTGCCGTTCTCGGACACCTGGTACTGCCTGGCGCGCTCGGCCATGGGCAACCTGTTCCTGTGGGGCCGTTGGCGCTGGGGCGGCTGGGGCCGGTGGGGGTCGGCCAGGTCTACGGGTTCATCGTCGCGCCGGTGCTGGGCGGGCGGGTCAGCGTGGACAACCTGCGCGTGGTGGACGCCCGCGCCTACCTGGTCGTGCAGGCCCAGCGGGGCGTGGTGCGCGCCGTTCTACCACAGCGGGCGCAGCCCCGGCCTGCGGGCCAGGGGGGTGGAGTTCGAGCTCCAGCTCCACGGCCAGTACCAGGTCCTGGCCCAGGTGCCCGCCCAGGACTACCTGGCCGCCGACGACCTGTTCCACCAGGAGGGCAGGAAGGGCGCCGAGGCCACCGGACGCGCACGCAGGCGGCTCACAGACAAACTCATTGAGTACGGAGTACGTGGCTTTCGCTGGTCACAGGAGCAGGCGCGTGGCTGGGCGGGTGAGGCCGTGTGGCAAGTGGCGGAGCTGCACAACCAGGACCAGGTCCTGGGTGGTGGCCCCGAGCCGGCCCGGGACGTCTCGGGCGCGCCGGTGCCTGGTGACCGGGGGTCAGCTCCTCCCTGGGGGCGCAGAACCCCTGCAACGCGGCGGTGGTTGACGCTGCCGCCCGGCGCCAGGCCGCAGCGGGTCGGGGCCACCTGCCGCTGGGGTTCCAGGTCGTGCTGACCGCCCGGCGCCGCAGCGTCAGGCGCCTGCGCGCCCGCCAGCCCGCCCCGGACCTGCATCCACCCCACAGGCCCCAGCCATGCCACCAGGCAACGCCCCGAGGCCCGGACCACACACCGCGTCCCACCGTCGGTCCCCCGGTACCGCGACAGGCAGGTACCCTGTCCCTGTGACTGAGCACACGACGCCGAGCACGGCCGCACCGATGACGCCCCCGTCCCTGCCGACCCCGTCAGAGGAGGCCGCTCCTGTCGGCTCCTCAGCCGCCGGGTCCTACCCGGTGGGGGCGGTGCCCCAGCCCGCTCCCTTCGCACCCGTCGGTCGCATCCCGGTCACCGAGGTCTTCCCCGTGGTGGAGGACGGCCGCTGGCCCGCCAAGGCCGTGGTCGGCGAGGTGATTCCGGTACGCGCCACGGTCTTCCGGGAGGGCCATGACCGTTTCGGGGCCACGGCAGTGCTCGTGCGCCCCGACGGCACCGACGGGCCCAGCGCGCGCATGCACGAGGTCGCCGTGGGTCTGGACCGCTACGAGGCCCGGCTGGCCCCTGACACTCCCGGCGACTGGCGCTTCCGGGTGGAGGGCTGGTCCGACCCCTACGGCACGTGGGCGCACGATGCCTCCATCAAGGTGCCTGCCGGGGTCGACGTCGAGCTGATGCTGGAGGAGGGCGCGCGCGTCATGGAACGCGCCGCCCAGGTCCCCGGGCGCGCTCCCGAGGACGCCGAGGTGCTGACCCGGGCCGCTGCGGCACTGCGCGACACCTCCCAGGAGGCGGACGCCCGCCTGGAGGCAGGCCTGTCGCAGGAAGTGACCACCGTGCTGGAGCGCCTGCCCCTGCGCGACCTGGTCTCTTCCTCGGCGTCCTACCCCCTGCAGGTGGACCGCACCCGCGCCCTGGCCGGCTCCTGGTACGAGATCTTCCCCCGCTCCCTGGGCTCGGGCGCCGACGAGCACGGCAACTGGCACTCCGGCACCCTGCGCACCGCCACCGAGCACCTGGACCGCATCGCTGCCATGGGCTTCGACGTCCTCTACCTCACCCCGGTCTCCCCGATCGGCACCACCAACCGCAAGGGTCGCAACAACACCCTCACAGCCCGCCCCGGCGACCCGGGCTCCCCCTACGGAATCGGCTCCCCCGAAGGCGGCCACGACGTCATCCACCCCGATCTGGGTACCTTCGACGACTTTGACGCCCTGGTGGAGCGCGCCCGCCAGCTCGGCATGGAGGTAGCCCTGGACCTGGCCCTCCAGTGCTCCCCGGACCACCCGTGGGTGGCTGAGCACCCCGAGTGGTTCACCGTCCTGGCCGACGGGTCCATCGCCTACGCAGAGAACCCCCCCAAGAAGTACCAGGACATCTACCCTCTCAACTTCGATAACGACCCGGAGGGGATCTACCAGGCCATCCTGGAGGTAGTGCGCACCTGGGTCCACCACGGGGTGACGATCTTCCGGGTGGACAACCCGCACACCAAGCCCCTGCCCTTCTGGCAGCGCCTCATCGCCCAGGTGCGAGCCGAGTCCCCTGACGTCCTGTTCCTGGCTGAGGCCTTCACCCGCCCGGCCATGATGCGCACCCTGGGCAAGATCGGGTTCCACCAGTCCTACACCTACTTCGCCTGGCGCAACACCAAGGCGGAGCTGACCGACTACGTGGTGGAGCTGAGCCAGGAGACCGCCCACGTGCTGCGCCCGACCTTCTGGCCTACCACCCACGACATCCTCACCCCCTTCATGACGGCCGGGAAGGTGCCTGCCTTCCGGCTGCGCGCCGTCCTGGCAGCCACGCTGTCGCCCACCTGGGGCATCTACTCCGGCTACGAGCTGGCCGAGTCGGTGCCTCGCCCCGGCTACGAGGAGCAGATCGACAACGAGAAGTACGAGTACAAGCCCCGTGACTTCGCCGCCGCCCGCTCCAACGGCATTGAGGAGCTGCTCACGCGCCTCAACGCCGCACGCGCCGCCCACCCCGCGCTGCGACAGCTGCGTGACGTGTGGTTCCACCCCACCAGCGACGACCACATCATCGCCTACTCCAAGCGGGTGGACGCCGCCCACAGCCCGACCGGGCGTGACGACACGGTGCTCACCGTGGTCAACCTGGACCCGCACAGCGCCCGGGCCGGGGAGGTCTTCCTCAACCTGGAGGCCCTGGGGCTGCCCGCTGAGACCGACGGCTCCCGCCCAGTGGTCCGCGTCACCGACCTCCTGGACGAGGAGTCCTACGAGTGGTCCGGCCAGAACTACGTGCGTCTGGACCCCTTCGTCGGACAGGCCGCCCACGTGTTCGCGGTGGAGGCGCTGTGAACGAGGCCTTTTCCGGTGCTGGCGAAGTGCCTACGGCAGGGCTGCTGGCAGCACCGGGGTCAGTGACACCAGCAGCCGGGCTACCCGTCCTGGCCTCGGACGCTGCCGCTCCAGCAGGTCCTCCCGTCACCACCGCCGCTGCGCCTGTCACCGCAGGCAGTGCCGTCCCGATGACAGTGGCACCGCCGGTCCCCGGCATCCCCGTGCTGCCCCACCAGGACCGTCCTGGCATCAGCGCGGACCCGGAGTGGTTCCGCACCGCCGTGTTCTACGAGGCGCTGCTGCGTTCCTTCGCCGACTCCGACGGTG
Organism: Actinomyces sp. 2119; assembly: GCF_003591215.1. Classification (NCBI taxonomy): domain Bacteria; kingdom Bacillati; phylum Actinomycetota; class Actinomycetes; order Actinomycetales; family Actinomycetaceae; genus Actinomyces; species Actinomyces sp. 2119. The sequence continues at coordinate 70,193 of NZ_QYRR01000006.1, forward strand.
ACGGCACGGGCGACCTGATCGGCCTCATCTCCCGCCTGGACTACCTGGCCTGGCTGGGAGTGGACTGCATCTGGATCCCGCCGTTCTACCCCTCCCCCATGCGCGACGGCGGCTACGACGTCTCGGACTACACTGCCGTAGACCCCCGCTACGGGACGATGGAGGACTTCCGCGAGATGGTCCACCAGGCCCACCAGCGGGGTATCCGGGTGGTCATCGACATGGTCCTCAACCACACCTCGGACACCCATCCGTGGTTCCAGGCCTCCCGCTCGGACCCTGAGGGACCCTACGGGGACTTCTACGTGTGGCGTGACGACGACTCCGGCTACCCGGACACACGGATCATCTTCGTAGACACCGAGGAGTCCAACTGGGCCTACGACGTCGAGCGCGGCCAGTTCTACTGGCACCGGTTCTTCTCCCACCAGCCCGACCTCAACTACGACAACCCGGCCGTGGTGGAAGCCGTCCACGACGTCATCCGGTTCTGGGCGCGCACCGGCGTGGACGGCTTCCGCCTGGACGCGGTCCCCTACCTCACCGAGGAAGAGGGGACCAACTGCGAGAACCTGCCAGGCACCCACGCCGTCGTCGCCGGGATCCGGGCCATGCTGGACCGGGAGTTCCCCGGTGTCATCACGATCGCCGAGGCCAACCAGTGGCCACACGACGTCGTGGACTACTTCGGCACCGAGGAGGCGCCGGAGTGCACCATGTGCTTCCACTTCCCGGTGATGCCTCGGATCTACTACGCCCTGCGCCAGGAGTCAGCCACAGCGGTCCGCTGGGTGCTGGAGCAGACCCCGCAGATTCCGGCCCACGGCCAGTGGGGTACCTTCCTGCGCAACCACGACGAGCTGACCCTGGAGATGGTCACCGACGCCGAGCGGGCCCAGATGTACGCCTGGTACGCACCTGACGAGCGTATGCGGGCCAACATCGGGATACGCCGCCGCCTGGCGCCGCTGCTGGACGCCTCCCGCGCGGAGATCGAGCTGGCTAACGCGCTGCTGCTGTCCCTGCCAGGAAGCCCCTGCCTCTACTACGGTGACGAGATCGGCATGGGGGAGAACATCTGGCTGGAGGACCGCGACGCCGTGCGCACCCCCATGCAGTGGGACGACTCGCCCAACATGGGCTTCTCCACTGCGGTGGACCCGGGCTCCCTCACCCTGCCCCTCATCCAGACCCCGGGCTACTCCCACCTGACAGTAGCCACCGAGATGGCCCGGCCCGACTCCCTGCTGCACTTTATGCGCCGCCTGCTGCACCTGAGGCGCCAGCACCCGGCACTGGGACGAGGCGACTTCCGTCTGCGTCCCACCAGCGACGATGCGGTCCTGGCCCACACCCGCTCCGAGGCGGGACCGGGCGGGGAGACGCTCCTGTGCGTGACGAACCTGTCCTCCGTGCCGCGCTCGGTGAGGGTCCAGGCCCCGGACCTGGCCGGGATGAGCACCACCGACGTCTTTGGGGGCACCGTCTTCCCCCGGTTCGACGAGTCCGGTGTGCTCACCCTGACACTGGGGGCCCGTGGCTACTACTGGCTGTCCGTGACACGCCCGGATGCTGCCTCAGGAGCGGTCGCGGAGGCGACGTGGAGGAGCACGGTCCCGGGTATGCCCTCGCAGCCCGCCGGGGAGGGGCTGTGAGATCCGGGGCCTGGCCGCAGGACGAGGCGCTGCTGGAGGCTCTGGGGGCCTGGCTGCCCGCCCGCCGGTGGTTCCCGCTCAAGGGCGCCGCCGGGTCCGAGCCGCAGTCACTGAGGCTGGTCGCCTGCCAGGATATGGCCCCGGCAGTACGTGACCTGCTCGTCGCCGTCCCCCGCAGCACGCAGCCAGCCACAGCGGAGGAGGGGGTCACCGGGCAGGGCGGGGCCGACGTCGGCAGGGCAAGCGGGGCAAGCACTGACGGGGTGGAGGCAGCCCAGGGACTGCGGGGGCAGGTAGTGCTGCACGTGCCCATGGTCCTGGAGGAGCCCGGCGCCCTGGACTCCTTCGCGGTTGCTGGCGAGCCCCCGGGCAGCCACGGCCTCACCCTGGAAGGTCCTAGCGGCCAGGTGGCTCTCGTCGACGGCGCCCACCACCCGGACTTCTGGCGGGCCTGGGCCCGGCAGGCCCTGGAGGCGGGCACGGTCCTGGAGGAGGACGGGGCCAGGGCGATCCTCCAGCGCGCCCACCGGCTGCGCGTGTCCACCTCCCAGCAGTCGAACAGCTCGGTGGTACTGCCAGCCCCTGCCTGTGGCCAGCAGCCAGGCGGCCCTGAGGACGCCTGCGTCCCGGACCTCGTCGTCAAGCTCCTCCGGGTCCTGGACGAGGGGCGCAACCCGGACGTGGAGGTCTCCGTGGCCCTGGCCCGCGACGGCTGGGACCGGGTCCGCAGGCCTGTGGCCTGGTCCGTGGCTACCTGGAACCCTGCCCGGTCGGAGCTAGGACCCAGCACGATGCCCGCACCTGCCACAGCATCCACAGTCTCCACCGACTCGGCCGTGGCCTGCGTCTTCGTACCCGAGGCCGAGGACGGCTTCGAGCTGTTCTGCGCGCTGGCCTCCTCCGACGACGCCGACGGGCCGCGCCGCAAGAGGGCGCTGTCCCTGGCTGCGTCCCTGGGGGATACGACCGCGCAGATGCACGACCACCTGGTCTCCGCCCTGGGAGCCAGCGCACCGCCCTCGCCCCGCGACCTGGCGGCCGCCCTGAGGCTGCGCGCCGGGTGGGCGCTGGCCGAGGTCCCTGAGGTCTCCCAGAGGATACCCGGTGCCGCAGACCAGGTCCGCCGCTTCCTCACCCGCCTGGAGGCGCTGGACACCCTGGGCCCGTCCTCACGGGTCCACGGCGACTACCACCTGGGCCAGGTCCTCCACGAGACCGGCGGGCAGCAGCGGTGGTACGTCCTGGACTTCGAGGGGGAGCCCCTGCGCCCGCTGGCGGAGCGCACTCGTCCCGACCAGCCTCTGCGCGACGTGGCGGGCATGCTGCGCTCCTTCGACTACGCCGCGGCGGTGGGCAGGACCGTGCACCCGGACTGGCTGCCCGCAGTGCGCCGCGCCTTCACTGACGGCTACTACAGCCGTGCCCGCCACGGGCACGGCCCAACCGCGCTGGACCAGGCTGCCTCCGAGGTGCTGCTGGCCTGCCTCGAGCTGGACAAGGCCCTGTACGAGGCCGTCTACGAGGCCCGTAACCGTCCCGACTGGCTCGACATCCCTCTGGACGGTATCGCCTGTCTGCTGGGGACTCCTACCGCACCGGGTGCCCCGGGTCCTGCACACCGCTGAGGCGCTCAGCGGCTCAGTCGGCGACACCCTTAGCCGGGCCGCTGACCAGGCCACGAACCAGGCCGCCGACCCTGCCCGCTGGCTGAGCTGCCGACTCAGGTACTGACTTGGCCGCCCAAACACTCCCACCAGCCCTCGACCCATGGAATAGTTGACTCATGACCGATGCGACCGCACCCGAGCCCGCCCCCGACAACGCCGCGCAGCCCAGGCCCGTCCCCGTGGACCCCTGGGTGCTGGCAGACGTGGCCTACGCCCGCTACCACAACCCGCACGAGGTCCTCGGCGCCCACGTGGGCGACCACGGGGTGACGGTGCGTACCGTGCGCCACCTGGCCGACGCCGTCGTCGTGGTCACTGCGGAGGGCGCCTATCCCGCCACCCACGAGCAGGACGGCGTGTGGGTCGCGGTCCTGCCCGGCCAGGAGGTCCCCGACTACCGCATCAAGGTCACCTACGGGGACGAGACCACGACCGTGGACGACCCCTACCGTTTCCTGCCCACCCTGGGCGAGATGGACACCTACCTCATCTCCGAGGGGCGCCACGAGGAGCTGTGGGAGGTACTGGGCTCCCACGTCAAGCACTTCTCCGGCTCGCTGGGGGACGTGGACGGCACCGCCTTCGCGGTGTGGGCGCCCAACGCCCGGGCCGTGCGCGTGGTGGGCGACTTCAACTACTGGGACGGCACCGCCACCGCTATGCGCTCCCTGGGCTCCTCCGGTGTGTGGGAGCTGTTCGTCCCAGGGGTTGGGGTGGGCGCCCGCTACAAGTACGAGATCTGCTTCGCCGACGGCTCCTGGCACCAGAAGGCCGACCCCCTGGCCCGAGCCACCGAGGTCCCCCCGGCCACCGCCAGCGTGGTTACCGACCGCTTCCACGAGTGGGGTGACCAGGAGTGGATGGCCAGGAGGGCGGAGACCAACCCCCACAACCAGCCCATGAGCATCTACGAGGTCCACGTCGGCTCGTGGCGCCAGGGCCTGGGCTACCGGGGACTGGCCGAGGAGCTCGTGCCCTACGTCAAGGAGGCAGGCTTCACCCACGTCGAGCTCATGCCCGTGGCCGAGCACCCCTTCGGAGGCTCCTGGGGCTACCAGGTCACCGGCTACTACGCTCCCACGGCGAGGTTCGGGACCCCTGACGACTTCAGGTACCTGGTGGACCAGCTCCACCAGGCGGGCATCGGTGTCATCCTGGACTGGGTCCCCGCCCACTTCCCCAAGGACGAGTGGGCACTGGCGCGCTTCGACGGCACCGCCTTGTACGAGGACCCCGATCCCCAGCGCGGTGAGCACCCCGACTGGGGCACCTACGTGTTCAACTTCGGTCGCAACGAGGTACGTAACTTCCTGGTGGCCAACGCCCTGTACTGGCTCCAGGACTTCCACATCGACGGCCTACGCGTGGACGCGGTGGCCTCTATGCTCTATCTGGACTACTCCCGCGAGGACGGTCAGTGGCACCCCAACCAGTTCGGTGGGCGGGAGAACTTGGAGGCCATCAGCTTCCTCCAGGAGTCTACCGCGACCGCCTACCGCAAGTGCCCGGGCATCCTCATGGCGGCCGAGGAGTCTACCGCCTGGCCGGGGGTGACCGCCCCCACGGAGTACGGCGGCCTGGGCTTCGGCCTGAAGTGGAACATGGGCTGGATGAACGACACTCTGCGCTACCTGGCGGAGGACCCGGTCAACCGCCGCTACCACCACGGCGAGCTGACCTTCTCCCTGGTCTACGCCTTCTCCGAGCAGTTCATCCTGCCCCTGAGCCACGACGAGGTGGTCCACGGCAAGGGCTCCCTGCTGTCCAAGATGCCCGGCGACGCCTGGCAGGAGCTGGCGGGCCTGCGCGCCCTGTACGCCTACCAGTGGTCCCACCCGGGCAAGCAGCTGCTCTTCATGGGCCAGGAGTTCGGCCAGGGCGCGGAGTGGAACGCGGACAACTCCCTGGACTGGTGGATCCTGGACGACCCCGGCCACCAGGGCCTGCTGCGGCTCGTCACCGACCTCAACACCCTCTACAAGGCCTCTCCCGCCCTGTGGGCCGAGGACTTCTCCCACCGAGGCTTCGAGTGGATCGAGGCCGGGGACGGGGACCACAACGTCCTGTCCTACCTGCGCAAGGGCACTGACGCCGAGGGCAGGGCGGACCTGATGGTGTGCGTGGTCAACTTCGCCGGCACCCCGCACGAGGGCTACCGCGTGGGGCTGCCCTTCGCTGGCGACTGGGACGAGGTCCTCAACACCGACTCCCCGCAGTACGGGGGCTCCGGCGTGGGCAACCTGGGCCACCTTGAGGCTGAGGAGCTGCCCTGGAACGGGCGTCCCGCCTCCGTACGGCTGCGCGTGCCCCCGCTGGGCGCCGTCTTCCTGCGGCCCTCACAGGACTGAGGGGCAGGCCTTCCCGGGGCCGGGGCGTGTGCTCCGGCCCCGGTCCGCGTTCTAGGAGCCCCGGGGCGTCCCGTCAGAGCAGGTCAGAGCAGCTCATCCCGCCCGTGGTCGGCCAGCCGGTCAACAACACCCTTGACCTCCTGCGCGTGGTCTGGAGTCGTCACCAGGAGCGCGTCCGGGGTGTCAACCACGACGACCCCGGGCACGCCCAGCAGCACCACCGTCCTGCCGCTCGCTGCGGCCACGAGCGACCCCGGCGAGGAGAACACCTCAACCTCCTCGTCCTCATTCTCCTCGGTATTCTCCTCAGTCTCGCTCCCACCCTGCGCAGCCGTGCCCTCCCGAGCCGGTGCAGGCGGACTGGCCGCCACCGCTGCTCGGCCGTCCTCAGGTACAGGCGCAGGCCTTGAGGCACGTCCTGTCGTACCGTCCTGGCCTGCCAGGGCGAAGTCCAGGACGGCGGCTCCTGCGGCAGGCCCCTCCGTGCGGGTTGGCACCAGCTGGGCGAGGCTGTCGTAGCCGCCGACGTCGTCCCACCCCATGGAGGCCGGGACCACGGCCACTCCCCCCTCGGCGGCCACCGGCTCGGCGATGGCGTGGTCGATGGCGATCCTCTCCAGGCCCGGCCACACCTGCGCGACGACACTGCTCCGCCTGGGGGTGTCCCAGACCTGGGCCACCTCCTCGATCCCCGCTGCCAGGTCCGGGCGCTGGGCCGCGAGGTGGTCCAGCAGCACCCCGGCCCGGGCCACGAACATGCCCGCGTTCCACTGGTAGCCACCGGCATCCAGGTAGGCCTGCGCGGTAGCCGCATCCGGTTTCTCGGTGAAGCCCAGGACCTGGTAGCCCTGGGGGGCTCCTGGCACCCCGAGGCGTCGGCCGGCACGGATGTAGCCGAAGGCGGTGGAGGGCCCGGTGGCCTCGATGCCGATAGTCACCACCCAGCCCGCCTCCGCCAGGACAGCCGCCTGGGTGACGGCGTCGGTAAAGGCAGCCTCGTCAGTGATGACGTGGTCGGCGGCGAAGGAGCCCACGACCGCCTCACGGCCGTACCGGTAGGCGATGATGGCTGCGGCCAGGCCGATGGCAGCCATGGAGTCACGCGGTGAGGGCTCGGCAATGAGGTTGTCAGGCGGGAGCCCGGGAAGCTGGTCCGCCACGGCCTCCAGGTGGGCGGCTCCGGTGACCACCGTCGTCGTGGCCGCCACTGGCGCCAGGCGGGCGACCGTGGCCTGGAGCAGGCTGCGTCCGCTACCGGTGAGGTCGAGGAGGAACTTGGGACGGTGACGTCGGCTCAGCGGCCACAGCCGGGTCCCAGCCCCTCCGGCCGGGATGATTGCGTGGATCTGCCTGCTCCCCACCGACTCAGCGTGCCGCTGTGTCAGCCTGCGCGCCTGTCCTGCTGAGCCTGCGGCCTGGACAGCTCTCTCCGGGCGCCCTGGCCGCCCGGTCATCTCAGTCCTCGTGTCACCCACCCCGGCAGACTACCCCGGCGCTGTACCGCAGCGCGTCAGGCGAGTACGCAGGTAACCCCCGGTGAAGCGCGACAGCGTAGTCCACACACCACAGACACTCGAGGCGCACGACTCCCTTCAACTTAGTTCCGTGGAGAGCAAACTCACTCATGCACTACGGGACAAAGCATAGATGTCATCCATTAAAACTCAAGAATCTCCTGAACTGCAAATATATTTTGCATGGAGGACGAGTCGATCAATGCTTCCCGCGTCGATAACGTCCTTGGCGGAGATGTGCAACTCTAACTTCCTGCTGAGAAGCGCCCCTATCATTAAAGCCTGCGTCGAAGTCACCCCTAAGGAGACAAAACTGTCAGACGGCGACTCCAATGCTTCAGGACAAATAGTAGAAAATACATCTTGAAAAGCATCCTAATATCTAAAATTCAACTGCGGATTCTCGTCGGAAACCTCGTCGCCTCCACCGTCGGCGATTTGTCTAGAAAGATCGCAGTAAACGAAGATCGTACTTACCATTAGAGTTCAAAGGAAAATCATCAACTATAACCCATCTGTCAGGTAACATGTATTCAGGCAACTCAGACGAAACGAAACTCTGAATAGAACCTAGATCATTAAACCCGTCCACAACAGCAATATACGCAACCATTTCAGCCGCATCAACTTCGGCGCCAACAACATCTATAACACATCCGATAACTTCCGGACAAGCCTCGACAGCAAACCTCACTTCCAAAGTCGAAATGCGGTGGCCACGCACCTTAACAAGGCTATCTCGCCTCCGGATCCATTGCAAATCACCCTAATCCGAAGAAACAACATCGCCGGTACGATAAACTCGAGTCGAATCAATCCAAACAAAAGTAGAATCTGTAGTATCAGAATCGCCAACATACCCTTCGGCTAAACAAGGGCCGGAAATACCCAGTTCAGTATCCCCGTCATCAAGAGGTAAAAGAATGCAGGCGATTCTGATGAATCTTATTCAGAGTCGCCAATATTTATTTGCCAGGTAACACCGAACTTGTCAATCAACTGTCCGTACGCGTCACCCCAACTAGCAGTTTCCAGTGGTATCGTAATAGTGGCTTCTTCAGAAAGATTGCTCCAGCAACGCCGAATGAGCTCTTCATCGTCACCACTTATGCAGATATAATAATTATCGCCTGGGGTCAGGCTGCTTGCTACCGGCACATCGGTCACACGAACAACAAAGCCGTCCGGAGTCCGCAAAACACCATAAAGCACCCTTTCTCTGTCACGAGGGTCGTCGCTCGCATCATAACTACCGTAAGTGTAGATCGAAGGGTCTCCCCCAAGAGCCTCTGCGTAAAAGTTTAGCGCTTCGCGCGCCTTGCCCTCGAATGCCAGGTATGGACTGAGGTCAGGCTTCATCTTCCTTCTCCTTAACTTGCTCGACCTATCAGCTGACTTCATTCGATAATTTGTTGTTTAGATTATTCTAGGTACCCTCCTGCGTGATTGACAGCCTATTAGGGCGGGATTTCCGGTTGATGATCCCGTATCGCCTCCAGGACCACAACCGTGCCTTGCCGACGCAGCCTGGCTGCTGACCCTGACTGGTGCTTGCGGTCTAAGCGAAATGGTACTGCGGCGCAAGCGCTTCACACAGTTTAGTGACCTTCACCAGCACCAAGAGCTCTTCTTATGCCTTTCGTGGTCTGCGCACTTGCCTCATCTGGTGGAACTCGGTGGGACCCTTCGGCGGGAGCCTCGTCTGCCTCTGCCATCCAGGCCGCCGTCAGGAGCACCACGCGGGCCGCCAGGTTCAGCCACAGCAGGAGCACTGCGACAGCAGCGAAGGAGGCCAGCAGGGGGTTGCTCGCCGAGGAGCCCACCACGTCGGTCCCTAACTCACGCAGCACCCCGAGGGCCAGCGCTCCCAGCGCACTGCCCCACAGCAGGTCACGCCGAGGTGGCCGCGCGCCGCTCACTCTCACCAGGAGAGCCAGGATGCCGGAGTCAATCACGAATGACACCACCAGGACCGCCACCCTGGAGCCGGTGCTGGTCAGCGCACCTGAGAGCCCCAGGGCCTGCCCAGCCTCCCCCGACAGGAGCCTGGTGAGCACCGAGGCGACAGCAGTCACCAGGACCCCCACCACGATGATGACAAAACCGACCAGGTTCATCAGCTGGGTGCGTACCAGCCCCGTGGACTGGTCCGTCAGCGTGAACACGGCTCTCAGTCCCGTCCGGATCGCCCCCATGAGACTCATCGCCGAGAACATCAGGGCTGCGACGGCCAGGACCGACCCCACGGTGAGGGCCGAGTCCAGCACCAGCTGGTCAACGGTGACCAGGCCGCCGCTACCGGTGTCCACGACCCCGGGAAGCAGCGAGTCGATAGTGGTCACAACGGACCGACGCACGGAGTCGTGGCTGCCGACGAACGCCATGAGGGCGCTCACCCCGATCGCCAGGGCGGCGAAGACCGAGAACAGGCCGGTGTAGGCGATCCCCCCGGCGATGAGGTTCCCGTGCGCCTCCTGGTAGCGCTCCAGGGCACGTCCCACCCGCGAGCGCCGCAGGCGTCCCACCAGCTGTCCGACTCCTCCCAGCACAGCCCAGCCTCTCAGACGTGCTGGTGGAACTGCGGGAGGGGGGACAGGTCGGTGGAGGTCCCGAAGGAGAAGGACCTGATCTCTTCCCACAGCCCCTGCGGGGACAGGCGACAGAGGTCCAGACTGGCAGCCTCAAAAGAGATTTCCAGCTCGGCGCCCGCAGTGGCAGCCAGGTCCAGGCTGGCGTCGTCCAGCCCCTGGGCCAAGGTGACGTGCGGGTGGAAGGGGAAGCTCAGCGGCCGCGCCAGGGGGCCGGCCTCGTCACGTACACGCGCCTGGAGAAGGTCGCACTGCGCGGCTCCGCTGCGCAGGCTGAGGTAGACCACCGGGGAGACCGGTCGGAAGGTGCCCACCTCCCGCAGACGGACGTCAAAGGGGGCAGTCCGGGACGCCACCCACCGCAGGTGATCAGCCACCGCTGCCAGGGCGTCAGTGTCCACCGCGGTAGGAGGCAGAAGCGTGATGTGGGGTGGCACCACCTGGGCCAGGGGGTCCCCTGCCATGGCGCGCACGGTACGCACCCGCTCCGCCCCCGCGTCTGGCAGGGCAAGCACCACACCGATGACGCACTGGTTGGCGCCCGTCACAGGAACGTACATGGCCACCAACCTCCTTCCTGTCCGGACCCGCCCGCGAGACCGCGAGGACAGGTCTGCTCCTGCCGCAGCCGCGTGGCAGCGCCCTGCAGGAGCCCACACTACCGCGAGCCAGGGCACCAGTCCCGACAGGGGTCAGACGCGTCCAGCCTCTGACAGCACCCGTGGTGGAGACACCGGCAGACTCTGGCAGAATACCGACGTGCGCGCTGTGTCACCCGGATCGACCACCCACGAGGACGTGGTGGTCTACCAGCCGTGCCGCCCGTGGTACCAGCTGCCGCCGCCAGCCGCTACCAGCCACTGCGCGGACCACAGCCCACCCGGCCGTCGCCGCTCCACCCACCACTGACCCAATCCCAGGAGACCCCCGATGAGCACCCAGCAGCCCACCCAGCCCCTGTTCACCCCCGCCATGTCGCCCCAGGAGGGTACCAGCGCTGCCACCGCCCTGTTCCGCGAGACCTTTGGCGGCGAGCCCGACGGCGTGTGGTACGCCCCGGGACGTGTCAACATCATCGGTGAGCACACGGACTACAACGGCGGCCTGGCCCTGCCCATCGCGCTGCCCCACCGCGCCCACCTGGCGCTGCGCAGGCGCCAAGACCGCACGGTCCGCCTGGTCTCCCCGCAGACCAGGCAGCAGGTTGACGTCACGGACCTGGACACGATCGGCCCCAAGGGGACACCAGGGGAGGTCCGCCAGTGGGCCGCCTACGTCGCTGGCGTCGCCTGGGCGCTGGAGCGGGAGGGCTTCGCGGGCCTGCCGGGATTTGACGCCGCCCTGGTGTCCTGCGTGCCCCTGGGTGGGGGCCTGTCCTCCTCAGCGGCCCTGGAGTGCTCGGCCGCTGTCGCTATCGACGAGGTGGCAGGCCTGGGGCTGGCAGGCAGTGCCGACTCCCCTGACGACGCCGGGCGTGCCCGGCTGGTCCAGGTGTGCGTGCGCGCTGAGAACGAGATGGCTGGCGCACCGACCGGGGGCATGGACCAGTCCGCCTCCCTGCGCTGCCTGCCCGGGCACGCCCTGGAGCTGGACTGCCGGGACGGGTCGGTAGCCCACGTGCCCTTTGACCTTGCCGCCCAGGAGCTGGCACTGCTGGTCATCGACACCAAGGCAAAGCACTCCCTGGTTGACGGCCAGTACGGCCAGCGTCGCGCCGCCTGCGAGCAGGCGGCCAACCTCCTGGGTGTCGAGCTGCTGGCCGACGTCGCCGTGCAGGACCTTGACGAGGCGCTGGAGCGCCTGCGGGCAGCCGCCTCTGGCTCCCAGGGCTCCACGAGCGCGGCCGGGGCCGACACGCTGGAGCCCGACGTGCTGGTACGCCGCACCAGGCACGTGGTCACTGAGATTGACCGGACCCACCAACTGGTAGGGCTCCTGCAGGACGGCCGCCCTCTGGCAGGTGACAAGCTCGCCGCCGCTGGCGCTCTCATGGACGCCTCCCACGAGTCCCTGCGCGTGGACTACGAGTGCACCTGCCCCGAGCTGGACACAGCCGTGGAGGCGGCCCGCTCCGCCGGAGCCCACGGCGCCCGCATGACCGGGGGCGGCTTTGGCGGCTCCGCGATCGCCCTGGTGGACGCCGCGCGTGTCCACGACGTCGCGGCTGCTGTCACCGACGCCTACGCCCGGGCGGGGTTCACCCCGCCCGCCTTCCTCGACGCCGTCCCCTCAGCGCCCGCAGGCCGCCTGGCCTGAGTCAGGACCAGCAGGGTCTGCGTCGCGACCAGCCAGCCGCAGGAGCTGCGGCAGCACCGTCGGCTTAGTCAGCGCAGCCAGCGCCGTCGGCGTAGTCAACCACCAGCGGGGCGTGGTCAGACCAGCGGGAGGCGTAGTCCAGGGCACGGTCAACCGTGAAGGATCGCGCGCGCTCGGCCAGCCCCGGGGTGGCGGCCTGGTAGTCGATCCTCCACCCGGCGTCGTTGTCGAAGGCCTTGCCCCTCTGGGACCACCAGGTATAAGGACCCTGGGTCTCAGCTCCGGCCAGGACACGGGAGACGTCCACCCAGCCGGAGGAGAACCACTCCTCCAGGTGGGCGATCTCCTCGTCCATGACCCCGGCGATCTTGTTGTGGTTGGGCTTCCAGTTCTTGATGTCGCGCTCGGAGCGGACCACGTTGAAGTCCCCCGCGACCAGCGCCTGCGGCCCACCCTGGCGGCTTGCCTCCAGCAGCGCGGCCAGGCGCCGCCCCACCAGGGCCAGGTGGGCGTACTTCTGATCCATCTTCTCCGTGCCCAGCTGGCCGGAGTGGAGGTAGGCGGAGACCACCGTCAGGTCGGTGCCCCCCACAGCAGACCCTGTGGCCACGCTACCGGGGCCGTCAGTATCGTCACCGCTTTCGCCGCCGACTGTCTCACCGGGCTCGACGTCCCTGCCCAGCCGGAGGTCCACCTCCAGCCAGCGCCCGGAGTCCACGTCGGGCTCAGGCGCCTCTGGCGCGGCCACGCCCCGGCGCACGGCACTGACGACGGCCGGGCCGCCCTGCCGCACCGCCACGGACACGCCCGCGCGCCCCTTGATGCGACAGGGCCAGGTAGACACGGTGTAACCGGGCAGGAGGTCGGCAGCGATGCGCTCGTCGGCGCGGACCTCCTGCAGCAGCAGGACGTCGGGGGCGCAGGCGGCCAGCCAGTCCCCCATGCCCTTGCGGGCTGCAGCCCGGATACCGTTGACGTTGACCGTGGCGATACGCATGGCTGCCTAGCCTACAGCCCAGGAGGCTGTCACCATGGGCACATGGCCCCCACGACCAGCTCCGCCTCTCGTACCCGCAGTACCCGTACCATCCACGCCCTGGTCACCGGTGTGGTCCAGGGTGTGGGCTTCCGCTACCACTGTGCCGCCGAGGCCCAGCAGCTGGGCCTGGTAGGCCAGGTGCGCAACCTGCCCGACGGCGACGTCGAGGTCATGGCGCAGGGACCGGCCGACGACGTCGCCCGGCTGGTCGCCTGGCTCTACAAGGGGCCGCGCTGGGCACGCGTGGAGCAGGTCAGCGTCACCGACCTCAGGGCGGGGAGCCTGACCGGCCGCCGCTTCGAGGTCACCGGCTGACGCTGGCCGGGCACGGCACGCACAGAGCAGCCACACACAGCAGCCACACGGGACGGCCCACACGGGACGGCACAGACATGACGGACATTCCAGGTACAACGGACACGACGGGACCGACAGCCCCGGCTGGCTCACAAGCCGGGAGGCGCCCGCAGGCCCCGGGTGCGCCGGGTGCGCGCAGGGCGCTGCGCTGGGGCCTGGCCATCATGGTGCTGGCGGCCTGCCTGCCGCTCGCGGCCCAGCTCACGACCCCACCGGCCTCCACCCTCATGTGGCTGGCCTCCATGCCCCTGTGCCTGGCGGGAGCGGGTGTCGCGGGCCGCGGCGCGCTGCATCTGGCGGCCGCACGCCGGGCGCGGGAGGAGGAGACGCAGCTGTGAGCGCCCGGGCTGACCGGCCACCGAACAGCACCGGGCAGCCACCGGACACACGCGGACAGCCCTACCCGGGGAGGCGGCCCGCCTCGCGGACTCGCCCCAACAAGCTCACCTTGACTCACCTCACACCTGCCCCGTCCCTGGCTCAGCGCTCAGCGCAGCCTCACCGTCCGGATGAGCACCGCTGCCAGCCAGGCGAGCAGGGCGGCGAGCACCAGGCTGGACGCCAGCAGGGGTGCCACGTCGGGGACGACGACACCGCCGGAGTCGGCCAGGGCGGCGAAGGAGCCCAGGTTGAGTGCCCGGGTCGCGATAGCCTGGGGCAGCACGTAGCTGAGGGGGCGCAGAGCCGTGGAGGTCACGGAGGCGATGCCGACCACGCAGCCCAGGAGGCACAGCGCCACGGGAGCGGCGAAGGACCTCAGCAGCATCGACAGCAGCGACTGCACCCCGACCAGGGGAAGAGCCGCGACCAGGGCGATCAGGCCCGTCAGGGCGAACTGCCACGGGAAGGGCTCCTCCAGGTGGAGCACGAGCAGCCCCGCCGCAGCGGTGCCGCCCACCAGCACGGCCTGCATGACTGCCACCAGCAGAAGGACCGAGGCCGCCTTGGCAGCCACCAGCCGCAGCGGAGCCGCTGTGGTGGTCAGGAGCAGGTTCCAGTTGGTGCCCTGGTGCTCCGTGCGCCACACGGTCGCGGTCAGCAGGCTGATGCCCAGCGAGTAAAACAGGAAGCCGTAGAAGAGCACCACCTGGGAGGTGAGCGGGCCCCACCCGGAGCCGAGGGCGTCCTCGTTGCGTATGGCGTTGAGCGTGCCGGTGACGACCGCCAGGACGGGCAGGACGATCGCGATGACCCAGGTGCTGGACCGCCTGAGCTTGGTGAGTTCTGCGTGCAGCACAGGCACCCTACCTTTCCACACGGTCCAGACGTCGGGTCACCACGGTGAACACCACGGCGACCAGGACCAGAAAGCCTGCGACCCATCCGTAAGGCGCGCTCACGTAGGAGACGCGGTCGCCCTCCTGCCCGGCGTGGGAGATGACGGCGTAGTAGCCCCACGGGATCAGCCTGCTGACTGCCGAGGGCATGAGAAGGCTGAACACAGCCAGGAAGGAGCCGAGCGTACCCACTCCCACACTGACGAGCTGGTTGTCCACCCGCGCCGCGAGCCAGATGTGGAGGGCACAGAAAGCGACGTCAAGGAGGTACAGCAGAAGCGTGTAGCCCGCCCAGGAGCCGGTGTCGAGGGGGACCCGGATACCGGCGAGCACGCCGACAGCGACGACAAGACCTGACTGCACCGCGACCGCAGGCAGCAGGAGGAGTGCCAGCGTCACCAGCTTGGCGCGGCACAGGGTGCCGGGGCTGTGGCCTGCGGTGGCAGCAAGCACCCACCCCTGCCCGGAGTGCTCGATGTCGGTCTGGCGGCTGGCGAGGACCGCGGTCAGCAGCGGGGAGGTCATCGCTGCCATGAACGTGTAGGTCAGCAGGAGAGCGGCCCAGGGACGGGCCTGGGGGTCGTCGAGAGAGTCCCGGGTACTGCCGGCGAACAGGGACAGGCAGCTGAGCGCGGCCACGGCAACAACCAGGCTGGCCAGCAGGGGGCGTGTCCGCAGGCGCCGTGTCTTGCGCAGCTCGAGCATAATGCCACGTCTCATAGCAGCCCACCTCGACCGGTCAGGTCCATGAAGACGTCCTCCAGGCTCTGCTGCACCCGGCGCACCCCGTAGACGTCGATGTCGGCAGCGACCAGGCGCCTGACCACCTCGGCGGTCTGCTCCTTGTCGAGGCCGCTGACGGTGACGCCGCCGTGACCAGGGACCGCCCCTGTGATGAGGGCTCGCGCACGGTCCGGCTGGGGTGTCTCGATGACCAGGTCCGGGACGGAACGCTTAAAGAGCTCCTCGCGGGTCCCCTGGAAGATGAGCCGCCCGGAGGAGAGGATGCCCAGGACCGTGGCCATCCTGTCGATCTCGTCAAGGAGGTGGCTGGAGACCATGATCGTGACCCCGGTCTGGGCCAGCTCCACGAGGAGGCTGCGGACCTCCTCGATCCCGGCCGGGTCCAGCCCGTTGGTGGGCTCGTCCAGGATCAGCAGGGAGGGCTCGCGGGCCAGGGCCATGGCGATGCCCAGGCGCTGCTTCATACCCATGGAGTAGTGGCGCACCAGCGTGTCCCTGTGGTCGCGCAGGCGCACCGTGGCCAGAGCCCGGTCAAGCTGGGAGTCGGACAGCCCGAGCATGTCACGCACGATCGTCATGTTCTCCCAGCCGGTGAGGTGGCCGTAGCCGGGGGGTGCCTCGATCATGGACCCGATCATCGGCAGGAGATCTCCTCGTGACGCCGGGGTCAGGCGCTGGCCGAGCACCTCGATCTCTCCGGCGGTGGGTCGGGTCAGCCCCAGGAGCATCTTCATCGTCGTCGACTTCCCGGACCCGTTGGGTCCCAGGAACCCGTAGAGGGCACCCTGAGGGACCCTCAGATCCAGGGCCTCGACAGCGGTACGGTCCCCGAACCGCTTGGTCAGCCCGCGCGTGGCGACGGCGGTCGTCTTCTGATCCGTACGCATGCCCGTCATGCTCGCAGGAGCGGGGTTGCCCAGGCATCGTGCTGCGGTGGGAACCGCTCCGATCCCCGCGTCATACGGTTGCAGGAGAGGCTCCTACCACCGTCTCAGCCGGACTGCCCGGGCACGTCGGATCCCGGAGAGGTCAAGGAGCCGTTGCCAGCGTCCCGGGAGGCACCGGGTCCGCCGGACGGGGCAGGGAGACTGCCCTGGTCTGTGGAGGGGGTGGTCAGTGAGTCAGCCAGCCCGTGGCGGTAGGCCCAGATGACGAGCTGGACCCGGTCGCGGACCCCTAGCTTCATGAGCACGTGGCCCACGTGGGTCTTGACAGTGACCTCTGCTACGTAGAGCTCACGGGCGATCTCAGGGTTCGAGCGTCCCGCGACCACGCGGGCGAGGATGTCACGCTCGCGAGCGGTCAGGGTGTCCAGGGCCTCCAGGGCGCGGGTGTCCGATGAGGCTCCTGGAGCCCCCGGGCGGCCCGCGTCCCCCGGTGCCTCTGGGTTCTCGGTGAGGTGTCGCAGCAGCCGCTGGGTGGTGCTCATGGCGGCGGTGAACGTCCCGTCCCAGGCGGCTCGGATCGCGTCGGCGAGCTGGACCGCCGTGCTGTCTTTGAGGATGAACCCAACGGCCCCGGCCCTGAGCATGCCGATCGCGTAGGCGTCATTGTCGTAGGAGGTCAGGCCCAGGACGCGGGGAGCGGAGTCGGCCTGCTCGGCGGTGATCCTGCGCGTGGCCTCCACTCCGTCCAGGCCAGGCATGCGCACATCCATGAGGACCACGTCGGGCCGCAGCTCTCGCACGCGGTCAACAGCCTGAGCACCGTCGCTGGCGCTGCCTACGGCGGACATGTCGGGCTGGGCCCTGACGATGCGGCTGATCCCGTCACGGACCAGGGACTGGTCGTCAACGACGAGGACGGAGATCCGGCGCCCTGCGTGCTCGGGCTCAGTCACCACCACTCACCGTCTCTCGCTGCCCTCGGGGGCGTCTGTCGATACTCCCGACACTCCCGTCGCGGCCTCCGCCGCTACCGTCAGTGGCCAGGTAGCCACCAAGGTAAAGGTGTCCGCCGGGCCGTGGCTGTCGCGGTGGTCGTATTGGCTGACGTCGTGGTGGCCGGGGTCGGTGCGGTGGTGACCGTGAGGATCACCGTGAGGATCGTTGCGGGTACCGTGGTGAAAGCCGTAGTGAAGGCTGCCGCCATAGAGGGTGCAGCGGCGGCGGATCCCCGCGAGCCCACGGTTCTCGCGGAGCAGCACGCTGTCCGCACCCGGACCGACGGGGTTGTCGACGCTGTTGGAGACCGTGACGCTGAGACGGTCGCAGGCCCACTCCAGGGTCAGCCGCACCGCGTCCCCCGTGCCGTGGCGCTGGGCGTTGGTCAGCGACTCCTGCACCACCCGGTAGACCGCCAGCGACAGCCCCGGCTCCAGATCGCTGGGTGTCCCGCTGGTGCGGCACTCCACGTGCTGGCCCGCAGCCTCCACCCCGGCGAGCAGGTCGTCAAGGTCATCGAGACTGGGAGTGAGGCCGGGAGCAGGGTAGGTGCCTTCCTGGTCCGAGGGAGCCAGCAGCGCCCGCACCTCACCAAGTGCCGACCTGCTGGCACGCGATATTGTCTCGAACAGCTCGGCGACCTCCCTGTCGGCAGCAATGGCCCGGCCGCTCTCGGCCTGGACCACGACACTGGTCAGCGTGTGCGCGAGCACGTCGTGCATCTCGTCATTGATCCGCTCCCGCTCCTCATAGGCCGCCAGCTGGGAGCGGGCCTGCGCGTTGCGCTCAGACAGCAGTCGCCGGTGCTCAGCGTCGCGCAGCGCCTGGAGCGTGCGGCGCCGGAGGAGTCCCGCCGCCCACGCCGCCACAAGGCTGGCGGCCACGAGACCGGCAACCAGCGCCCCCTGCGTGGGCGCGACCCCACGAGCAGGCAGGCTGGCACCCAGCACCCCGACGACGACCAGCCCCAGCACCGGCGCCACGCGCCGCCGCCGCCCGTCAGCGTAGGCGGCTACCGAGTACGCCGCCGCGAGCAGGACAACGTCGCCCGGAAACAGCAGCGCCGCCTCGGTAAGCAGGTGCACGACCGAGACCACCGTCGCCACGGCGGCACAGGCGACTGGTGCGCTACGCCGCAGACCCAGCGTGGCAGCCATCGCGGCCGACCACGCCCAGTCTGGCTGCCCCATCAGTCCCAGGACGGCGCACAGGGCGAGGCCGAGGGCGGCAACAGTCACGTCGCCCTTCCGGCTGCACTCCCGAAACCGGCCCATGAAGACAGCATACACAGCCGTCAATGTAACTATAACCACATAACAAAGCACCGAACTCCGCCCACGGTCTTAGACACCTAGAACGAGATACCTACAACCTCAGTATTGACACGAAGCAAAAATCGTCCAAGAGGCTAGTAGAGCACCAGTCATGGACCACGTATCTTAAGAACCACTCCGACGGCGAAAGCACACCCAAGGACCTAGCAGCCAAACATAAAGAAAGGAGGTGAAAAATATGAGCAACGTTCTCAACCAGGAAATCACAGTCGTCAGTCCGCACTGGGACATGGCGGCACGCGCAGCAGATGACAGCACTCCGTCATTGCAGGCGCAGATCGACGAAGAGTTCCGTAAGATCGTAAGCCCGTACCTGCGAAGCAGTGGCTGGGTATGCACACTGACGATCGAATGCGGGACAATTGTCTGCGCCTGTCGGTGATAGACGTCCGCCGGGTGGTCCGGGCATAGTTCTTGGACCACCCGGCCCTACCACTACCCACCAGAACCCGGAAGTCACAATGTTGTCCCAGCACATTCTTCAAACCCTCCTGCAGGCAACTGCCCTCGCCGAGCGGAATCCGACACGCCAGCCCAAGAACGCCACTATGTCGGCTGTCGTGAATTCCTGGGCGTCTGGATCGCTGAATGATGCTGCGACTCTAGACGGCTACCTGCACAGTCGCAACTTTAGCAAGACAACACTTGCATCCTTGCTCACTGGGCTTCCTTGGAGTCCAGAGCACGAAAGTACCGCCTGGATCGAAAACATTGAGGATTGGATTCTGTGCACAGCACGGAATCCAATCGTGCTGGACCAACTCGTTGTCGAGAATACCCTGCTGAACTCCCCGCCGTTTCCTGCACTGGTAACGGCAATTACAGCACGGCAGGAAGACTACCTAGATCAGTGGCCGCAGTTAACAGGAACGGCACGCAAGAGTTTGCTCAGAAACCTTGGAAGCACGGTGTCAACGCTATCGCTGCGCTGTTTGCTCGCCGAACTTTCGCGCGAGAGAGACTATCGAGGCCTGGACGAAAGGATGAACATTCCCGACCAGAGACTGGAGTTCCTTACCCGTTACCCTGTCCTCGCCCGGGATCTCGTCACAGTTATACGTGGCTGGCGGAACCAGGTGAGTAAAATGCTGACACGCCTAGATGACGACACCGAGGCGCTAGTCGCACAGGGAATGCTTCCACAAGATTCAACTCCACTAGGATCAGTAGAGTTCTCCGGAGACCGTCACGACAGAGGCCAGTCCGTGGCGATACTCCAGTTTGAGGACGGGCACAGGCTCGTCTACAAGCCTCGAGACTGCGGATCTGTAGTCCTCTACCGGGACCTCCTGGGGCTGACACGAGCCCACGTGCCCGGGCAGACGGCACTCTACGCCCCGGAGGTCCTGAACCGGAGCCAGTACGGATGGATTGAGTACATTCCCCAGGCGGAGCCAGGACAGATAGCCCCGGAGAAGCACCTTAGGAAACTTGGAGCGCTACTGGCAGTAGCCCACTCCTTGGGAGCATCAGACCTTCATATGGAGAACGTCATCGCTTCACCTCAGGGCCCGGTTCCGGTAGATTTGGAGACCCTGATCCAGAACCACAGCCGTGACACAGGACCGACACCTCAGACCGCCGCAGAGAGGGCGGTGTCAGAACTGAACGAGTCCGTTCTTGGCACAGGGATTCTTCCCATGCACCTTTCCGCTGGGCATGACACCAGCATTGACGTCAGCGTGGCCACGGGAGGACTCGATCAGATTGGCGCTCGCTACGCCACCACCCACCAGGTTCTCGATCCGCTTACCGACACGATGAGAATCGCTAGTACTCGAGTCCCCATCGGCCAATCAAGAAATCAGCCACCCGACATGACCGTTGGCACTGTTCGCGCAAGGCGCGAGTCACTGATTCGGGGATTCACGGAGATGTCACACGCCATCATGGAGCAGCGGAACCCTATAGTAAAGTTACTTTCCTCAATGCCCGACACGGAGGTACGCTGCATACTCCGGGCAACCAGGTCATACTCGCTGTTGCTGACTGAAATGCGACAGCCCTCACGGATGCACAGCGGCATCAATCGCGACGACCTGTTTCGCGCTCTTTGGAACCAATTCAACAAACAGGGCTGTAGAGCGCAAGTCATCAGGGAGGAGGAAAAAGCTCTGTTCGAACTTGATACGCCCTTGTTCAGTACGCGGCTTGATTCCCGCTCACTGACCGCGCAGCAACGACAGGTAGTTCCAGAGTATTTTATGAAGACGACTCGCGAGGAGGCAATCGAGCGAATCAAAAGCTTAAATAACGATGATATTCACAAGTCAACCAACCTTATTGAAGAGTCTATCCTGGCAGCCACCTCCTCTCCCTCCGCACCCACTTGGCAAGTGAGTCCAGGGATCCAAACTGCCGAGGTGAACGCTGCAGATGTTCTCAGGGTTGCACGGAACCAGGCGGAGATACTGCTGGAGTCCGCCATCTTCGGTGACGACGACGCTACCTGGATCAGTGTTTCTAGCAGCACTGATAGCACCGGTCTCGAGTACCAACCGCTGGGTCCAACCCTGTACGACGGCCTAGCTGGCGTCATGCTGGCTACAACTTACGCGAACCGCGTCCTTCCAGGCCTTGGATTAGATGAGCTCGCACGCCGCTCCGCCCATGCCGTCACAAATATCTTAGAGGACTGGTCCGCATCACGCCTCACTCTGCCGATTGGCGCTTTCAGTGGTGTCTCGGGAATACTCTACGCTCTTGCCCACTTCGACGCTGAGCTAGGTGGCAGCCGCTACGGGCAACTCAAGGAGCGAGTCCTCCATCGGTTAACCGCAGCAGCCTCCTCTGATATCTATACCGACGTCATGACTGGTGCGGCTGGTGCCGTTGCCGTCATCACGTCTGTAAGCGATGCGGACGACCACAGCGCGAAGGCGGCGCTGCAAGCACTGGTTCAGCACCTTCTTGCTCATGCTATCGAAGTCGATGACGGGGTCATCACCTGGGAAACCGGGAATGAGGCTGCTCGCCTGGGAGGGTTCTCGCACGGGGCCACAGGGATTGGATGGGCACTCGCAAAGGTAGGTGCTGCCCTCGGCGACGAGACAGTCACCGGTGCCGCAAGGGCCGCTCTCCGCTTTGATGACTCGCTGTTCGACGTCAGCCGTCGGCGGTGGCTCGACGCACGCCCCGAGTCCCTTGACCAGGGCAGTCTCTATCCCGTGCACTGGTGCCATGGAACTGCAGGTATTGCCATGGCGCGAGCGGCCGCCTCAAGTTTGTTGGACGACAGCACGCTTCTAAGCCACGTAGGTGTCGGCGCACAGGAGACTGTTGCCAGCGGTCTTCCCGTAGATGACTCGCTGTGCCACGGTGCGCTTGGGAACCTTCTCGCACTCGACGAGACTGTTCCTGTACTTGAGGGCAGGACCCAGGCTACGGAGATTACCCGCGCGGACCTCGAAACGTACCGGCAAGCCGCTTTGTCGCGCCTCCTGGAGCGCAAGCCTCGCAGCGGACTTCCTGAAGGCGTCACCACGGTCCGAAGTCTCATGCTAGGGACGGCAGGAGCACTACTTACACTCAGCAGAGAGATAGATGAGTCAATACCGAACCCCCTCCTACTGCAGGAACCTGCCAGGAAGAGCGTATCAATGGGTAGGTAGTTAGGAGCACTGCTGCCGACGCCAGGTAAGAACCTGCTGAAGCCCCTGTTCTACCGTGTCGTGCCCACAGCCCGCTCAGCAGCCTCCACGACGTTGGCCAGCAGCAGCGCGCGGGTCATGGGACCCACGCCGCCGGGGTTGGGGGACAGCCAGGAGGCCACCTCATCCACCCCGTCGGCCACGTCGCCCGCGATCCGCCCCTTGCCGGTGAGCGGGTCCACCACGCGTGAGACGCCCACGTCCAGGACCACCGCCCCGGGAGCCACCATGTCGGCGGTGATGATGCCGGGGCTGCCTGCGGCGGAGATGACGACGTCGGCCCGGCGCACGTGGCTGGCCAGGTCCGTGGTGCCCGTGTGGCACACGTCCACGGTGGCGTTGACGTCCTTACGGCCCAGGAGCAGCCCGATGGAGCGCCCCACGGTCACGCCGCGCCCCACCACGCACACGTTGCGTCCCGGCAGGTCGATGCCGTGACGGGTCATCAGCTCGATACAGCCCCGGGGCGTGCACGGCAGCGGGGAGGTGACCGGCTCCGAGGCGCGCAGCACCAGGCGCCCCAGGTTGGTGGGGTGCAGGCCGTCAGCGTCCTTGCCCGGGTCCACCCGCTCCAGGACGGCGTTGGTGTCGATCCCTGCGGGCAGGGGGAGCTGGACGATGTAGCCGGTGCAGCCGGGGTCCGCGTTGAGCCGGTCCACGGCGGCCTCCACCTCAGCCTGAGTGGCAGTGGCGGGCAGGTCCACCCGGATGGAGGTGATCCCCACCTCCGCGCAGTCGGAGTGCTTGCCCGCCACGTAGCGCACCGAGCCCGGGTCCTCCCCCACCAGGACGGTGCCCAGGCCGGGGGTGACCCCGCGCTGCGCCAGGGCCGTGACCCGTTGGGTGAGCTCGGCCTTGATGCGGGCGGCAGTCGCCGTGCCGTCCAGGACCCGGGCAGGCCCCTGCCACGGCGCCCTCACTGGCCCAGCCCCCCAGGCAGCCCCTCGTAGAGGGGGAAGGCGTCGGTCAGGGCCGTGACACGGCCTCGCAGGGCGCCCAGCAGATC
This sequence comes from Actinomyces sp. 2119, assembly GCF_003591215.1. NCBI lineage: Bacteria > Bacillati > Actinomycetota > Actinomycetes > Actinomycetales > Actinomycetaceae > Actinomyces > Actinomyces sp. 2119. The sequence continues at coordinate 93,511 of NZ_QYRR01000006.1, forward strand.
CTCGTCTGCGGTGCCGGCTGCGCCACGCACCAGGGCGGTGGCGATGACGTCGGCCACCTCGGTGAACTCTGCCGCACCGAAGCCCCTGGTGGCCAGGGCGGGGGTGCCGATGCGCAGGCCGGAGGTCACGCGCGGGGGCCGGGGGTCGAAGGGGACGGCGTTGCGGTTGACGGTGATGCCGGCCTCGTGCAGAAGGTCCTCAGCCTGCTGGCCGTCCAGGGAGGACTCACGCAGGTCCACCAGGACCAGGTGGACGTCGGTGCCCCCGGTCACCAGGGTGATGCCGGCGGAGCGGACGTCGTCGGCCAGGAGGCGCTCGGCGATGATCGAGGCGCCCTCGACGGTGCGGGCCTGGCGCTCGGCGAACTCCTGGGTCCCGGCGATCTTCATGGCCACGGCCTTGGCGGCGACCACGTGCATAAGCGGACCGCCCTGCTGGCCGGGGAAGACAGCGGAGTCCAGCTTGCGCCCCCACTGCTCGGCCCGGCTGGACAGCAGCAGGCCAGAGCGCGGCCCGCCCAGCGTCTTGTGGACAGTGGTGGACACGACATCGGCCCACGGCACGGGGCTGGGGTGCAGGCCTGCGGCGACCAGCCCGGCGAAGTGAGCCATGTCCACCCACAGGGCAGCGCCGACCTCGTCGGCGACCTCACGGAAGGCCTGGAAGTCCAGGTGGCGGGGGTAGGCCGACCACCCGGCGATGATCACCCGGGGGCGCTCGCGCAGGGCGGCCTGGCGCACCTGGTCCATCTCGATGCGGTGAGTGGCCTGGTCCACGCCGTAGGCGGTGGCATGGTAGTTCTTGCCGGAGAAGTTGATCCTCATCCCGTGGGTGAGGTGGCCGCCGTGGGCCAGGGACAGCCCCAGGAGCGTGTCACCGGGAGCGGCCAGGGCGTGCAGGACAGCGGCATTGGCCTGGGCGCCGGAGTGGGGCTGGACGTTGGCCCACTCGGCCCCGAAGACAGCCTTGGCCCTCTCGATGGCCAGGGACTCCGCGACGTCGACGACCTCGCAGCCCCCGTAGTAGCGCCGCCCGGGATAGCCCTCCGCGTACTTGTTGGTCAGAACCGAGCCCTGGCACTCCAGGACGGCCCGGGGCACAAAGTTCTCCGAGGCGATCATCTCCAGGGTGGAGCGCTGGCGGTCCAACTCCCCGGCCAGGGTGGCAGCGATCTGCGGGTCCAGCTGCGCCAGGGGCTGGCTGAGCAGGCTGGGCTGCGCGGGGGCGTCAGGGAACCCTGTGGTGGTGGCTCCCACGGCGCGGGCTCCAGCGGGGACGGCCTGGGCCTCGGGAGTCTCAGCGGCTGCGCTAGGAGCAGAGGGAACTTCAGCGGTCATGTGGTCTCCTCCGTGGTGGGACGCGTGGCACAGGCCTACGCGTGATCGGGTGACCCGTGGCCCAGGCGGGCGACCCCGTGGTCTCGATCCTCGTGCCGCTCCCCGGTGGTCCTCCACCCGGCGCCAGTCGCGACGGACGCAGCCTACCGCATCGTGACCGCACGTTCGTCGGGCGCGAGGCCCGCCTCTCGCGGCCCGTCATACAACGACAGCAGGACCCGGACGGACTGCCTGTCTCAGGACCTCGCTCTGACGACGGCCCCCGCACCCCCGGCAGGCCCGTCCGTACCAGCCACCCATGACCTGGCACGGACGGGGATCCTGAAGCAGGAACCGACAACGTCCTCACGTCCACTCCTCCCAATCAGCGAGTATCCTCTTGACAGAATATGCCCCCAGCAGCATAGTCAGTACATGAGATGGACGGTGACGCTCTCCGAGGAGGTACGCACCTGGTACCTCGCGCTCAGTCCAGCGGGAAAGGCTGCGGCAGACCGCGCCATAGAGCGCCTGGCGTCTCAGGGACACCTGCTGCGGATGCCACACTCACGGGCGCTCGGCGACGGGTTGTTTGAGCTGCGGTTCTTCTGCGAGAACGTCAACCGACGCATCACGTACGTGATCGACCCGGATCCCATGGTGGTGACGCTCACGACCTTTCGCAAGCAACGCAGCAACGAGCGCACCGAGATCCTTCGAGCCAGACAGGCGCAGGCTGCCCATAAGGCAACCCGCCAGGCCGACAGAAGAAAGGACGGAGCATCATGACTACCACAAGCACGACATCGTGGGAGCAAGTCCGGCAGGAGTCTCTTGCCGCCATGACCAAGGCCGAGCGCTCAGAGTACGACGCAGCCGCCATTGAGGCGGAGGCTCGGCTCCAGCTGGCCGAACTGGTCTACAACGCCCGCACTGCTGCCGGGCTGTCCCAGACCGGCCTCGCCCAGCAGGCCGGCACCCGGCAGTCGGTGATCTCTGCCATCGAGAACGGGGCACAGGCTCCTGGAGGTGTCATGCTCGCGCGCATCGCCCACGCGCTGGGCGGGACCCTGACCATCCAGACCGCCGCATGACAGATGACAGTCATTCCCAGCATTCCCAGCCATCTTCTGCGGTCGGCCCGCTGCGGCTGTCCTCCCGTCCCACACCCGGGCTACCCTCGCCCCATGACCACCCCGACGAGCACCCCAGGCTCACCAGGCACCCCGATGTCCCCGGGCTCCCCGACGAGCCTGGGCACCCAGAGCCGCCCAGGCACTCCGGGCGGCTCCTCGGGCGCCCAGGCTCCGGAGCCCTCCCCGGCAGCGGCAGACGGCGCGCACGCCCAGCACCTGGTCCTGTCCCTGTCCTGCCCGGACCGGCCCGGCATCGTCCACGCGGTCACCGGCGCCCTGGCACGCCGTGGGGGCAACATCACCGAGTCCAAGCAGTTCGGGGACGAGCGCACCGGCCTGTTCTTCATGCGCGTCCAGGTCATGACCACCGTGCCTCGCACCGAGCTGGAGAAGGACCTCGACGAGCTGGCCCGTACCTACTCCATGACCTGGACCCTGGATGAGGTCGGCCGCCGGGTACGCACCCTCATCATGGTCTCCAAGGAGGGCCACTGCCTGACCGACCTTCTCTTCCGCGCCCGCAGCCAGGGCCTGCCCGTCGAGGTAGCCGGGGTCGTGGGCAACCACGAGACGCTGCGCGACGTCGCGCAGTTCTACGACGTCCCCTTCCACCACATCCCGGTCACCAAGGACACCAAGGAGGCGGCTGAGGCCGAGCTGCTGGGCCTGGTGGACTCCCTGGGCGTGGAGCTGGTAGTCCTGGCCCGCTACATGCAGATCCTCTCCCCTACCCTGTGTGAGCGCCTCCACGGCGGGGTCATCAACATCCACCACTCCTTCCTGCCCAGCTTCAAGGGGGCCAACCCCTACCGGCAGGCCCACGAGCGCGGGGTCAAGCTCATCGGCGCCACCGCCCACTACGTGACAGCCGACCTCGACGAGGGACCCATCATCGAGCAGGACGTCACCCGGGCCAGCCACGAGGACTCCGTGGAGGCGCTACGCTCCAAGGGCCAGGACGTCGAGCGGCGGGTGCTGGCCCAGGCCGTGCGCTGGCACGCCGAGCACCGGGTGCTCCTCAACGGGCACCGCACCGTCGTCTTCGCCTGAGATCATGGCCTGAGCCCCGGTCCAGGACCCGGCCGGACAAGACCTCTCGCACGGCAGATCGTCGTGGAGTTGGAGCAGCCACGCCTCACACCTGCGTCGGCACGCTGCGACCAGCAACGACCTTAGCGAGCAGCTGCCGGGAGACATCCGCAACACCGCGCACCTCGGCTACCACGCGGCGGTGGGTGCGGCGGGCATCGACGTCGTCGGTCCCAGTGAAGCGAATGGTGACGCGGGGCTCACCACTCACGACGTCGACCTGGAAGGCCTCCAGCGCGGTCGAGATGGTGACCGCAGCACGGGCGGCCTCCTCGACATCGCAGGGCACCCGGCCGGGATGCAGAGTAGTCACAGTGAGCACGGTGCGGTAGGAGGGCACGGCGGCAAGCCTAGACAGAAGTCTGAGGAGTCACCGCTCCCGCCAGCAGGCGTGACCGGTAGTGTCAGTGGCTCCAGCACCGTCGTGACCAGCGCCCCAGCCGGGAGCCAGCACGACCAGACCCAAGGAGCGCCCATGTCGTCCCAGTCCCCCACCAACCCTGACGCCGCCCCTTCCGCTCCCACAGCTGCCACAGCGCTTGAGGCGGCCCGCCACTACGCCGCGGACTTTGTCCCCGCACGAGGAGAGCACGCCACCCTGGCCGTCGTCGCCTGCATGGACCGGCGCCTGGACGTCATGTCGCTGCTGGGGCTGCAGGCCGGAGACGCCTACGTCATCCGCAACGCCGGAGGTATCCTCACCGAGGACGTGCGCCGCTCCCTGGCCATCGCCCAGCACGCGCTGGGGGTCCAGGAGATTCTGCTCATCCACCACACCGACTGCGGCATGTCCCGCCTGGACGACGAGACCTTCACCGACTCCCTGGAGCGGGAGACTGGCCAGCGCCCTCCCTGGCAGCCCGGAGGCTTCACCGACGCTGCCCAGGACGTGCGCCAGGCCCTGGCCGGGCTGACTGCCGACCCGCACGTGCCTGGCGGGGCGAGCGCGCGAGGCTTTGTCTACGACGTCGCCACCGGGAGACTGACGGAGGTGCAGCGCTAGGCCACCGCTGGCAGCGGCTGTCAACGCGTATGCAGCACCAGGGACTGGCCGTCGTCAGGGATGAGGAGGCTTCCCTCGAAACCCTGCTCGGCAGCAGTCTGGCGCAGGCGCTCCTTGGAGGTGCCCCAGTGGTTGAGGGCCTCCATGTGGACAGCCACGATCCTGGCCTCGGGTGCCGCTCGGTGGATCTGGGCCACCTCCGCGTCGTCCAGGACCAGCCGCCCCCCGGGGATGCTGTTGCCCCCAGCGTTAGCTACCACGACGTCGGGAGCAAAGACGTCCAGGGCCTTCTCCAGCCCGGCGAACCAGACGGTATCACCGGTGAGGTAGAGGGTCGGCTCCCCCTCCGCGCTGAGGACCACCCCCATCGTGTCCGCGCTGCCGGTGCGCTCGATCATCGGCTGCACCAGCTCAGGAGTGTCGTAGTGCTGACCCGCGACGCTGGCTAGGACCACCTGGCCCAGACGCGCCGTCCCCTCCAGGACCCGAACGTCGGTAAAGCCTGCGGAGGAGATGGTGTCGGCGTCGTACTCATTCTGGACAAACACCGGTATCTCCTTGGGAACAAAGTGAGCTGCCTCCTGGTCCCAATGGTCTATGTGTGTATGCGTGACAATAGTCGCATCGATACCACGCACGACCTCCTTGGCTGGAAGGGGGAGATCCTGGAGCGGATTGCGCTCACTGCCTCGAAGCGACGGGAAGGGGTCGAGGGAACCCTTGGGCGACAGCATCGGGTCAATAAGAAATACCTGCCCGCTGTAGGTCAGCCTGGCCGTGGCATTGCGAATGTGAAGAAATTCCATATCGACACCCTACATTCCAACTCGGTGACACAAGCGCGACACACCCGCATGTCACGTCGGTACCGCGAGTCATAGCGGTAGACGGCACGGCCCAGGGCCGGGCCAGCAGAGTGGAAAAGACTGGCTGAACAGCGATACGGCACTTGGTGCTAACCGGCGCACCCGGGCACCTCCCGACCGCGCCTGATCACCCGGACAGGGCGCAGCGCGGTGTCCGTGACCACGACGTCAGCCCGCAGACCCGCCACCAGCGCCCCGACTTCCGGGTCTCCCAGGACCCGCGCCCCCTGGAGGCTGGCGGCGTATACGGCGTCCGTCAGATCCACGCCCCCGCGCCAGGTGGTGCGCACGACGTCGATGAGATGGGCAGTTCCCCCGGCGATGGTGCTGCTACCCGTGACCCGGGCAATCCCGCCGGACACCGTGACGGCAGCCGGGCCGAGCGCATAGCTCCCGTCCGCCATACCCGCAGCCGCCATGGCATCAGTAACGAGCACGAGGCTCTCACGTCCCAGGACCTCAAAGAGCTCGGTGACCAGCTCAGCAGACAGGTGCACTCCGTCGGCAACCAGCTCCAGGACGACCTCCCCACGTCGAGCCGCAGCCAGGAAGGCAGGAACGGGACCCGGGTGGCGGTGGTGGACAGGAGGCATCGCGTTGAACAGGTGGGTGACCGTGGGGCGCCGGGAGCGGACCGGCAGACCTGCGGCCCGGCGGGAGGAGATCCGGCCGACCGCGTCGGCCACAGCAGCCCGCACCGCATCACCGTCAGCATCGGTGTGCCCGTAGGAAGGCAGCGCCCCCGCGCTGACAAGGGCGGCATTGACCCCTGCGGTCCCCGTGACACCAGGCTTCTCCGGGGCCACGGTCATGGTTGCCACATGGCCACAGGCCAGGCGGGCAAGCTCACGGACCAGGTCCGCGTCAGGCTCGGTGAGGAAGGCCGGGTCCTGGGCCCCACAGCGCCGTGACGACAGGAAGGGCCCCTCGTAGTGGATGCCGGCCAGCTCACCGTCCTCGCACAGGCGGGCGAGGAGCCGAGTCCTGTGACGCAGGACCTCAGGAGCCGCCGTAACGCAGGAGGCTACGAGCGAGGTGGTGCCGTGGCGACGGTGCTCCATGACACCGACCATGACCTGCTGCGGCGTCTGCGCATCGGGGAAGGACGCACCCCCGCCCCCGTGACAGTGGAGGTCCACCAGACCGGGAAGCAGATAGCCTCCCTGCGGTGCAGGCACAGCCTGGTCCAGAGCCGGACCATAACCTGCGCTTCCGGCTCGGTCAGCCTCTCCCACCCAGGCGATGCGGCTGCCTTCGGTAACCACGAGCCCGTCGTCAATGACCCGCTCCGGCGTGACCACCCGACCGCGCAGGACATGGGTGCATGTCATCACTTGCTCGTTGCTCACGGCACCAGTGTGGCACCCGCAGAAGCAGTGACACTTCCGTACGTTCCAGCCTGGGCGCAGCGAGGTGCTACGACCTGCCTGTCCAGCCGGCAGCAGCCAGCCCCCAGTCGGTGCGCAGCCGACCTAGACCTGGGCCAGGCGCCGCTGGACGTGCCCGACAACCCGTTCCACATCGTGCTCCAGCCGGGCGGACGGAGCCTGCCCGCCCAGCCACAACAGACCCTCACTAACCGGACGCACCGCGACCAGGCGCCCCCGGTCCACCAGCAGAGGGCGGAACATGCCGTTGGATGCCGGACATATCAGCGCCTCTCCGGCCGCGTCAGTCAGGCACAGGCGGTCCTTGTACCCCACGTGCAGCTCGTCGAAGGAGGGAAGGAACAAGGTCCGCCCGGCAGCACGACGGCTGGAGGCCAGGAGCTCTGGCAGGTCAGCGCGCAGGTAGCGGACCCGCGCCCGGTCGCTCGGCGCCACCGAGGAGCTGCTGTCCTGGGAGGCTCTGCCCTGGCGGCCAACGACGCCCTGGGCACCCAGGACATCAACTGCCCCTCGCAGACCACCCCTCACCGTCGCCCGGACAAGAGGTACCCGTGCAGTCGCCAGGTCCACCTGGTACCCGGCAGCGGTGGTGACCTCGACGGCGTCCTCAAGCGCCTGGAGGCATTCCCTGACCGGCAGCGTGGTCCATCTGGCGAGGTCCGCAGCGCTGACCGGTCCGTGGGAGGTCGCGTACCTACGGGCGATCTCCGCCAGCGCGGCCCGGTGTCCGCCGGTTCCGCGGGCGCCGCCTCCCGTGCCGCCTGGTCCCGTCTGTGCGCCGGGAAGGCTGCGGGCGTCCACGACAAGGTGCTCGTTGCCCCGCCTAGGCCCCTGGGCCAGCACGCCCTCGCGGTGGAGGCGCACGATCAGGTGGCGCCGTCGCCCGGCCCCAGTAGCCAAGGAGCCAGCAGCCTCTGTGGCCGGGATCAGACCCGCGTCCACCCAGGCACTGACAAGCGCGGCCCGCGTCACTGGCCCGCGCTCGGCAACGAGTCCCAGGGCGGTGTCGGCCGCACGGGCCAGCACGGAGTCATCGATTCCAAGACGCCGCTCGCTGGAGCGCGTCCACGCGTCGGTGCGGTGCATCAGTGCCACGCGCAGCCAGTGGTGGTCGGCAGCCGTGGTGATGTGGGCGGTGCCGCGCATCGGCCAGGAGCGTACGAGCCTGCCTGTCTCAAAGGCCGCGTCAACATCCGGCCCTCCTGCGTCCTCGGCACGCACGACCAGAGCGTGCGCAACAGCGGAGACCTGCTGGCCCTGGACTGCCAGCAGGCGTCGCACCGCCTCGACGGCATCCGGGGCGGTCGTGGCGGGGACGAGCCCCTGGGCGACAATGCGCAGGTAGGACATCTCGCGCGGGGCGGCCGCGGGCCGAGCAGCAGGCATGACGTCTCAGAACAGCCGGGCGGCGGAGTCGTCCATGCCGCGCATGGCGTCGTAGTCGAGCACGACACACCGGATCCCCCGGTCCTGGGCCAGCACCCGGGCCTGGGGCCTGATGGTCTGCGCGGCGAACACTCCGTGCACCGGTGACAGCAGCGGGTCACGTTCCAGCAGCTCCAGGTAGCGAGTCAGCTGCTCGACCCCGTCGATCCCGCCTACGCGCTTGATCTCCACGGCCACGGAGGTGCCGTCTGGAGCCTTAGCCAGGAGATCGACCGGGCCAATGGCTGTGGGGTACTCCCGGCGCACCAGCCGGTGCCCGGGTCCCAGGAGCTCGATCTGCTCGGCCAGCAGCTGCTGGAGGTGGGACTCCACCCCGTCCTTGGTCAGGCCCGGGTCCGTCCCCAGGTCCTGGGTGACGTCAGACAGCACCTCGTAGACGCGGATGACCAGCCGGTCGTCAGTCTTGGTGGCCTGGACCTGCCAGACCTGGGTGACGCCGTCCAGCGCGTCCTGCGGGTCAGGGTCGGTGACAGTGAGACGAGCAGGGGCTGTCATCCAGTTCAGGGGCTTGTAGGAGCCTCCGTCAGAGTGGACGAGGACCGACCCGTCGGCCTTGAGCATGAGGAGCCGCCTGGCCCGGGGCAGGTGGGCGTCCAGACGGCCGGAGTAGTCCACGGAGCAGGAGGCGATGACAAGGCGCACCCGGACACTGTAACGGCTCAGGCAGGCGGAGCCGGGCGCAGCGCGCGCCGGACCCGGACACCAGCCGGGTCGGGCCGTCCGCTACCGGCACGACACGGCCGCACAGGATCGTGCCCAGCCACACGGGACCGCAGGCTACCGCGCCTATCTGGCCCCGGAGGAGGAAGTCCGCACGAGCCGGGTCATCCTCGGGACGGACGCGCTGCGAGACGCTGCCACAGCAAACTTGCGCCATGACAGCCGCTCCCCCTACTCCCCCCGCACCTGAGCCTCCCAGCCACGACGACGACGGCACCCCGCAGGCTCCCGGTTCCACCAGTGCCTCAGACCTGGCTGAGCCCGCCGACTCCCCGGCACCGACCACGCCCAGCAGACCCGACGCCTCGTACTACTCCTGGCGGCTGCCACGGCGCCGGGGCGCCTATCTCACCGGCACGGCTGGCCCCGACCGTCTTACCGGGCTGGACGCCGCCCGCGGACTGGCGCTCATCGGCATGATGGCGGCGCACGCAGCCTTCACCACCTGCGGGCTGACCACGCTACCGGGCCTGCTCAACCAGAGTCACGGGCGCTCCTCAATCCTCTTCGCCACTATCGCCGGGTTCTCCCTGGGTATCATGTCAGGCGGCAGGAACCCACACAGCGGTGAGCGCCTGGTGCGCACCCGGCTGCGGCTGATGGTGCGCAGCGCCATGCTCCTGGTCCTGGCCGCAGTCATGTCCTGGCTGGGCACGCCGGTAGCGATCATTCTCGGCTTCTACGCGGCCTGGCTGGTGCTGGGGATCCCGTTCCTGCGTGTGCGCCCCTCGCGCCTGTTCCTGCTGGCGGGAGCCTGCGCGCTCACCGGCGGCGTCGTCTCCGTCGGTCTACCGGCCCTCGCCCAGGAGCTGGGGCTCACCCTCCAGCCGTCCATGGGCGACGGCAACAACGCCGTCACGGACTTCTTTGTTACCGGAACCTACCCGGGTGTGGTGTGGATGGCCTTCATCTTCCTGGGCCTGGGACTGTCCCGGCTGGACTGGTCCCGTACCGTCAACCTGCGACGGCTGGCGGGAGCCGGCCTGCTGTGCGCAGTTATCGGCTACGGCTCAGGATGGGCGCTCTCGCAGGTTGTCAACCCCGAGTTTCCGGAGACCTTCCACCTTGTCAGCCCGGCCGACCCTGCCGAGTGCTTCTCCGTTGGTGAGCTGTCGTCCTCCCTGGTCGTGAACGACCCGGGCAGCAGCCTTCCCTCCGGGTCGAGCTCCTGGAAGGACACCGTCCCAGATGGGTCTGAAGGCTCTGGGATCCCTGAGCCGGGGTCGGCAGACAGTAGCGTCCTGAGCAAGGGCGCCCTGTCCACAGAGCCGACGATCTCCTTGCCAGACCTGAGATACCTGGCCACAACCGAGCCCCACTCCGGATCGCCCTTCGAGGTCGTGGGCTCCGGGAGCGTGGCGATGGTAGTCATCGCCGTGGCCCAGCTGGTGGCCCGCCGTGCCCGCTACCTCCTCGCCCCTCTGGCTGCTGCCGGGTCCATGTCCCTGACCGTGTACTGCGGACACCTGGTGGTGTTCTGGGTGCTGGGGTCCACCACCCTGCACTACGGGGAGTCCAACCTGCTGTGGGCGGCCATGGCTGGCGGATCCTGCGTGTTCGCCATGGCCTGGTTCGCGGTGTTCGCCCGGGGTCCGTTGGAGCACCTGGTGCACGTGGTCTCGGTTCGGGCCACCAGGGCCAGGGACTAGTCGCAGCGCCGGACCGTCCCATTAGCCGGACTGACGTCCCCGCGTAACCACCTCAGTCGCGTGGGGGATAACGCGTGGGGGAAAGAGACAGCAGGCGAGGGCTGCCAGGACCTGATCAGAACAGGCGGGGCTGCTGGGGTGCGGCAGCCTCCACCCAGGCCACCAGTGCCGCATAGGAGTCCTCCATCATCGCCAGGTCAAAGCTGCCCAGCGCGTCACGACAGCGTACCTCCACCACACGTCCCTGCGCCCGGCGGCGGCGGGCACCCTCCACCTCCAGGTCGATCCGTGCAAAGGAGCGTGAGGGACGCGGGGACAGGGACATGAGCCGGTACCACTCCAGGGACTCGCTGCGGAAGGATGCCACCCCGCTGAACCATCGGGTGCCTTCCTTCACCCGCCAGGCGCACTCGAAGGAGCCGACCTGCCCCGCCAGGTGGCGCACGCGCACCAGGAAGCCAGCAGCACACAGCAGCACGACGACCAGGGTGGCGACCGCCAGGACTGCCCACGTGTGCGCCATCATGCTCAGACCCTGTTCTCCTCTGGGGAGCCGCCGCCAGCGCGGGAGGCACGGTCCTCAGCCGTCCCCTCCATGGTCGCCTCGTCTGCGGCGATAGTGACGGTGTCGTGGTCCACCGAGCAGAAACCGCCCGCGACCCTGATCAGTACCAGCGAACCGTCACCCGACGCGTCACCCGGGCTGCTGTCCCGACCGTCGTCACCGCTGTCTCGGTGGGTCGTGATCCGCACCAGCCCGGAGCCGATCACGGCCAGGATCGGCTGCCGCCCCGGCAGGACGCCCATCTCACCGTCGACCAGCGGGACAGACAGCTGCGCAGCGTCGCCAGACCACAGGTGGCCGGAGGGTGAGACCACCTCAATGCTCAGCGCCCCCAGTGCCATGGCTCCTCCTCCCGTCCGGTGCCTCGCTCAGTCCTGCAGCTCAGCGGCCCGGCGCTCTAGGTCCTCGATACCGCCGATGTTGAAGAAGGCCTGCTCCGGCAGGTGGTCGTAGTCACCGTCACAGATTCGCCGGAAGGCCTCAATGGTCTCCGCCAGGGGGACAGTGGAGCCAGGCACACCGGTGAACTTCTCCGCCATGTAGGTGTTCTGCGACAGGAACTGCTCGATGCGCCGTGCCCGGGCCACGGTGACCTTGTCCTCCTCGCCCAGCTCGTCCACGCCCAGGATCGCGATAATGTCCTGCAGCTCCTTGTTCTTCTGCAGGATGGACTTGACCCGGGTGGCCACGCCGTAGTGCTCGGTACCCACGTAGCCGGGAGCGAGCAGTCGCGAGGTTGAGGCCAACGGGTCCACCGCAGGGTAGATGCCGCGCGAGGCGATCTCCCGACTGAGCTCGGTCGTGGCGTCCAGGTGGGCAAAGGTCGTGGCCGGAGCAGGGTCGGTGTAGTCGTCGGCAGGGACGTAGATGGCCTGCAGCGAGGTGATGGAGTGCCCGCCTGCCGAGGTGATCCGCTCCTGGAGCTGGCCCATCTCGTCGGCCAGGTTGGGCTGGTAGCCCACTGCGGATGGCATGCGGCCCAGCAGCGTGGAGACCTCCGAGCCCGCCTGGGTGAAGCGGAAGATGTTGTCAATGAACAGCAGGACGTCCTGGTTCTGGACATCGCGGAAGTACTCCGCCATGGTCAGAGCGGACAGCGCCACCCGCAGACGCGTGCCCGGGGGCTCGTCCATCTGGCCGAAGACCAGGGCAGTCTTGTCAAAGACCCCGGCCTCCTCCATCTCCACGATGAGGTCGTTACCCTCACGGGTGCGCTCACCCACTCCGGCGAAGACCGAGACGCCGCCGTGGTTCTGGGCCACGCGCTGGATCATCTCCTGGATGAGGACGGTCTTGCCTACCCCGGCACCGCCGAACAGGCCGATCTTGCCTCCCTGCACGTAGGGAGTGAGCAGGTCGATGACCTTGATGCCGGTCTCGAACATCTGCTCCTTGGACTCCAGCTGGTCAAACGCCGGGGGCTGGCGGTGGATAGGCCAGCGCTCGGTGACCTCCAGGGACTCGCCGGGGGCAAGGTTGAGGACCTCCCCGGTGACGTTGAAGACACGGCCCTTAGTCACTTCGCCCACGGGCACGGAGATCGGCGCACCCGTGTCACGGACCTCGGTGCCACGCACCAGGCCGTCGGTGGGCTTGAGGGAGATGGTCCGCACGACGTTGTCACCCAGGTGCTGGGCGACCTCCAGGGTGATCTCGTGAGACTCCTCGCCCTCGCTGGTGGCCTGGACGGTTACGTGCAGGGCGTTGTACATCGCGGGGACGGCCTCAGGCGGGAACTCGACATCGACGACGGCGCCGATGATGCGGACGATGCGTCCCGTACCGGGGGTGGTGGTGTCAGCCATGTTCGTTCTTCCGTGTCCGTGTCTTCCTGGGGTCTTCCCGAGGGCGCGCGGGGCTTGGCAGAGCCCTCCTGGTGGAGTATCGCAGGTCCTGGGCCTCATCCGGAGCCCAGGGCGTCAGCCCCGGAGACGATCTCGGTAATCTCCTGGGTGATGTCCCCCTGGCGGGCCGCGTTGGCCAGCCGGGTGTACGTGGTGATGATCTCCTCAGCGTTGTCCGTAGCCGTGTGCATGGCCTGCTGCCGGGCCGCCAGCTCCGAGGCCGCCGACTGCAGCAAGGCGTTGCGGATACGGGTGGTCACGTAGCGGGCCAGGAGGGCACCCAGCACCTCGTTGGGGCTCGGCTCGAGCTCGTAGAGAGGCAGTGCCTGCTGCGGCTGCTCCCGCACCTCGTCGACGTCGACCACCGTCAGCGGCAGCATGCGACGCACTTCAGGGACCTGGGAGACCATGGAGACGTAGCGGGTGAAGACGATGTGGACCTCGGCCACGCCCCCGGCCGACTCCGAGGCGAGGAAGTACTCCAGGAGCAGCGAGGCGACCTCGTTGATGGTGGGGTCGCTGGGCCGGTCAGACTCCCCCGTCCAGGAGTACTCGATATCACGGCCCCGAAAAGAGAAGTAGGACTGTGCCCGCCTGCCGAAGGTGAACAGGACCGGCTGCCTGCCCTCGTCCTGAAGCTGGTTGAGCAGGTGCTCGCTCTCACGCAGAATCGTGGCCGAGTAGGCCCCCGCCATGCCCCGGTCTGAGGTGACCACGAGGACGGCAACCCGGTTGGTGTCGGTACGAGGCCGGGTGATGGGGTGGTCTAGACGGGCGTAGGAGCCCAGGGCCGCTACAGCCCGACTCAGGGCGTGGTCGTAGGGCGAGGCCTCCTGGGCATTGCGTCGCGCCTGCCCAATCCGGGACGAGGCGATCAGCTCCATCGCCTTGAAGACCTTCTGGAGGGTCTGGGTGGAGCGGATGCGCTGCTTGTAGAGGCGCTGGCTGCCCGCCACGTCAGTCCCTCCTGACCACGAGCCGCTCGTGGGTACGCTCGGCGGGGCTGGGTGCCTGCGGGTCAGCAGCCTGAGCACCGAGCACCCGTCCGTCGGCGACGTAGGAGGTGCGGAAGGACTCCACCGCCTGGCGCAGTGCCTCCTCAGTCTCCGTATCCAGGTCACCCGTGGTGCGGATCGTCTCCAGCACCGTGGTACGGCGTCGCAGGTGGTCCAGGAGGGAGGCCTCAAAGGGGAGGACCTCGGAGACCTCCAGGTCGTCCAGGTAGCCGTTGGTCCCTGTCCACACCGAAGCCACCTGCTCCTCGACGGGGTAGGGCGTGTGCTGGGGCTGCTTGAGCAGCTCCATGAGGCGCTCCCCACGGGTGAGCTGGGCCCGGGTGGTGGCGTCCAGGTCGGAGGCGAACATGGCAAAGGCCTGCATAGAGCGGTACTGCGCCAGGGTGATCTTGAGGGTTCCCGCTACCTTCTTCATGGCCTTCACCTGCGCCGCACCCCCCACTCGCGACACGGAGATGCCCACGTCCACGGCAGGGCGCTGGTCAGCATTGAACAGGTCGGACTGGAGGAAGATCTGCCCGTCGGTGATGGAGATGACGTTGGTGGGGATGTAGGCAGAGACGTCGTTGGCCTTGGTCTCGATGAGCGGCAGGCCAGTCATCGAACCGGCGCCAAGATCGTCGGAGAGCTTGGCGCAGCGCTCCAGCAGGCGGGAGTGGAGGTAGAAGACGTCACCGGGATAGGCCTCGCGGCCCGGGGGGCGGCGCAGCAGCAGGGACACGGCCCGGTAGGCTTCCGCCTGCTTGGACAGGTCGTCGAAGACGATGAGCACGTGCCTGCCCTGGTACATCCAGTGCTGGCCGATGGCCGACCCGGTGTAGGGGGAGAGGTACTTGAAGCCCGCCGGGTCGGAGGCCGGAGAGGCGACGATGGTGGTGTACTCCAGGGCGCCGTGCTCCTCCAGGGTGGCGCGCACGGAGGCGATGGTGGAGCCCTTCTGCCCGGTGGCCACGTAGATGCAGCGCACCTGCTGGGCGGGGTCACCGGTCTGCCAGGCCGCCTTCTGGTTGAGGATGGTGTCCAGGGCAATGGCCGTCTTGCCGGTCTGGCGGTCACCGATGATAAGCTGGCGCTGGCCACGACCGACAGGGATCATCGAGTCAATGGCCTTCAGGCCGGTCTGGAGCGGCTCGTGGACGGACTTGCGGGCCATGACGCCGGGCGCCTGGAGCTCCAGGGCACGCCGGGTCTGCGCGGCAATCTCACCCAGCCCGTCGATAGGCCGACCCAGGGGGTCAACCACGCGCCCCAGGAAGGCGTCACCTACCGGCACGGAGAGCACCTCGCCGGTGCGACGCACTACCTGGCCCTCATCAATACCGTCGAAGCCGCCCAGGACGACTACGCCGATCCGGCGCTCCTCCAGGTTCATGGCCAGCCCGGCGGTCCCGTCCTCGAAGGTCAGCAGCTCGTTGGCCATGACTCCGGGCAGGCCCTCGACATGCGCGATCCCGTCGGCGGCGAAGACGACGTGCCCGACCTCCTCCGCGGCCACCTGCGCGGGCCTGTAGGACGCGGCGAACTCGGCAAGGGCCGAGCGGATCTCCTCGGGCCTGATGGTCAGCTCTGCCATCTGTCGTCTCCTTGGATGAGTGGGTGCTGTGTGCGCGCAGTGGCGCGTCCCCGCTGGGTGGACGCGCCCGTGACCAGACTGGCAGCGGGAGCAGGGCGCGCTATGACCGGTGGAACCACGATAGATCAGCCCGTCACCTGCTGGCGCAGGTCGGCGATGGTGCTGGCAACTGTGCGGTCCAGGACGTAGTCCTTGACCGTGACGCGCATGCCGCCGATAACCGAGGGGTCCACCTCAGTGCTCAGCTCGACGTCGGTGCCCAGGCGGCGGGTGAGGATGGAGCGCAGGCGGGCCTCCTGCTGCGTGCTCAGGGGCTGGGCAGTGACCACGTCAGCGATAGTGCGGTGCTGGATAGCGGCAGCCCTCTCCACCACACGTCTCAGGTTGCGCTGGGTGCCGCCCTCAGCACGGTGACGCACGCACCATCGCAGCAGGCTCATCGCCGGGGCGGACAGATGGGAGGCGAAGACCTGCTCGGCCAGCTGCACCCGGGCCTCGGTGGTGGTACGCCGGGAAGGATCCAGCGCCTCACGCAGCTCGGGAGCGGCTGCGAGCTGCTCCAGGACGCCAAAGATCTCACGTTCGATACCGCCCACGGTTCCGTCAGCGTAGGCACCGGCCAGAAGCGCCTCGATACCGAGGTCGTGGAGGGCGGAGATAATGTCGACCGGCTGCGACCAGCGCCGCCGCGCCATGGAGCACAGCAGCTCCACCACACGCTCATCCACCCGCCCCCGCAGGAGCCGCGATGCCAGGTCAGCCTTGTCCTGCCCCTCGCGCCCCGGGTCCGTGAGCGGCCCCCGCAAGGGGGAGGCTGCGACCTGGTGGGCGACGTCAAGGATCTGGCGGCCCAGCTCCTCCCCCTGGGGACCTGCGGCTGCCAGCACCGGGGCCCAGGCGGCCCGGACCTCGGCGCGGGTTGCGGCGGTCCCGGTATTCACCGCAGCTCCTCGGCGGCAGCGCCGTCGTCAACGCCGCCGATGGGGCCGAGCGTGTCAAGCTCATCCATGAAACGGTCGATGACGCGGGCCGACAGGTCGGTGTCGCGCAGCTGCTCGCCGACGATCTGCTCAGCCAACGAGGAGGCGAGCAGGCCGACGTCGGTACGCAGGGAGATCTGGGCCGCCTGCGTGTCAGCCATGATCTGCCGCTGGGCCGCCTCGTGGATAGCGACCGCCTCCGCCTGGGCCTCGCGACGCGCCTGGGCGAGGATCTCCCTGGCCTGACCCTGCGCGTCCTCACGGATCCTGGCAGCCTCGTGGCGCGCCTCCTCCACCAGCTGAGCAGCCTGCTGCTGCGCGTCAGCCTGCTGCTGCCTGGCCTTGTCAGCCAGGTCCAGCCCCTCCTGGATGCGCGCCGCGCGCTCGTCGAGGGCGGCGTAGATCCGGGGGAGACCGTACCTGCCCACCAGGAGGAGGATCACCAGGAGGGTGACGGCCGCCCAGAAGACCTCGTACAACGGGGGAAGCAGGAAGGATACGCCTCCGACCTCCTCCCCGGCGGCAGCCGGGATGACCACGGAAAGCATCAGCTGACGACGAGCGGCAGGACGAAGCCGATCAGACCGAGCGCCTCCACCATGCCCGCACCGATGATCATGTTGGTGAACAGGCGGCCGGCGACCTCCGGCTGACGGGCAGTGGCCTCCTGGGTCTTGCCCACGAGCAGGCCGATACCGATGCCGGGGCCCAGCGTGGCCAGTCCGTAGCCGACGTAGGCGAGTGCGACAGACGTCATGTGTGTTCCTTTGCTCTGGCGCCGGGGCGCAGGTTGGGTTCAGGTTTCTCAGGTGCCGGGTGGGCGTCGCCCTTCCAGTGCTGTCAGCTACTGTCCGCTGTCGACAGCTACTGACAGCACTAGCAGGAGGTACCTCATCACGGGCTCCGCCCCGGCGCGACCAGCTCGTGCACGTCAGTGGGCCTCGACAGACAGCCTGATGTAGACGGCACTGAGGATGGTGAAGATATAGGCCTGCAGGACAGCGACAAAGACCTCGAACAGGGTCATCACCACCATGGACACTCCTGTCAGAACGCTCAGGACCGACGTTGCCTGGAGGTGGAGCAAGAGGGTCGTCGTCCCGAAATAGGTCATGGCCAGCAGCAGGTGTCCCGCGACCATGTTGCACAGCAGACGCAGCGTGAGGGTGGCCGGTCTCACGATGAAGGTGGAGAGGAACTCGATCGGGGTGATAAGCAGGTACATAGGCCTGGGCAGCCCGGGAGGGAAGAGCTGGGAGGACAGGAACCTACCCAGCCCCTGCGCCCGCACGCCAGCGCCGATAAAGGTGACATAGGTGGCCAGTGCGAACACCAGGGGAACCGCGACGACCGCAGAGGCGGCGATGTTGAGTCCCGGGATGATCCCAGCCAGGTTCATCGCCAGGACACCGAGGAAGAGGGCCGCGAGAAAGGGGGCGAAGCGGCGCCCCCTGCCAGGCCCCAGCATGGGCAGCGCAACGTTGGAGCGCAGGAACTCCGCTACCACCTCCAGGAGCGCCCGCCCGTGGCCCGGCACCCGCCTGGTGCCGGATGCTGCCGCAGCCACCAGCAGGCACAGCGCAGCAGCCATGACGAGCCTGACCAGGACCAGCCGGTTGACCTCCAGGAGCGTTCCCTCACCAAGGAAGGTCTGCGGGAAGAAGTCGGTGACCCCCGGCTGGTGGGGGTGCTCGGTAAAGGCCGGGACGGCCGTCACGGCAATCACGACGACAAGCAGCCCGACCAGCATCCGGTACCAGACGGGCCACGGACGACGCACCGGGGTGCTGGAGTCAGGCGAGGACGCACCCACCGTGTCGGCAGCGTCCTCAGTGGCAGCGTGTGCGGACAGGGTCTCCTCCTGCGTGTGGGCTATCTCAGTAGGTCTCTCAGCGGTGCAAAGCGGTGCTCATGTTACCAGGCAGGATGACGCTACAGGTGCCAACGGCAGGCGCCAGCCCCCTACGACAGCGGTCCCTGTGACCCCTCTGACCCTGCGCCAGTGCAGCGTGGACAATCTTCAGCGCTCCTCAGCGAACCGGGGGCTGGGCCTCGGGTGGAAGACGATCCACGTCCCCCCGCACCCGCACCAGGGTCGCCGTCTCACAGGTCATACCAGCCAGGACCGCCAGGATGAGGGAGATACCGATGACCCTGGTGTCCAGGCCCAGCACCCTGCCGCCCATGATGGCAGCACCCAGGATCGCCAGGCGGAGGAGGTACCCGCCCCCCACCCAGGCCACCATGAGGCCGGGGCCGGAACGCACCATACGCTCTAGGAAGAGCCAAACCGAGGCAAGCAGGGCCACCACCGCCACTGCCGCCACGAGGAAGGTGCCCAGGGGGGAGACGACATCACCTAGGATCACCCAGACTGCCTCCAGGGCGGTCATGACCACAGCGACCACGCGGAGGCAGCGGCGAACCCGGGCCACGGCCCCGGACAGCCCTGAGACTGACGCCCCCTGCTGCCGATCCTGCCGAGCTGCCGACCGGGCCTGCGCGCTGTCGTCGCCGCGCTGTCGGCCACCATAGCGCTGGTGGGTTACCACTAGTGCCTCCCTACGTGTTGGGGGTCCTGCTGCGCCTGCGGCGGCATCTGAGGCTGCACGGCCTGCGACCCGTGAGCCAACGCCACAGATGCCCCCGTACGTCCCTCAGCACCTGCCGCAGTACCTGCCTCAGTACCTGCCTCAGTACCCTGGGGAGCCTGGCCGCTGGCGGGAAGCGAGACCTCACCCGTTCCTGACACCAGCCGGGAGGAGACCACCCGGACGTGTCGGGCGCCCGTGTGCCGCGCCACCATGCTACGTACCCCCGGCATCATGTCTACCGTGGCCACAAGCGCCGCAACGACGCCCACCAGGGTACCGGCCAGGACCCACCACAGGGGCAGGAAGCCCATCGCCGCCACCGGGAAGGAGGCAGCAGCGGCCCACACGTACATCACCAGCACCGCACGGCGGTGGGAGTGGCCGGCAGCCAGCAGCCGGTGGTGCATGTGCATCCGGTCGGCGTGGAAGGGGCTGTTCCCGGCCAGGACACGGCGGAGTATGAGCCTGACCATGTCCACCACGGGAAGCAGCAGGACGACCAGAGGCAGGAGAATCGGCAGGAATACGGGCACCGCCCGGGAGCCCTCGAAGCTGCCCGGGTCGATCTGACCGGTCACGATGATGGTCGAGGCGGCCGAGACCAGGCCCAGCTGCATGGACCCGGAGTCGCCCATGAAGATTGTCGCCGGGTTGAAGTTGTAGGGAAGGAAGCCCACGCACACGCCGATAAGTGCCGCCACGACGGTGGCTGCCAGGGAGGTGTAGGACTCCGGGCTGGTAGCGCGGGTCAGCACGTAGACATAGAGGAAGAATGCGGTGGCGCCAATGCCGACGATCCCCGCGGCCAGCCCGTCCAGCCCGTCCATCCAGTTCACGGCGTTGATGGCCACCAGGACGACCAGGACCGTGGATACCAGTGACAGGCGTGAGGAGCCGATCGTCAGCCCGCCGATGGGAAAGGTGAGCAGCTGGACCCCCTGCCAGGCCATGACCCCGGAGGCCAGCACCTGTCCCGCCAGCTTGGTCGCCCAGTCCAGCTCCCACAGGTCGTCAATCACCCCCAGGAGGCACACCAGCCCGGCTCCCAGGACCACGGCCCACGCCGAGGAGTCGATGACATTGGAGAGGTAGGGGATCCTGGAGGCCACGGTGACCGCCAGCAGAAGGCCGACGAACATGGCCACGCCGCCCAGGCGCGGGATGGGCGTGGAGTGGACGTCACGGGCACGCACCGGGGTGAGTGCGTTGCTCACCAGGGCGACGTGGCGCACCACGGGGACCATCACGTAGGTTCCCGCAGCCGCCACAAGGAGGACGAGCAGGTAGACCCTCACTCCCCTGCCCTCCCACTCACCTGTCCGGCAGAGGCCGAGGCAGCATCCACGGCCAAGTCCCTGGCAAAGGCCCCGGGGGTGCCCACGCTCTCCCGGAAGGCGGCGACGACCTCGGCCAGGCGCTGGGGGTCCAGGATCCCTGGGCGTATCACGCACGGCTGGTCGGCACAGCCGCGGGGACCGGAGAGGTCGACGATGGTGGAGGGGGTGGGCCCCGGGGTAGGGCCGGAGTCGATGAGCAGGATGTCATGCAGGACGTCCCGGTCATGGCTGTCCCGGCCGCGAGCATCCCCGCCAGGCAGCACCACCCTGTCGGGAAAGGCGGCGCGCACGCCGTCGGCGTCAGTGGCGGGAGCCTGGCCGGAACGGTTGGCTGAGGTCACCGCCATCGGACCCACGTCACGCAGCAGCGCCAGGGCCACAGGGTGGTCAGGCATGCGCACCGCGATCGTCGCCGACCTCTGCCCCAGCCGCCAGCCCAGGCCGGGCCTGGCATCAAGGACCAGGGTCAGCCCTCCGGGCCAGAAGGCCTGCGTGAGGGCTCGGGCGAGGGGGGGCAGCGAGGACACCAGGCTGTCCAGCTCGGCGGCATCGGCGACAAGAACGGGAGGCGGCTTACGACGGTCACGTCCCTTGGCCGCCAGAAGCCGACCTACGGCCTGGGTGTCAGCGGCCCTGCATCCTAGCCCGTAGACGGTGTCGGTCGGCAGGGCCACGAGGCCGCCACCGCGCACGTGCTCAGCAGCCGCCCCTCGTGCTCCTGCCGCTGCTGCGGTCTCGTGCTGCTGGCTCACGGTGCGCATCCTCGCACGATCAGCTCCTGTCGGCAGCAAGGTGCGTCACACCAGGCGACGCGCCGCAGCCCAGCGGGTCAGCTCGTTGCGGTTGGACAGCTGGAGCTTGCGCAGGACCGAGGAGACGTGGGTCTCCACGGTCTTGACAGAGATGAAGAGCTCAGAGGCGCACTCCTTGTAGGTGTAGCCGCGGGCAATCAGGCGCATGACCTCACGCTCACGAGCGGACAGGCGGTCCAGCTCGGAGTCAGCCACCGCGACCTCCCCCGCCCCGGTCCCGAAGGCGTCCAGGACGAAGCCGGCCAGGCGGGGTGAGAAGGCGGCGTCCCCGGCGGCGACGCGGCGTACCGCCTGGGCCAGGTCCTGCGGGGAGATGGCCTTGGTGACGTAGCCCCGGGCGCCGGCGCGGATGACGGCGACGACGTCCTCCGCCGCGTCAGAGACCGACAGCGCCAGGAAGCGGCTCGTCTTCACGTCACGGCAGGCGGCCACGACCTCAGCTCCTCCCCCACCGTCTCCCCCGGGAAGGTGCACGTCGAGCAGGACCACATCAGGTGTCAGGGCGTGCACCGCTGCGACAGCCCCCTCGACGTCGCTGGCCTCAGCCACGACCTCTAGGTCCGGCGCGTGAGCAGTCAGCTCGGCGCGCACTCCTGCACGTACCAGGGCGTGGTCGTCGACGACAAGGACACGCAGGTACGAGGACGTCTCCGGGACGGGTGGCGGGGCGGCGGACGGCAGGGGGACGGACACTGTCAGTGCTCCTCGCAGGCTGTGGTGGCACGCGCACATGCCGGTGGCTGGTGCTCACATGCTAGGCGTCCTGGGCGGAGGGCGCAGGCAGGAACAGGGCAACCTCCGTACCCGTCTCCAGCCTGCGCACACGTGCGCTGCCGCCGTGACGCTCCATGCGGGCGACGATGGACTCACGCACCCCGTGGCGGTCCGGCGCTACGTCCTCGGGGTCAAAGCCGGGTCCCCGGTCCCGCACGAACACCTCCAGGCGCTCGGGACCCGCCTCCAGGTAGAGCGACACCGGCGGGGCACCGTGGCGCACGGCGTTGGACAGGGCCTCGCGGGATGCTGCCACCACGACCTCGGTGTCGCGGTCCGGTACACGGTCGCCCACGCAGACGAGGTCCACGGCCACGCCGTAGCGGTCCTCGATCTCCCCCGCCAGGTCCCTGAAGGCGTCAGACACGGAGGTGCCGGGCTCGGGACGGTCCGTGTAGAGCCACGCACGCAGCTCGCGCTCCTGGGACCGCGCCAGCCGGGCCACCGTCTCCGGCTCCGCCGCCCGCCTGCGGATGAGGGTCAGCGTCTGCAGCACCGAGTCGTGGAGGTGTGCGGCGATGTCGGCCCGCTCGGCCTCACGGGCCTCGGCCTCACGGGTCTCGGTGAGCGCACGGGCTGTCCTCAGCCACAGGGGAACCAGGACCGCACCGACCCCGGCGATGACGGCGCCCCCCGCCAGCGCCCCGGAGAGGATCTCGCCGGGAGGGCTGTCGCTGGCGACCCAGGCCAGGACGCCGACGGCAGCCAGGGCGGTGCCGCCCAGGAGCCTGAGGACGGCGCCTGCGCTGCGCCCGGGGGCGAGAACGGCCTCGCCCTGGGACCAGGCCAAGGCGACCCCGGCGACGACGATGAGGATGATGACCAGGCTGCCCGCCCGCTCCAGCAGGTCCAGGCGCCAGGCCGCGAGCAGCACGGCGGCCAGGATGAAGGAGCTGCCGTCGATGACTCCCTGGAGGCCGCTGGAGGCGGTCCTCCCGGGTCTTCTGGCGACGGTCCTGGTAGCCAGGCGGGCACGCGCCGGGGAAAGCCGCCCGTCCTCCTGTGCCCACGGGTCCCCGGCAGGGACCGTGCCCCACAGCAGGACGTAGAGGAGAAGGCCCGCTCCACCGATCATACCCAGCGCCAGGAACCCCGTGCGCACCAACCAGGAAGGCACCCCCAGGTGAGCTGCGACCCCGGAGCACACTCCAGCCAGCAGGCGGGAGACACGGGGGCGTCCTGGCACGGAGCCCTGGGAGGCGGCTGACGAGCGGGAGGCGAGCAGCCTGAGGCCCCTGGGCGGGCGGCGCAGGGGGAGCCGCTGGGCGGGCCTGCCGGGTACGGGCACCGGAGGAGCCTCAGGAGCCGCACCGGCTGGCTCGGGGGCGGGAGGAGGCCGGAGGGTCACGGTCTCATCGTGGCACGTCCCTGCCCCCTGAGCCACGACGACGGGCGAAAGCCCGGGTGACCCAGGGGTCGGCTCGGGGGACACTCAGGGCGTCCCCGGATCGCGTGGGACGGCACCCTTCGGTGACGATAAGCCTGTGAACGCCGATAACCCTGTCAACCCTGTCAACGGCAACAAGCCTACAAGCAACGACGACACCGACCCTCACGAGACCAGCCCCCACGAGACCGGCCCCCAGGACCCTGCGGCCCCGCACGGCCCCGCGGGACCTCACGAGGGACCTCAGGAGGCCTCTGGCGGGGCCTCCTACGCCCCGGAGCAGGGCACCGACAGAGGGTTCTTCGGCTCGGTGCGCAGGACGGGGATGGTACGCCCGCAGGACCGGTGGGTCGGCGGTGTCGCGGGCGGCGTCGCTCGCAGGTTGGGGATCGACCCCACCCTCGTACGGTGCCTGTGGGTTGTCGTCTCCGTCTTTACCGGTATCGGTCTCCTTGCCTACGGGCTGGGCTGGGCACTGCTGCCCGAGGAGAGCGACGGGCGCATCCACGTGGAGGAGGCCCTGGCGGGCCGTTTTGAGGCAGGACTGGCGGGAGCAGTAGGCTCGGTCCTGGTCGGCATGAGCCTGCTGGACCACGGGCTCCTGCCCGGATGGTACATCGGGCTGTGGGACGTGCCAGGCCTCGGCTGGACCCTGTGGTCCCTGTTCTGGGTAGCGCTGCTGGCCCTGGTCCTCGTCGGCGGCATCCGCTACCTGTCTGGGCAGCGGGCGGGGAAGGCATCCCAGCCTCCTACGGGAGTGGGGGCTCCGTCTCCAGCCGCCTCCTCAGGCGCTGCGCGCCCCGTCGCCCCTGGAGACTACCTGCATCCCAGTGGCGCTCCAGCATCAGCGGGTGCCCCGTCCTCCGTGAGCGCCACGCCCCCGACAGGTCCGTCCTGCGCACCCGGAACCTGGACAGCCCCGGGGTCAGCCCCGTCCGCAAGGCCCTACCCCGGCCCGGGCTACCCGGGCGGCATGCACCAGTCCTACGGCGGCTACCACCCTAGCCGTACCGCGCCCTACCCGCTCGGCGCGGGCAGCGTGCCCCACCCGCCGTCAGCACCCGTTGGCCACAGGACTGCCACCCCGGGGCCCCGACCCCAGCGCCCCGGGCCGGGCAGAGGAGTCTCCCTGACGGTGCTGGGGCTCGCCCTCATCTGCACCGCCGCCATCTGGTTCGCTGCCAGCACGGAGCGCATCGGCCTTCTCCAGTCCCAGATGCTTCTGGCAGGCTGCGTCGTAGGACTGCTGGGTGCCGGGGTCCTGGTCAGCGGACTGCGCTGTCGCCGTGGCGGTTGGATGACGGCCCTGGGATGGCCGGTCCTCCTGGTCGTGCTCCCGGGCCTGGTGCTGGGCATGCTGACACCGACGTCAGCCATGAGGGCGACCTGGCCGCAGATACTCCACGGAGCCGGGACCAGGACCGTGGTCACCTGGGAGGAGCTGTCCGCGTCTGCGGGTGGGAGCAGCATCGTCAGCCGCGACCTGGGGATCGGCCGCCTCATCCTGGACCTGCGGGACATGCCGACCGACGCCGGTGAGTCCCTCGCCACGATCTCAGCCCGTGTCGACGTCGGTAACCTGTCGGTCCTCACCCGCGAGGACCAGGCGGTCAGGATCCATGCCCGGGTCGACGTGGGCGGCGTCAACGTGGAGATGACCGGGAACTGGGAGCTGAACGGGTCCACCGTGAGCACTACCGACGGCGAGGAGGGAGCGGGGCGCTACACCACCGGCGGAAAGCGGGTCGCCCAGTCCGAGTACCACGTCAGCGGACTGGAGCAGGAGGCCACCGTGTCCTCGGCTGCGGCTGCTGACACTGAGCGCGAGGCACCCATCATCACCGTGGACGCCAGTACTGACATCGGGTCGGTCAACATCATCGCGGGACCGGAGGAGGTCACCTGGTCCGGCAACGCGCAGGAGGACGTCTGGATCATCTACCGCTGGTACCCGGCGGGGGGCTCCAGCCCGCGCACCAGCCTTCCTGTGCCCGGAATGGACCACCCGGCGGTCTCCTCGGACACTGCCCGCGAGTGCCTGGCGTCCATCCAGGAGCAGCGGGAGGACCAGGACGACTGGGACAACTGGGACGACTACGCGAGCTGGACCGACCTATCGGGTCTTGGAGATCAGCAGCGAGCCGCCTACGACGACTGCCTCACCCGACAGCTCGCTGCGGGAGCGGGGAGCCGGTCGGAAGAGGACGGAGAGGACCCTGCGGCCTCGCCGAGTCCTACCACCTCCGACTCACCCGGCACCGACCCCTCTCCTGGCGACAGCGCCTCGACACAGGCCTCCGACACGGCCTCCTCCGCCCCGTCCGCCACCGCTACGCCGTGAGCACCAGGCACAGTGCAGGATGCCGCACGCTCCTCACGCCGACCACGGCCAGAAACACAGACAGACAGGAAGACGCCATGAGCAGCACCAACAGCGCCTCATCACCCGGCGGTCCAACAACGCCGTCCGAGCCACCCCGCGCAACCAGCACTCCGGACACGTCCGGCTCGCCAAGTGCCACGGAGGCGGCAACGGAGCCGACACAAGCCGCAGACGCGGGCATGGGCTCTGGCACGACTGCCCCTGTGGGAGCAGCAAGCAGCAGCTCGGAGTCCTCGGAGTCTACGGACACGGTCTGGAGCGCGGGCACCACCACGCTGGAGACAACGAGCCGCTCCCCGGGGAGGGTCCAGGGCTCAACTCTTCTGTGGGGCGCCGTCCTGCTCCTAGTAGGTAGCCTGCTGGTCGCGACCGGGCTGGGCGTGAGCCTGGATCCGACGACCACGGCGATCGTGTGCCTCGGGGGCATCGGGGTCATGCTGGTGATCCTGGCACTTGTGCCCCGTCGCACCGGTCAGGGCTGACCCCCAGCCTGCACATCTTTACCGGACAGGCGAGCGGGCGGGCGGCCAGACTCAGCCGACCGCCCGCAGCCATGCTGCCGCGCAGGACCTGAAGATGCCCAGCAGCGCGGACACAGCCCCCTGGCAGGTGCCAGCACCGCTGAGACCTCAGCCCTGGTAGACAACCTTGGTCTTAAGGTCGGCCACGACATCGTCACCCAGGTAGTGGCGCACGATCTCCAAGCCAAAGTCCACCGCCGTGGCCATACCCCGGGAGGTAATGATACTGCCGTCCACGACCACGCTGTCCTGACTGACCCTGGCGCCGTGCTCGGCCAGGACACCGGTGAAACCAGGGTTGGAGGTCGCCTCACGCCCCTCCAGCAGCCCCAGCTCGGCCAGGATCGAGGGAGCAGCGCAGATAGCCGCGACCGGACGGCCCGCCTGCACGCGAGCCGTGACCTCATCCATGAGAGGCTGGCAGGCGCGGAGGTTGGGGGTACCGGGGATACCACCGGGAAGGACAAGCATGTCGTAGTCGGCGAGGTCGGTCTCGGCCAGGAGCCGGTCACAGGTCAGGACGATGTTGTGGGAGGAGGTCACGGCCCGCTCCTGGGACACCGCGACCATGTCGGTAGGGATGCCAGCGCGGAAGAGCAGGTCCACCACGGCCAGCGCCTCAACCTCCTCCAGTCCGGGTGCGATGAAGACGGCGACCTTCCTGTCCGTCGCCTCTGTTCCTGCCTTGAGCTCGGGCATGGTTCCTCCTTGGTGGTGTCGGTCCCGCCGGTCCTGGTCACTACACTAGTTCCCGGCTGTCGCAACCAGGGGCATCTCCATGACGCGGCTGGCGGGGTACCCGGCCAGCCGCAGACCGCCCGACGTCCTGCCCCGCACCTCCCGTGCGCTCCGCACTACAACCCACCAGCACCTCAAGGAGCAGCAGTTGAGAACCACCGTCTTCCTCTTCCACCCCCACCTGGGCGTCTCCGTCGTCAACGCGCGCCTGGCGCGCGCGGCCAGGGACGTCGAGGGCGTCACCGTCCGGGACATGTACGGCCTCTATCCTGACGAGCACCTCGACGTCGCTGCCGAGCAGGAGGTGCTCCTGGGCACCGACCGCATCGTGTGGCAGTTCCCCATGTACTGGTACTCCAGCCCGTCCCTGCTCAAGAAGTGGGAGGACGAGGTGCTGGCCCACGGATGGGCATACGGGTCCACAGGCACCGCCCTGCACGGAAAGGAGCTCCTGGTAGCGGTCTCCCCCGGCGCAGACGCCGCGAGCTACACGCCTGAGGGCAAGTTCCACTACTCGGTCACCGAGCTGCTGCGCCCCTTCCAGGCCACCAGCAACCTCATCGGCACCCGGTTCCTCACCCCCTTCGTCACCACCGGCACCAACGGGATGAGCCCGCAGACCCTGGAGGAGCGCGCCGCAGCCTACGCCCAGGAACTGACCGCTGAGCGCCCCACCCTGGGTCTCCACGAGGGCTGAGCCACAGGCAGCTCTTATCCAGGAACCACCCCCACCCGGGCTCATCACCGGCTCCACGCTGACTGAGCCAGTTGACCCCCTTGGCGCCACCGGCTGAACCCGTCTGCCGGGTAGACAGGCGACCACGCTGTCGAGCGACATCGAACGAGGTCGAGCAATGTCGAGCGGCTGGGTCGTCGGCGTACCTGGCGACCGGGCAGCCCCTCCGTCGGGCATCCGGGCGCATATACCCGTTGTAGCAGTTCCAGGTGGGGTGGAACCGCGTAATCCTACCTGGCGCGACTTGCGTACGGGTGGAGAGTGTCCTGCTAAGACGGAACCGTGTGAGCTAGGCGCACGCACCTCACGCGAGCCAGGCTGGTACCGCTCCCGCTTTCCTCGACAACCTCCACCTGAGTATGATCTGCGCCAGCCCACCTCGCGCGGCTCACGCTGAGGCGGAACTGCCCAGAAAGCACCCCACCACCAGAACAATATGATTCACCACACATGAGCCAGGATTTCCAGACATCCTGCCCTCACAACCCCCACCGGCACAAGTCACCCCGAGGCCACCACGCCAGTGCACGGCTGGGCAGCACACCCGGCCAGCCGGGCCGCTCTGAGCCGTGCGGGTCCCATCCGCCCCGGTACCGAGGAGATCCACCGTAGGCGGTGCATACCACGGCTCTGGCAAGAAGTCTCAGGTTCCTCCAGCAGCCGGGTGCCCGGAGGGCTGGCACACGCACCTGTGCGGTGGCGACCGCTGCTCTCGTAGAACTCTACGAGAACAACGGCGCCCTAAAGAAGCAGCACCGAAAAGAACGGGGCGCCGCACGACCCTATCTGCGCAGGCGCGCCAGGCGCCAAGCCAGCCTGTTTCGTCTCCGGTGAAGCCACCACCAGCTCAACGTGTGCCTCACCTGGAGCGAGCCAAGCTCCCGCAGGCTCGGTAGACCTCTCTGGGCCAGCCCACTGCTGACGCGGCCCCGATCGTGCCCGTACTCCTCAATGAGACGGTGAGCCTCGCACACCCTCTCCGACCCCAAGGGGTGCGCAGCGATTTTTGCGTCAATTGCTCGAATTCTAGCGGAGACCACCTTCTCCGATGGACGCATAAACAGCATCACGTTTTACCTTCCAACCACGCAGGCAAACGCCCCTCGACCAAACGCAGCAAGGATTGATGCCGGGTTTCCCATTGAGGCGATTGCACTGATCTGCGGGCCCGCCAGCCCGATGCCCACAAGACATTTTATCATCCATGGCGCCAGCCAAATAGGATCGGCCACAACCGGGTAGGAAACGTCCTCAGCAGACGCGTGGTCAACAACTTGGACCAGCGTACTCCCGTCAGTCTCGTACCAGGTCGGGACGCTTCTCCCCTCGGCGTCCGTCGCCCACGCCGAGCCTGCAGCGAGAGTGACACTGCCATCACCATCGACGACAACCGCCCCGTCGTCAACAAGCTCAAGATGCTGGTCGTCCTGAAGATCGATCTCGTAGGAGTACCGCGTTGGGGCGGCGCCATCGGCTATCTCTGTTAGCATCTGGGCGCCGTGGTCGGTCACAATGACGGCGCTTGCGCTCTCTTCGCCGGGAAACACCACCGTGCCACCATCAAGGACCTCAGCCTCCTGCGACTCCGCAACTTCTGGGAGCCCGATTCTTACCGACTCTCCCTCTGCATCCGTAAAAGTGACTCCTTCACCGCCACTGGAAGGTACATCGACCGTACCGCCACTCAGGGCCGTCTGCCCAACGCCCTCCGGGTTGATCGGCTCCCCAACCCACGCCGCGTCACGATCCCTGATGCTTGAAATCGCTTCCGCAACTGCAGCTGGATCCTCCGAACTGGCATCTGGAAACTGTTCTGACGACCATGCACTGGCCGACATCGAAAAGAATACTGCTGCGGCAAGACAGGCAGCGCCGACACGCCGACTCTGGCGCCTCATTGCAACTAGGGCTCTTAGGCTCATGATGCGACTCCTTTGTACGCTCACGATACGATATCGTACGTGACGCACACGCTACATCCATGAACGCTTCCAGTCAACAGAGATGTCGATCTTACCGTCGAAAGTATGACGCCTCCGTCGATCGTCTGACCACCTTACCCCGCCGGTCAGACGATCATGTCAGTCGTTCAGCCGAGCCTGCCGTACGGGCGGTGAAGACCTCAGGCCACTGCCGATGGGCCACGGCCACACGGTAGAGTGCCGACTCGGTGACAGCACGTCGAGGCAGCAGGGCTCCCAGACTCATGACGGGTGACAAGGCCCTTGCGCCCAGGCACGGCTCAGGAGTCCAGACCGCGTTAGTCCAGGACCGCGTTAGTCCAGGACCGCGTTCCACCGCAGGAACTCAACAGTGTGCCCCACCGCCCGCTCCCACCGCTCGTCGCCGAAACCGTGCCCCGCCCCGGGCACGGTGACCAGCTCGGCGTCGGGGAAGGCTCGCAGCGCCCGCTGGGAGGAGGTCAGGGGGACAGAGCGGTCCTGGTCACCGTGGATGATGAGCACCGGCCTGCGGTAGGCGGTGATCTCGGCGTAGATGTCGAGGTCCCAGGCGTCGGCCGCGTAGGCGCGCCCCAGGAGGGTGCCCCGGTGCTCGTAGCGCTGCGGAACTGCCGCCAGGGTCGGGAACCGCGAGCGCAGGTCCTCCGCCAGGCCCAGCGCGGGGTACCACAGGGCCAAAGCGGCTA
The DNA here is from genome assembly GCF_003591215.1 of Actinomyces sp. 2119. Taxonomy (NCBI): domain Bacteria; kingdom Bacillati; phylum Actinomycetota; class Actinomycetes; order Actinomycetales; family Actinomycetaceae; genus Actinomyces; species Actinomyces sp. 2119. The sequence continues at coordinate 124,032 of NZ_QYRR01000006.1, forward strand.
CCTGGGAAGCGTGGCGGGCTGCTGCCAACGCGGCCACTGCCCCACCCAAACTCAGCCCGAACAGGGCGATCCGTGTGGCATCAACAACGTCCCACCGGCCGACCTGAGCCAGGACCTCCTCCAGGTCAGCCAGCTCGGTGAGGACCGACATGTCCGTGGCCTCCCCCTGGCTGGCAGCGCCCCCGCCGCCGCGGAAGTCGAAGCACACCGCCACCGCCCCCTGCGCCGCCAGGCGCTGGGCTACGGGTGCCACCCGCAGGTGAGAGCCGTCCATGCCGTGGCAGCACACCACCAGCGGCGCCGGGCTGGCAGCGGTCGCAGAGCCCGGTACGTAGACCAGGCCGCCCACGCGCTGGCCCGCCACGGTCAGGGCAAGCGGCCGGGCGGTATAGCCCTTCGCCCACTGGGTCGACTGCGTCATGAGCGCGGCCCCTGTGCCGCACCGGTCGGCCCCGCGGCAGTGGCACCCGCGAGGCTGCCGGGATCCCCGGTCCCGGTAGGTCCCCCAGAGTCGGAATCGACCTGCTCTGGCCAGAACCTGGTGCGCTCCAGGCCCGGAAGGCGCAGCGGCCGGGGCGCTAGGCTGCGCAGGGCCCGGCCCAGTGCTGGTACGTGGAACGGCAGGGAGCTGGACAGCACCGAGTAGCGCTGGGCCCCCTCCACGACGTCGTAGCCGGTCAGGCGCAGGCCGTGGCGCTGGTAGAACGCCAGGCGGCGGTACCGCTGGCCGATATTGCTCGCGCCGGGGTCCAGCGGCTCGATCTCCAGGACTACGGGTCGCCTCCCGGCGCGCTCCAGCACGTCGCCGAGGATCTGCGAGCCGTAGCCGCGACCCTGGAGCGCCTCGTCAACAGCCAGGAACAGCAGGAAGACTACCTCCGAGGTCTGGACGGTGTAGGTGAAGCCGGCAAAGCCGCTGCGAGGCCCACGGAGACCACCCCAGGCAGGCACCCCGCCCGCAGCAGGACCGGTACTCCCGGCAGGCGCGCTGCCCTCCTCATAGACCTCCAGGTCCACGCCGCGGCGCAGGGAAGCCAGGCACAGCAGCGGTAGGGGGACCCTCTCGCTGGGCGGGAAGGCACGGTGGTACAGCGCGGCGACCTCCGCCCCGCGACGCAGGGTCAGGCCGGTGGCGTATCGGTTCAGCATCTCGAGATCGTCTCACACGGCAGCCGAGCGCGCGCAACCTCCCCGACCATCCCGACCCCACTACCAGCACCGCCCCGACCAGCGTCTGCTACCAGCGTCCCCAGCGGGGCGTCGGCGCCGCGCCCCACGAGGCGTGAGCCTACTGGTCGTGCCGCTCGACGAGGGCTCGGCGCATCACCGCGCGCACAGCCCTCCCGAGCTCACGATGCGCCAGCCCGGCCAGCGCCTCAGTTTTCCCTGACGCGAGCGAGTTGCCGATCGAGGCCGTCAGTCCGTGCACAACAAAGTCGATGTCGAACAGCTCCTCCTCCGACAGCTCCTCGCGCGAGACACCCGCGTAGTCCAGCCAGGCTCGCATGACGTGCCTCCTGAAGATGCTCAACAGATACGGGGAGTCACCTCTGGCGTAGAGCCACCCCCGACGCAACGAGGCCCGGACCTGCGGGCTGGAAAGGAGTACCGACACCTCCTCATCCTCATCCAGGATGAGCCGCCCAACCAGCAGGGAGACATCGGCCTCAGCCTGGTTCTCGCGGAATAATTGCTCGGCCAGGTCGTCCACGTTTGCGTAGTGGTAGTAGATCGTCTTGTGGTTGACCCGGGCCTCGCGGGCAAGACGCTTGATCGTCACGTCAGCGTACGGGCGCTGCGACAGAATTCCCCAGAACGCGTCCTTGATCCGGTTCCTCGCAGAGTCCTCACCCAGGTCCGCCCTCGGTCGCGCCACGTCCCACACCCCCTGTGCCTGCCTTAGGCCACATGGACAGGCTACCAGTAGCAGGACCACGCAGCCCCGCCGCCAGCAACCAGCCCCGGCTCCTCTCCCCAGCAGGCAGGAACCACCACAGCCGATGACGCCGCACGAGGAACCGGAAGAACCGGCCGTGACCTTCCATTTAGCCTCAGCAGCGCAGGCGCTAGGGTCAACTCGCCTCTGAGAACTCAGAGGCCGAAAAAGCCCGGGAAGCGGTCAGGGAACACCGCGGCTCACGAGAAAGGCAGGCTCCAATGGCGACCCAGTTCTGGTACTCCTGGCCCTGGATGGGGCTGGGCATCTGTCTCACGGTGCTGGTTCTTATGTGTGGCACTAACGTGCTGCGCAGCTCCACCAGCATCAGCCGGTGGAGGGACCCGGCATGGTTCGCCTGGTTCCCGGTAGTCACCTATACGGCCCACCAGTTCGAGGAGTACTCCTTCCACATCACCGACGGGCAGTACGACCTAGTGCGCTTTGTCACCACGAGCGGGGTGCTCCCCTTCGACCTGACGAACCTCCCTGCGGCCCACTTCCCCGTGGTCAATATTCTCCTCGCGTGGTTCGTGGCCCCTCTCGCCGCCCTCCTGGCACGAAGAAACCCTGTCGTCGGGTTCTCCCTGTTTGGGTTCATGCTGTTCAACGGGATCACGCACATCACCGGAGGCCTCGACCCGTCCCAGAACCCCGGCGTGGTTACGGGCACCCTCCTCTTCATTCCCGGCACGGTGTGGATGGTCGTCCTGTGCCTCAGAGAGCACGTCATGTCGCGCGCGGGCCTGGCAGTGACACTCGGAGCAGGTATCCTGGCCCACGTCATCTTCTTCAGGGTCTACGCGCTGGCACCGCTGGGCCCGGTCGCGGTCCTGACTGGCGATGTCGTGGCCGTGTTCCTTCCGCTCGCCCTGGCCTGGCTCGGTTGCAGGCTGTTCAGGATCGCCTCGTAGTGCGCCGTGCAGGAGCCCCGGTGCGGGGCACCGGGCGCACGCGGGAGAGGATCTTGTAGACGGCCCCTGGCCATGAGCGTGATTGTTCACGAGCCCTCCACACACCTTACCTTCCCGGCGAGGCCGCCGATCCGCGAGAGGGCAGCGAGGCATTTACGCACCGACCCGGCTCCCGGTAATGAACCCTTCCGTCAGCCCGAACCTCCTCCCGCAGAGTCGGACAATCTGCCACAGCCAGCACACGACAAACCGGACAAACTGGGATTCACCTTCCATTTAAGGGACGCGACGTGCGTGCTAGGGTCAAACCACCTCCGGAAGGTAGAAGGCCTCGGTGGCACAAGGAGGGAGACCACCGTGATCCCGACAGACGACTATAGCCTGTTTATGCACTCCTGGCCGTGGATGGGCCTCGGAGCCGGGATCGTGCTCACTGCCATCGCGTTCACGACCAACCTGTTCCGCTCCGACACGACGAGGAGCAGGTGGAAGGATCCCGTCTTCATCGCCTGGCTGGGAGCCATTGAGTACATGGTCCACAATTTTGAGGAATACGGCGTGTCTGTCACTGGCGAGCCATTCGCCTTTGTCCACCTCATGGAGCGCGCTGGCATGGACGGAGTCACGGAGGGCGCCTATCTTGGCTGCAACATCACCCTGGTGTGGCTCGTCGGTCCGGCGCTGGCGGTGCTCTCTCGCAGGCGTCCCGCCCTATGCGGAGCCATGCCACTGTTCGCTGCCGTCAACGGCCTGTCACACCTGGCGTATGTTCCCAGCCTCGGCTATAACGCTGGTCTGGCGACGTCCCTTCTTCTTTTCATCCCACTGGGCGCCTACACCACCGTCACCTTCTACGGCAGGAACAAGCCCTTCAACTGGAGGACCTATTTTCGCACGGCTGCCGTCGCTGCGCTCTACACTGGGTGCGTCTTCTTTACCGTAAGGCTGGCTAGCAGTGGAACGCTCTCCAGCAGCCCCGTGCTGACGGCCTTCATCACGTGTGCGACTATCGTGTGCGGCGGACTGTGGTGGCTCGCCGCACACGAGGAGGTGCATGGCGCTATACCAAAAACCCCTTCGGCAGCCTAGTATGACGACCTCTTCTGGCTTGCCGTCACCGGGCGCGTCCCCGCGATTATTCACCACCTCCTGGGCGACCTGGGCAGCGAGCCGTAGGGCAGCGGCTCACTCCCACTCAATGGTGCCCGGGGGCTTGCTGGTGACGTCGAGCACCACCCGGTTGACCTCGGGGACCGAGTTGGTGATCCGGTTGGAGATGCGCGCCAGGACGTCGTAGGGCAGCCGGGTCCAGTCCGCAGTCATGGCGTCCTCGCTGGTGACCGGCCGCAGCACGACAGGGTGGCCGTAGGTGCGTCCGTCACCCTGGACCCCCACGCTGCGCACATCGGCCAGCAGTACCACCGGGCACTGCCAGATCTCGGGATCCAGGCCCGCCGCGCTCAGCTCCTCCCGGGCAATAGCGTCAGCCGCGCGCAGGACACGCAGCCTCTCCGCCGTTACCTCCCCGATGACCCGGATGCCCAGACCCGGCCCGGGGAAGGGCTGGCGGGCCACAATTTGCTCGGGCACCCCCAGCTCACGGCCCACGGCACGAACCTCGTCCTTGAACAGCGTGCGCAGCGGCTCGACCAGCTCGAAGTCCAGGTCCTCAGGCAGTCCGCCCACGTTGTGGTGGCTCTTGATACTGGCTGCGCCTTCGCCACCGCCAGACTCCACGACATCGGGGTAGAGAGTGCCCTGCACCAGGAAGCGGATCTGTCCGCCTGCGGCACCGACCTCCTCCATCACGCGGCGCTGAGCCGCCTCGAAGGAGCGGATAAACTCCCTACCGATGATCTTGCGCTTGGCCTCCGGATCACTCACCCCGGTCAGGGCGGACAGGAAGCGCTGCGTCTCGTCCACGGTGACGACCCGGATACCCATGCCCTGGGCGTAGTCCCTCTCCACCTGCTCGCGCTCACCGGAGCGCAGCAGCCCGTGGTCCACGAAGATGCAGGTGAGACGGTCACCGACAGCCCGGTGGACCAGGGCCGCAGCCACCGAGGAGTCCACGCCTCCGCTCAGCCCGCAGATGACGTAGCCCTCACCCACCTGGGCACGGATGCGCTCGACCTGCTCGTCGATGATGCTGCCGGGCGTCCAGGTGGCAGGAACGCCGGCCTCCGTGTGGAGGAAGCGTTCCAGGACCGCCTGGCCGTGGTCGGTGTGAAGCACCTCCGGGTGCCACTGGACCCCGTAAAGACGGCGCTGGACGTCCTCGAAGGCAGCCACCGGGGTCTGGTCAGTGGAGGCGGACACTACAAAGCCGGGAGGGGCTGCCTGCACGGCGTCGCCGTGGCTCATCCACACCACCTGCTCGGCAGGGGTCCCGGCGAGCAGCTGGCTGCCAGGATCCACGCGCGCCGTGGTGTGCCCGTACTCGCGCGTACCGGTGCGCCCCACCCGCCCCCCCAGGGCCTGGGCCATGGCCTGGAAACCGTAGCAGATGCCGAGCACCGGCACCCCTGCCTCAAGGAGCGCCACGTCGACCCTGGGAGCGCCGGACGCGTAGACCGAGGACGGCCCTCCGGAGAGGATGACGGCGGCGGGCCGCCGAGCCAGCACCTCCTCTACAGGCATGGTGTGGGGCACGATCTCGGAGTAGACCGAGGCCTCACGGACCCGGCGAGCAATCAGCTGGGCGTACTGGGCACCGAAGTCCACCACGAGCACGGGGCCGACGGAACCAGCGACGGTACCGGGGCTGTTCTGAGGTGTCGTCACCACGGCAGCATACCCGTCCGCGCCCCCGGCGCCTGTCCACGCCTCGGCACCTGCCCGCGCGCCGCAGTCCTCCTACCGTCCCCGAGCTCCCGTCCACGTCCCCGACGCTCCCACGCTTCGTCACAGGCGTGCGTCCCACACCTCGGCGACGCAACGCACCTCACCCTCGTTTGTCTGGACATACGGGGACGCAGGTCCGTAGTGTTCCTTCCGGCGCAAGCCACTCAGCCGGTCCGGGCTACATGCCTGGCCTGGACCGACCAGCCGGGCTACCGGCTGCACAGGGTCGTGCAGGGACGCACGACCCACAAGGTCAGGTGGACCTGCACGGCACCCCTCAAGACGCCCCGGACCACAAGGTCATCACAGGCCCGGAGCACCAACCACGGAGAGGAAACCACCATGACCGCTACTGTCGAGACCACCACTGCCACGACCGCTTCGGAGCGCGTGAGCACGCAGGCGCAGCAGGAGACCCGGCACGCCGAGCTGGACCGCACCACCTTCCTGGTGGCCATGGTCGCCGTCATGCTGGGTATCGCCACCATGGCCGTCATCGGCGCCGTGACCGGCGTGCCCGCAGTCATGTTCGCTGCCGCCCTGCTGGGTGTCGTGGCTGCTGGATCCTGCGTCTACACCGGTATCAGCACCCTGTCCCGCTGAGGCGCCTGATCAGCCTCATGTGAGGCTGCGCGGCCGACGAAGCCCGCGCAGCCAGCGCTGCGGGCCCGCCAGACCCGCTACAAGGACATGTCGACCACGGCGCGCCCCTGGACCTCCCGGTTGTGGAGCGCCTCGTAGCCAGCCCCCACCTGCTCCAGCGGGAAGCGGCGGGAGACCACGTCCTTGTAGTTGATGACCCCTCTGGCAGCCAGGTCCACCACTGCAGGCAGGTCCTGACGGGTCCGCGCCCCGTAGGAGCCCAGGATCGACTGGGAGCGGCGCACGGTCCGGTTGATCTCCACCTCGGCGGTCTGGACCCCTGCTCCCAGGCCAATCGGAACCATGCGGCCGCCGTCGGCCAGCACGTCCAGGGCGGTGGTCCACGTCGCCGGAATTCCTAGAGCCTCGAAGGACACGTCCACACCCTTGCCCCTGGTGAGACGAAGCACCTCCTCGCGGGCGTCCTGGGTGACGGAGTTGACCACGGCGGTGGCCCCGTAGCCAGGCATGGGGGCGAGCTTGTCGTCAGAGACGTCGATAGCGATCACCTGGCTGGCACCGAAGGCCCGGGCTACCTGGACGATGTTGGTGCCCACGCCGCCGGTGGCCACGACGGCCACGGTCTCCCCGTAACGCAGGTCCGCGCCACGACGCACCGCACCGTAGGCGGTCAGCGCCGCGCAGCCAAGGATAGCCGCCGGGACCATGTCAATGTCCGCAGGCACAGGCGCCACCGACGTGGCGGGGATGACGCAGTACTGGGCCAGACCACCCATGGAGTACATGGACACCGGCTCGCCGTCGAGTGCGGCCAGCCGGGTGGTGCCGTCATAGAGAACGCCCTTGAGGCGGTTGAGCTCAAAGAAGGGGCCGCACAGCTCGTCACGGCCAGAGGCACAGGCCTCGCACTGGCCACAGGGCATGAGGAAGCCGCCCGCGACCTGCTGGCCGACCTCCAGCCCGGTGTGCTCGGCGCCCGGACCCATCTCGACAATCGTCCCGGAGACCTCGTGCCCAAGGACCGCGGGCAGCGGGAAGGAGATCGCACCCCCCATGACGTGGAGGTCGGAGTGGCACAGCCCACAGGCCGCGACCCTGACAAGGACCTCGCCCGCCCTCGGGCGAGGAGTCCGCAGCGTCTCGACCTGTAGGCCCTTGCCGGCCTCGCGCAGAACCGCAGCCTGCATCGTGTCGGGGACCGCGCCTGGAGCGGCCCCCAGAGTGGTGCCGGGCGCCTGGACGGCGTCGTTGCTCGTCGTGGTGGTCATTGCTGGTTACCTCTCAGTAAGTGAGCGCTCGAGGCGGCGAGCTGGCCACGGAGCCCCAGGCCCCGCCGGAGGGCCCAGGTGCCAGGTAGTCAGGGGCAGCAAGCGCCTTGAACTGTGTGCCGTATGCCGTCACGCAGCCGCGTCGCACCCGTCAGCCGTCCCGGCTCCCGCCATCACCTAGCCTACGATGTTTGTCCTGACAAACACCAGGGCGCAGGTCCCAGGCGGTCCTGGCTGGAGCCTCGCTCACCGTCGCCCCGGCATCACCCCAGGCCCAGGGCCCGCCGCAGTCGGGCCACCGTGGTAGGAGCCGAGTGGCCTGACAGCAGCACCGTCTGGCCAGGCAGCCCCAGGAGCCTGGTCTCCAGGCTCTCCCGCAGCCTGCGCGCATCGCCTGTGGGGAAGATGGTCAGCCCGGGACCCCCCTCGTAGACCGTGTCACCCACGAGCACCACCCCAGCCTGCTCGCAGTAGAAGGCGCAGGAGTCGTCGGTGTGCCCGGGCACGTGCAGGACCTCCAGCTCCACGCCGGGCGCCGCACCCGGGGCCGCTGCCAGCGCGACGTGCTCCCCGTCGTCAAACGTCCCGACGTCGCGCACACGCACATCCAGCCCGTGCCGGGCAGAGAGGTTGAGGTAGGTGTCAGCCAGGTACCTCTGGGACTCCACGTGGGCCACAGCGGGCACGCCCAGCGCGTCGCGCAGCTCCTCCACCGCGCCGACATGGTCAAAGTGGCCGTGAGTGAGCGCGATGACCTCCACGGTCCACCCGTGCTCAGCCACGGCTGCCAGGAACAGCTGCGCCTGCGCGCCAGGGTCGACCAGGACGGCGCGGCCGGTCTCCTCCTCCACCACAAAGTACCCGTAGGTAGCGAACACGCCCTGCGCCCGCAGCGGGTGGACGCTCACGCTCACGGCAGCGCGCACCCCTGGGGCCCGCAGGCACCGCCGACGGAGTCGTCCTGCCTGCCCAGGGTCTCGGCGCTGGCCTGGTAAAGCACGCGCGCCATCTCCTCGGTGGGCCGACTGCCAGTGATGACGTAGGTGTCGTCCACCACGAAGTACGGCACGGCACTGACACCCATCTCGTGGGCCTCGCGCTCGTCGGCGCGCACGGCGTCGGCGTAGTCCCTGCCCGCCAGCACCCGCTCTACCTCCCGGGAGGGCAGACCAGCCTCCGCTGCCAGGCGCCGCAGGACGTCGTGGTCGGCCATGACCTCGTTGTCGACGAAGTACGCGTGGAAGCACAGCTCCTCAAATCCCGTGACGCCCAGGTCGTGGGCGAGCTTGGTCAGCCTGTGGGCGTCGAGCATGTTGGTGTTAAGCGTCGTGGCGTAGTTGAAGTCGATTCCCTCGGCGCGCCCCAGGCGGCTGATCGCCTCGACGCGCTGACGGGCCGCCTTGGTGGTGAGGTGGTACTTCCGGGCAAACCTGTCCACCGTGGCGCCCTGGACCTCGTAGGGGGCGTCAGGGTAGAGCTCAAAGGACTTCATCTCGAACTCGACCTCGTCGGCCAGCCCGAGGCCGTCAATCGCCCTGCCCAGGCGCGTCCTGCCAATGTAGCAGTACGGGCAGGCGTAGTCGGACCAGTAGGTCACCTTCATGTGCTTCCTCCTCGTAGTAGCTCTGCTGCCGGTGGAGTTCCTGCGCTCGGCCGCGTGTACGGGCTGTGCCAGCCGAGCGCAGGTCGTGTGCCGTCGGCCCTCACGGGACCGCGCGTGCGGCCACCGGCCTCAGACTTGCTCATGTCCTGCGGCATGACTACCGTAGCGAGCGCGGCCACGACTTCCTAGTACTGTCTTTTTCTGCAGTACCCACGACGAGAGGTAGCGTCAATGCCAGAGGCCCCCAAGATCACGTGGTGCCCTGCAATCACGTCCCTTCAAAAGGTTATCGGCGGGAAGTGGAAGATTGAGATCCTCTTCTACGTCGCCCTGGCGGACGTCAGGCACTTTGGACAGCTACGGCGCTGCCTGCACGGCATATCGGACTCCACGCTGTTCAAGCAGCTAAAAGAGCTGGTCGAGGACGACTTTCTTGAGCGTATCGACCACGGCGAGGTCCCACCCAGGGTGGAGTACCGCCTGACCCGTCGTGGAGAGAGCTTCCGGCCGCTCGTCCAGACCATGTGGGACTGGAGCGAGAAAGAGTTCAAGTTCTCCCAGGAGGAGGCGGAGCAGATGCGCCAGGCACGCGAGACCCTGGGAGTCCCACAGGTCAGGCAGCCCTGAGCGCGCGCGGCATCCGGACCAGCACCACCGCCAGCGCGACCACGGTCAGGGTGAACAGCACCCAGCCCAGCACGTCCAGGCCCCAGCGCTGGTAGACCATCAGCGGGGCGACAATCGCCCCGGCGCGGGCCAGGGACTGTCCCACCGCCACCAGCCGACGCTGGGTATCCACCAGCCACGGCGGAATCCGCGGATCTACTGCACCCTGGCATGCGGGCAGCACCAGGACGTACTGGCCGCCCACCAAAGCGACGAGGCAGGCGGCGACGGTCCCGGCCAGCGCCCCTCCTGACAGGTCCGCGCCTGACGGCCCCCCGCCACCAGCGCTAGTGGTGGTCACCAGCACCGTGGCAGCCACCACCGCGACCACGCTGCCCAGCACCACCCGCAGGAAGCGTCGCTGCTCCAGGGTCTCCACCCGCCCCAGGAGCAGCGCCAGGACGCTCATCGCGCTCCAGCCCACGCAGGCGGCCACGACCGTGATCGTGCCTCCCCCCAGGTGGCCCGCCACCGTCGGCGCCAGGACGAGCGCGGCGGCACCCAGGGGCGCCTCCTGCGCCACCACGAGCACCACGCTAGTCACGGTGGCCTGGCGAATCTGGGGAATCCTGAGGTCGGCGGCGGTCAGCCGCTGCTGCTCGCGGGCCATGCCTGCCTCGTGGCGGGCCCAGTCGACGGCGACAGCGGCCTCCAGGTTGCCGTGCAGGCGCCGCAGTGCCTCGAAAGCCCGGACGTCCCGGCCCCGGCCCGCCAGCCAGACCGGGCTCTCGGGCAGGCTCAGAGCCATCCCTAGGTGCACGCAACTCAGCACGAGGACACCCAGCCACGCTGCGCGCACCGGTTCCTGCTGCCACCGCGCCCCCAGTACGGCCCCCACCACGTCCAGCGCGGCACCCGCCGGGACGAGTGCCATTGCCTGAGGCATGAGGCGCCTGTGACCGGGAAGAGACAGCTCGTGGCAGACCTGAGGAACCACCAGGAGAAGGAGACCCGCCCCGGTCCCCGCAAGAGCAGGTCCGACCAGTCCGGCTGCCGTGGCACCGGCAGAACCAGCACCGACGGCGCCCGCGCCGCAAGGCAGGACCGCTGCCAGCGCTGCCCCAGTCACGACCAGGGCGCCAGCCCCCGCACCAGCCATTCTCCTTCCGAGCAGGCGGCTCAACAGTGGACCGCACAGCGCACCCGCCACGGTAGCGGCGCACAGGACCAGGGCAACGGGCACAGCTGCTGCCAGCCCGCCCACACCACCCAGCCCCCCTGCTCCACCGACCCCGCCCGGCCCCTCCCCCGTCGCACCGCCCAGACCGGCCCCGGGGCCGCAGCCTGCGCGAGCGGCAGCACGGCCAGCACCTGCGACAGCAACCGCGAGCGCTCCCTCCAGGGAGCCCAGGAGCGCACCTGCCACCCACGTGTACAGGCGCAGCCGCAAGGGGCTGCGCGGCGCGGGCGAGGTCATGACCGGCTCACCGTGTACGTCATAAGCGGCAGGATACGGTCTCGACACACCTCCCCTGTCGGGGACAGGCGGTGCCCCGGGAAGAATGAACGGCTGCGGCCTCACGGGCGTCCCGTGAGGCCGCAGCACAGGTCAGGGATCCACCCAGCCGCGTCTCAGGCGCCGAGCTCGTCCTTGAGGCGGGCCAGGACGCGCCGGTTGATGTCGTCGGCGTGCTCGTGCCAGCCGAAGACGCACACGGAGAGCACCCCGTCAAAAGCGATGTCCCTCAGGGTGGAGAACACCGAGTCCCAGTCGACCTCGCCGTTGCCTACCTCGTTGTGCTGGTGCACGGTGACGTCGGCGCCGGGCGGGTTGACGATGTAGCGGTTGCCGTCGTTGGCACGGTGGTTGAAGCCGTCGGCGACGTGGACCTCACGCAGCTTGCCGGCCTCGTGGGCGGTGCGGATCATCCGCTCCACGTCACCGGCACCGTCGGACAGGTGGAAAGCATGCGGGCAGCAGAACTCGTAGCCGATCCAGTCCTTGTTGACAGCACGCACCAGACGCAGGGCCGGGTCGTGCAGCTCAACGAAGTCGTAGGGGTGGGCCTCCATATTGAGGCGGATGCCGTAGCGCTCGAAGTGCGGCGCCAGCTCCTCGATGGAGCGGAACCACTGCTCCTCGCTGCGGCGGGCCTGGTTGCGGTCCCCGGAGAACTCCGAGGTGATCTCACGCACGTCTAGCTGGTCCGCCAGCTCCAGCAGGCGGCGCCAGTTGGAGACCTGGGCAGCGCGCTCCTCCTCCACCGGTGAGGACCAGTTGAAGACCGGGTTAAGGGTGCGCACCCGTACCCCCGTCTCCTTCTGAGCCCTGTTCAGCTCGGCGACAAAGGCGTCGTCAGCGGCCGGGCGGTGGTGCCACAGGTGGAAGTCCGCGTTGGGCGACAGCTCCACGTGCTCAAAGCCCAGCTCGGCCGCCTTGTACAGCGTGCGGACGGTGGGCATGGTGCGGTAGTACATGTTGGGGTCAAGAGCGATATCAACCACAGGTGGTCTCCTCTCCGGTGCGACGGCGTCGGTCGGTAGCGTCGCACCACGCTACGGGCGTCTGTCAGCGCGGCTCAGGCGTAGAAAGCGGGCTTGTCGATGGTGGAGACCGTGACCTCCCGGCCGTCGCTCTCCAGGGACTCCAGGGCGGCGTCCACCACGCAGGTGGCGGCGTAGCCGTCCCAGGAGGTCGACCCGGTGTGCTCGTCACGCTCCACCGCCCGGATCCACTGCTGGACCTCCTGGTTGAAGGCCGTGTGGAAGCGGTCGACGTGACTGCGGCAGATGGGGTTGCGGTTGCCGTGGGAGTCACGGGTGACCGTGGTGTTCTGGTCCCCTAGGCGGATGGTGCCGGCCTCCATGACGAGCTCGCACTCGATGGAGTAGCCGAACTGGATGTTGACGTTGACCTCGTCGTCGATGAGCACGCCGGACTCCGTCCTGGCCACCAGGACCAGCGGGTCCCGCAGGTGGTCGAAGCGGCGGCTGGTGGAGCGCGGTGCGTCCACGCGCACCGAGACGATCTCCTCGTCCAGCAGGTAGCGGCAGGTGTCGATCTCGTGGATAGCGGTGTCGTCGATCATGTTGCGGGTGACGTAGCCCTCGGGCACCGAGGGGTTGCGGTGGCGGCAGTGCACCAGGGTGGCGTAACCGAGCTCCCCGCTGGCCAGGGTGGCGCGCATCTCCTGGTAGCCGGGGTCGAAGCGGCGCATGAAGCCCACCGTGACGAGCTTCTTGCCGACCTTCTGCTCCGCCTCCATGATCGCGATGCAGTCCTGCGGTGTGGTGGCCAGCGGCTTCTCGCACAGGACGTACTTGCCCGCCTCGACGGCGGCGATGACGTCAGGGGCGTGGACCTTGCCGAAGGTCGCCACGAGCACGGCGTCGACGTCAGGGTCGGCGATGAGCTCGGCACCGCTGCCGTAGGCCGTGGCACCCAGAGGCTCGGCGACCTCCTTGGCAGCATCCAGGTTGAGGTCGGCCACGGCGACGACGCGCCCGCCAGCCAGCTCGTTCTCAATGCGCTCGACGTGGGCGCGGCCCATGCCGCCGGCGCCGATCAGTCCGATACGGACAGTCATCAGTGTCTCCTCGTTGAGTAGTGTCAGTCAGTATTTCCATGAAGCGGCTTCTATGACGCAGCCGTGCTGGCACCTGGCCCGCTACGGCTGGTACGGCTCAGCACCGAGACTGGGCTGCCCACAGCCAGTATGAGCCAGCGCAGCAGCCCGCCGGGCGCTCAGGCCAGCCCCAGGCCGCACTCGGCCAGGTAGGTGCGCATGTTGATGGCGTTGGGCTTGGGGAAGGACGGGTCACAGGGGTAGCAGTCCTGCTCGCAGATGCAGTAGATGGGCTTGTCCAGGTCAGCCAGGGCGTCGACGAACTCGTGCATCTCTGGCAGGCCCGCAGGCGGGCACACCGAGGCGCCCTTGGTGACCGCCTCACCGAAGGGCCAGTCCTTCTCGTGGGCCTCCTTGGTGATGGCCTCGTCGAAGGCCTTGATGTGGACGTAGGTGATGCGCTCGGGGTACTTGCGGCACAGCTCGACCGGGTCGCCGCCACCGTAGACCACGTGCCCGGAGTCCAGGCAGAGGTTGACGTACCTGGGGTCGGTGGCGTCAAAGATGCGGGCGATCTCCTCGGGAGTCTCGATGTGGGAGTCCCCGTGGGGGTGGAGAACCATCTTGAGGTCGTACTCGTCCAGGAGCATCTGCCCCAGGGCGTTGGCGTGCTCGACATAGAGCTTCCAGGCGTCGTCGGAGAGCACGCGGTCGTCAGTCCACTCCCAGGTCTTGTCGTCGCGGTAGAGCGGGGGCAGGTGGACGATGTACTCCGCACCCACGGCGGCATGGGTCTCGGCGATGGCCCGGAAGGTACTGAGTGTGGTCTGCCAGGCCTCCTCCTTGTGGAGGATGCCCCAGCCGGTGCCAGCCACGACCCGCATGCCGTAGTCGTCGCACCACTTCTGGAGCTCCTTGGGGTCGGTGGGGAAGTAGCCGTAGGGGCCGGTCTCGATCACCTCGAAGCCAGCCTCTGCCATCTCCTCCCAGGCCTGGCGGGGGTCCATCTGCTTGGGGTCGTCGGGGAACCAGACGCCCCACTGGTCCGGGCACACGCCGATGGTCAGCTTGGAGTACTTGGGGTTGGTGGTGTTGACGGCCTTGGACGTCTTGGACATCTTTGTCTCTCCTCAGTCACGGTGTCGACCGAATCGTTTCGGACGCATGATCGAGGCTACCTCACTCACGCCCAGAAGTCCAGAGATTTGTCAGGACATGCCTGTCGGAACGCGTACCGCCCGACCCGGCCGCCAGACACCCCGTCACCTTCAGCCCGGCCTTCCGGCGATGGCCGCCAGGCGGCCAGACGTAGCGAATCCTCACAACGTAGTGACGTGCAGGTACGTTGTGAGGATTCGCTACATTCTGAGAACACGGCCCGTCCCGGTGAGCCCCAGGCAGGCCAGCGCAGTATCAGTGCGGTGCCAGTGTCAGCCGTTGGTCGGGAAGTTCATCCCCACGTAGCCGACCTTCTCGCCGCGGCGCGCCCACCGGGAGGTGACCACCTTGCCCCGGGTGTAGAAGCGCACACCCTCTGGGCCGTGGATGTGGTGGTCGCCCAGGAGCGACTCCTTCCACCCGCCGAAGGAGTAGTAGGCCACCGGCACTGGGATGGGCACGTTGACCCCGACCATGCCAGCCTCCACGTCAACCACGAACTGACGCGCAGCGTCCCCGTCAGAGGTGAAGATGGCCGCGCCGTTGCCGAACTCCGAGGAGTTGACCAGCTCGATGGCCTCCTCGTAGGTCTCGGCCCGCACCACCACGAGCACCGGGCCGAAGGTCTCCTCACAGTAGAGGGACTGCTCGGTGGGCACCCTGTCCACGATCGTGGGGCCCAGCCAGAAGCCGTCCTGGTAGTCCTCACCCTCGGGACGGTAGCCGCGCCCGTCGAGCACCACGTCAGCGCCGCCCTCCTCGGCCCGGGCGATCCAGCCCTCGATACGCTGCAGGTCCTTGCGGGTGATGACCGGCCCCATCTCGGAGGCCTTGTCCGTGCCCGGCCCGGTGACGATCGCCTGGGCACGCTCCTTGACCAGCGGGATCAGGCGCTCAGCGGCGTCACCCACGGCCACGACCACCGGCAGGGCCATGCAGCGCTGCCCCGCCGCCCCGAAGGCACCGGCGGAGACGTGCTGGGCGGCGAACTCCATGTTGGCGTCAGGCATGACGATGGCGTGGTTGTTCGCCCCGCCCAGGGCCTGGACGCGCTTGCCGTGGGACACGCCCGTGTCCTGGACGATGTGGGCCACCGGCGAGGAGCCCACGAATGAGATGGCGTCGATGCCGGGGTGCTCCAGCACCCGGGTGACGATGGTGCGGTTGCCCGCCACCACGTTGAACAGGCCGTCAGGCAGGCCCGCCTCCTTGTAGAGCTCGGCAATCTTCAGGGAGGCTGAGGGCACCAGCGAGGCCACCTTGAGGATGAAGGCGTTACCGGTGGCCAGGGCGATGGGGTGCATCCACATGGGCACCATGACGGGGAAGTTGAACGGGCAGATCCCCGCGACGACCCCCACCGGCTGGCGCAGGGTGTGGACATCGACCCCGGTGGCCGCCTGGTCGGTGAACTCTCCCTTGAGGGCAGCGTTGATCCCGCAGGCAAAGTCAATGGTCTCCCGGCCGCGGGCGATCTCCCCCAGGGCGTCACCGTGAGTCTTGCCGCCCTCACGCACGATGAGCTCGGCCAGCTCGTCCGCGTGCTGGTTGACCAGCTCGCGCATCCGGAACATGACGTCTACACGCTTGGCCAGGGAGGCGCGCGCCCACTCCTTCTGGGCCTTGCGGGCGACCTCGACCACGTGGTCGAGGTCCTCCTGCGAGGCCAGCACCAGCTCATCAATGACCTCGCCGGTGGCCGGGTTCTCAATCGGCAGCGTCTCAGTTCCCGATCCGGTCCACGGGCCGCCGGAGACCCAGTGCTTGACTGTCATTATCTCTCCTTTGAGTCTTGGGTGACCCCGGGGTCCTCCGGGGCCTGGAGGTGCCCGGGGCCGGGCAGGTCGCCCGACCCCAGGGCGGACGGACATGACACTACGCCCTCTTTGAGGACCTTGGTCCGTCTCACACTTCGTGTCCTATTGTCCGGACAATATCACAGGTAGTGGCGCTGCGGCCTGCGGTCCTGGACGTAGTCCTCATAGGCCTTCTGGGTGGACTCCAAGCGGGAGACCCCCGACACCGGGACGTCCCACCAGGAGGAGCCGGGCGGGTTAGGGCCGTAGAGGTCGGTCTCGATGTGGATCATGCAGGCACGGTCCTCGGCGCGGGCCTGGGCGTAGGCCTGCCTGAACTCCTTGATCGTGGAGACCCGGTAGACCGTGAGCCCCCAGGACTCGGCGTTGGCGGCGATATCCACCCCGACGACCTTCTGCTCGTCCTGAAGGTGGCCACCCTGGCCGCGCTGGCGGTACCTGGTGCCGAAGCGCTGAGAGCCGCGGGACTCCGACAGGGAGCCGATGGAGGCGAAGCCGTAGTTCTGTAGCAGAACGTAGATGACCTTGATGTTCTCCTGGACCACGGTAGCCAGCTCCATGGGCAGCATCTGGTAGGTGCCGTCACCGACGATGGAGACCACCTCGCTCTGGGGCCGGGCGAGCTTGACCCCCAGGGCGGCCGGGACCTCGTAGCCCATGCAGGAGAAGGCGTACTCGACGTGGTACTGGACCGGGGTCCTGGCCTGCCACAGGGCCTGGAGGTCGCCGGGCATGGAGCCGGCGGCGTTGATGACGATGTCCTCCTCTCCCATGAGCTCGTTGAGGGCGCCGAAGACCTCGGTCTGGGCGGGCAAGGGGCCGTGCCCTCGGTGGTAGCACTCCTGGGTACGGGCCAGCCAGCCCTCGCGCTCGGCGGTGACCTCGGCAGAGTAGTCCTCGGACACGCGGTAGCCCTCCAGGGCGGTGGTCAGGGCGGTCAGCGCCTCCCGGGCGTCAGCCACCACCATCTCCGCACTCTGCTTAGCGGCGTCAAAGGCGCGCACGTTGATGTTGACGAAGCGCACCTCCGGGTTCTTGAACTGCGTCTTCGACGCCGTGGTGAAGTCCGAGTACCGCGTGCCGATGCCGATAACCAGGTCAGCCTTGTCGGCGATGTGGTTGCCGGAGTCACCCCCGGTGGATCCCACTCCCCCGATGGCGCAGGGGTGGTCAAAGTTGATGGCGCCCTTGCCCGCCTGGGTGTCGGCCACGGGGATCCCCGTGGCCGAGGCGAAGGCACGCAGCTCCTCACTAGCCTGGGAGTAGATGACGCCGCCCCCGGCGACGACCATGGGACGCCTGGCCGCCTTGATAGCGGCCACGGCGCGCTCCAGGGCGGCCGGCTCGGGGACGGGGCGACGCACGTGCCACACCCGCTTGCGGAACAGCTCGACCGGCCAGTCGTGGGCCTCGGCCTGGACGTCCTGGGGCATGGCGATGACCACGGCGCCGGTCTCGGCGGGGTCGGTGAGGACCCGCATGGCGTTCAACAGGGAGGGGATGAGCTGCTCGGGCCGGTTGACGCGGTCGAAGAACCGCGACACGGGCCGGAAGGCATCGTTGACGGTGAGGTCCAGGGTGGTGGGGTCCTCCAGCTGCTGGAGCACGGGGTCAGGCACCCGGGTGGCGAACTGGTCGGAGGGGAGGAGGAGGACCGGCAGGCGGTTGGTGGTGGCCAGGGCGGCACCGGTGACCATGTTGAGGGAGCCCGGGCCGATGGAGGCCGTGACCATGTAGGTGGACATCCTGTCCCGGGTCTTGGCGAAGGCCGCAGCCGCGTGCACGGCGCCCTGCTCGTTGCGCGGCATGATGTAGGGCATCTCGTCCTCGCCCTCGGCGGGGTCGACCTCGTTCTGCAGCAGTGCCTGGCCGATCCCAGCCACGTTACCGTGGCCGAAGATGCCGAAGGCGCCCTCGATGAGGCGGTGCTCCACGCCGTCGCGCTCGGAGTACTGGTTAGTCAGGAACCGAATGGTCGCCTGGGCCACGGTCAGGCGGACCGTGCCAGCGTAGGCCTCGTTGCTCACGTGTGTCTTCTTCCTGTTCGTTGCTGGTGGTCAGTGAGTGGCTGTCAGTTCATCGGGGTCATGGGCAGACGGGGGTCGACCTCCTGGGTCTGCCAGGTCTGGCGCACCCAGGTGTGGTGGGGGTCGTCGGTCATGAGCCACACCGAGTCCTCCGCCGGGCCGGCCATGACGTTGAGGTAGTACAGGTCGTAGCCGGGGGCGGCCACCGACGGGCCGTGGTAGCCGTAGGGCATGACGACGACGTCGCCGTCACGCACCTCGGTGCACACGTCGATGTCGTGGCCGGGAGAGGGGTAGATCCGCTGGAGGGCGAAGCCCTGGGCGCCGTCTGCCCCCTCACGCACCTGGTAGTAGTAGATCTCCTCCAGGACCCGCTCCACCTCGGTGTGCTCGTCGTGCTTGTGGGGAGGGTAGGAGGACCAGTTCCCTCCAGGGGTCAGCACCTCGCAGGCCAGCAGGTGGGAGGTCTCCACCTCGTTGCCCAGGGCGTAGTTGCTCACCTGGCGGGAGGAGGGGCCTGCGCCTCGCAGTCCGGTACCGACCTCCTCACGGGGACAGTACCGCAGCGGCTTGTCCGTGGTAGCCCGGGCACCTGGCAACGCGATCCGCGCGCCCTGAGCGCTGGTCAGGCGCACGTCGGTACGGCGAGGGACGTAGACGTAGTCGGTGATATCGGTGAACACCGAGTCGCGCCCGGTCACCTCCAGGGTCTGGCCTGCAGCCTCCCCCTCAACCTCCACGGTGCACCCGCCGCTCAGCGGCAGCACCAGGAACTCGTGCTCGCCGCCGGGGACGTCCACGCCCTGCCCCGGCTCCAGGGCCAGGACCCGCAGGGAGGACCACTCCCACCCGGCACGCTCGGCGCTCAGGTCGAGCTCGTAGGCGTCGTGGGCGAGCCCGCCTGCCCTGATGACGTACTGTGACTGGCCTGACCGCTCTGGCTGGTCGGGGTGGGAGTGCTGGGGCTGCTGAGTCATTAGGAGTGTCCTCACGTGTCGTGTCCGGCTGAGAGCTTGAAGAGAGCCTGGGCTCGGTCTACTGGGTACGGCTATCGGATGCAATTATCGGATGCGATATGGACGTGACGTGCGGGCGCGGTGGCCGGGGCAGGTGCTGCCAGGCCCGCCCCGGGGGAACCGGGCGGGACGGCACCAGGCCCAGGAGGCCGGGCACTGCACTGATGGCAGGGGCTAGAGCCCCTGCGGTGGGCGGCACGGCAGGCACGCAGTCTCACAGGAGCGCGACAGCGCCGTCGACGGCGGCCGCGACGTCGTCGCCAGGCGGGTAGAGCAGGGACCGGCCGATGACCAGCCCCCTGACGTTGGGCAGGGCCAGTGCCCGCGCCCACGAGGCCATGGCGGCCTCCGGGTCCCGGGACACCTCCCCTCCCAGGATGAGGCTGGGCAGGGTCGTGGACTCCATGACCCGCTCCATCTCCGTGACGCAGGGCAGCTTGAGCCAGGTGTAGGCGGAGGTCCTCCCCAGGGCCTGGGCGACGCAGACGGAGCGGATCACCGCCTCCGGGCTCAGGTCGTTGACCAGGCGGCCCTCCTGCCAGTGGGAGACAAAGGGCTCCACCATGGCAGTCAGGCCGCGCTCGGCCAGGGAGCTGACCGCACGGGCGCAGGCCTCCAGGAGCGAGGCGCTGGCGGGGTCGGTGTAGCAGATACGGGTGAGCATCTTCCCCCCGTCCAGCCCGGAGGCCTCGATACCAGCGGCGTCGTAGCCGCTAAACCGGTCGTCCACCTCGAAGGAGGCTCCCTGCAGACCCACCCGGTTCATCGACCCCCACACCATCTTGCCGTCCAGGGCGCCCAGGAGCGCCAGGTCCTCCACGACGTCAGGCGTTCCCAGGAAGCCGTTGACCCCCGGCCGGGACAGCGCCTCCACGCAGCGTGCCAGGAGGTCCTCGCGCGAGGCCATGGCCATGGGCTCGGTCCCGGCACCCAACGCGCCACGAGCGGGGTGGTCACAGGCGATCACCATGAGCGAGCGGACCTGCTCCAGGCTGGGCCGGGGGCGGTGTCGCAGGACCTGGGAGACAAGATCAGGTCTGGTGGCACGGACCTCCACAACCGCGTCCGTGAGGGGGGTTCGCGACGTGGAGCCGGGGACCACTGCAGGTGCTCCCGTCCCCAGAGTCGCGCCCGTATCACCTGGTCCGCCTCCCCTGGCTGCGGATGCGCGCTGTTCCATCACCATCACCTCACAGGTCCAGATCAGGGGCACAGACCCCGCGGTTGCGCCGCATCATGTCAAGCAGCTCGGGCTCGGTAGGCATCGCCGTGGAGCACTCCAGGCGGGAGGAGACGATCGCCCCGGCTGTGGAGGCGGCGAAGACCGTCTTCTCCAGCGACCACCCCTCCAGCAGGCCGTGGCAGACGGCACCGCCGAAGGCGTCCCCCGCTCCCAGACCGTTCTTGGTCTCTACCCGCGTCACCGGCATCTCCACCCGCTCGTCACGGGTCCTGGCCAGGGTGCCCTCCAGGCCCTGCTTGACGATCGCGAGCTCGACGCCTGCCTCCAGGAGGGCGTCGGCAGCGCGCTCGGGATCGCGCTCCCCCACAGCGACCTCGCACTCCTCCCGGTTCCCGATAGCCACCGTAACCTTGGGAAGGACCGCCGAGACCTCGCGGTGGGCGGCCTCGCGGCTCTCCCAGAACATCGCACGGTAGTCCAGGTCGATCACCGTCACGGCCTGGCGCCCCCTGGCGTCGCCCCTGGCGTCAAGGGCCGTGTGGTGAGCACGGCGGGAGGGGTCCTTGCTCAGCCCCGTGGCGGAGACCCAGAAGACCGGCGCCTCCCGGACCGCGTGGAGAGGCACGTCCTCCACCTCCAGCTCTAGGTCCGGAGCCGAGGGCTCGCGGTAGAAGTAGAGGGGGAAGCTGTCCGGGGGGAAGATCTCGCAGAAGGTGACGGGGGTGTTGTAGTCGGCCTTGGTGACCACGTAGTCGTCAGACACGCCCAGGCGGCGCATCTCAGCACGGACAAAGCGGCCGAAGGGGTCAGCCCCCACCCCGGTGACCACGGCTGAGTCGTGGCCGTAGCGGGCCGCAGCCACGGCCACGTTGGTGGGACTGCCCCCCAGGAACTTGCCGAAGGACTCCACCTCCTCCAGGCCCACACCCACCTGGAGCGGGTAGATGTCGATCCCGCAGCGCCCGATGGTCAGGACCTCGACCCCAGGTACCTGCCCGGCCGCTCCGGTCGTCGCTGCTTGTGCGGTCATCACGTCCTCTTCCACGTCATCGGGGCGGATCGCCTGTGCCCGGGACGGCCCGGCCACATGACGAAGCCTGCCCCACCCCACCCCCTCAGGTCAAGCATTTGTCAGAACATTTTGGGGGCAGCCTCCCAGGGACGTCACAGGGCGGCGGCAGGCGCTGACACCACCAGACATCCGTGCCCCGCTCATATTCCGTATGCTGGCACCGTCGGCTACCGAGCTGCGCCCAACACGACCGACCGCCACAAGGTGCTCCATGCCTACCACGCCTACCGCACACGCCACGCCCGCCGAGATGCCCGCCGAGCCTCACGCCGACGCCACCTTCGCCCTTGACGTCACCATCGACCGCACAATACGCACCCCCCTGCACGCCCAGATCTCCGAGCCCCTGGCAGCCCTCATCCTCGAGGGCACCCTGCCCCCCGGGACTCGGCTGGAGGACGAGCTGTCCATGGCGCGGCGCCTGCAGGTCTCCCGGCCGACCGCCCGCCAGGCTCTCCAGCACCTGGTAGACCGAGGGCTGCTCACCCGGCGCCGCGGCGTGGGCACCGTCGTCGCCCCGCCCCACGTCCACCGGCCGATGGAGCTGACCAGCCTCCTGGCAGACCTGACGGCAGCCGGGCACACCCCCTCCACCACGCTCCTCGACTACGACGAGCACCCTGCCTCCCCCGAGGAGGCGGACAGGCTGGAGACCCGGGAGGGCCAGCCCGTAGTGACCTTCACACGCATCCGGGCCGCCGACGACGAGCCCGTCGCCATCATGCACAACCTCCTGCCGGCCTCAGTCGCCCCGGCGCGCGAGGACCTGGAGACCGCCGGCCTCTACGAGCTCCTGCGCACCAGCGGGATCGTCCCCACCACGGCCCGACAGGTCATCGGTGCCCGCAACGCCACCACGAAGGAGGCCGACCTCCTCCACGAGCGCAGGCGGGCAGCGCTGCTGACCGCGACCAGGACCACCTACGACCATACCGGCCGGGTCGTCGAGTTTGGCGACCACATCTACAGGGCCTCTCGCTACTCCTTCGAGACCACCCTGTTCACGGGGTGAGGCCCGGGCAGACCGGAGCACCCCCGCACGACAGCACCCTGGCCCCGGGACCCACCCCCTGAGGCCACGGCCCCGAGCCGCCCGAGCCCCGGCGTCCGGAGGTGGCAGAAACCAGCCCGACACCACCTATGTCCGGACAAATCGTTGACAGATTCCCCGTCATCTTCTTCAATAGTGCCATCGGCCCGCGGCCGCAAGGACGCTGACCGCAGACCACCCCGACCAGAGAGCACACACAGATGAGTATCGACTACACCCCCGGACCGCTCCTTGACGCCGTACGCAGCACACCCACAGCGCTGTGGAACGACTCCGCCGACCCTGACGAGCTGCGGCAGTCAATCGCCTTCGGTGGCGTCGGCGCCACCTGCAACCCCACCATCGCCTACACCTGCATCAACCAGCGCAAGGACGTGTGGCTGCCCCGCATCGCCGAGCTCGCCGAGGAGATGCCCGAGGCCACCGAGGCCCAGATCGGCTGGCAGGTGGTTCGCGAGCTGAGCCTGCAGGCCGCCCAGCTGCTGGAGCCGGCCTTCGAGGAGCACAACGGGCGCAACGGGCGCCTGTCCATGCAGACCGACCCCCGCCTGGCACGCAGCGCTACCGCGCTGGCTGACCAGGCCGAGGAGTTCTCCAACCTGGCCAAGAACATCATCGTCAAGATCCCGGCCACCTCAGTGGGCATCAAGGCTATCGAGGAGGCAACCTACCGCGGGGTCTCCGTCAACGTCACCGTGTCCTTCTCCGTCCCTCAGGCCGTGGCTACCGGCGAGGCCATCGAGCGGGGTCTCAGGCGCCGCGAGGCCGAGGGCAAGGACGTCTCCACCATGGGCCCGGTCGTGACCCTCATGGTGGGTCGTCTGGACGACTGGATCAAGATCGTCGCCAAGCGCGACAAGCTGTTCCTTGACCCCGGGCACCTGGAGTGGGCCGGAATCGCCGCCTTCAAGCGGACCTACCAGGAGTTCCGCGAGCGCGGCCTGCGCGCCCGCCCCCTGTCCGCCGCCTTCCGCAACGTCATGCACTGGTCTGAGCTCCTCGGCGGCGACATCGTGATCTCCCCGCCCTTTGCCTGGCAGCAGCTCATCAACGACTCCGGCTACAAGGTCGAGCCCCGCATCGACGTGCCCGTGGCCCCGGAGATCATGAGGACGCTCATGGGCATCCCCGACTTCGTGCGCGCCTACGAGCCCGACGGCATGACACCGGAGGAGTTTGACACCTACGGCGCCACCGTACGCACCCTGCGAGGCTTCCTGCAGGCCGACGCCGACCTGGACTCCCTGGTCCGCGACGTCATCATGCCTCAGCCCTGAGCAGCCCCGCGCCGGGGGCGGCTGCAGCCGCCCCCGCATGTCGCGGGCCCGCCATCCCACGACTTGCAACACTCACAACATTTACACCACAGTCACGACACAAGGAGCAAGGATGCTCAGTATCGCCGTTATCGGCGCCGGCCGTATCGGCCAGGTCCACGCCAGGACCATCGCCTCCCACCCTCAGGCCAGGCTGGCCCTGGTCTGCGACCCCGTGCAGGACGCCGCTGCCACGCTGGCCGGGACCTACGGAGCCCGATCCTGCCAGGACGTGGAGGAGGTCTTTGCCGACCCCCAGGTCGACGCCGTCATCATCGGCTCTCCCACACCCCTGCACATCCCCCACCTCCTAGCCGCCGCCAAGGCCGGCAAGGCCGTGCTGTGCGAGAAGCCCATCGCCCTGGACATGAAGGACGTTGACGCGGCCCGCACCGAGCTGGACGCCGTCACCGTCCCGGTCATGTTCGGGTTCAACCGCCGCTTCGACCCCAGCTTCGCCGCCGCCCGCGCCGCCGTGCAGGAGGGCCGGATCGGAGCCCTGGAGCAGCTGACGATCATCAGCCGTGACCCGGCCGCCCCGCCGGTGGACTACATCAAGGTCTCCGGGGGGATCTTCCGCGACATGACCATCCACGACTTTGACACCGCCCGGTTCTTCCTGGGTGACATCGTCGAGGTCCACGCCGTGGGCCAGCACCTGGACCAGGAGGTCGCGCAGGCGGGGGACTTCGACGCTGCGGTCGTGACCCTCAGGGCCGCCTCCGGAGCCGTAGCCACCATCATCAACAACCGCCACTGCGCCTCCGGCTACGACCAGCGCCTGGAGGCCTCCGGACGTGAGGGCACCCTGTTCGCGGAGAACATCCGCGCCACTACCGTGCGCCTGTCCAACGCGGAGGTGACTGACGCCCAGGAGCCCTACCTGGACTTCTTCCTGGAGCGCTACGCCGACGCCTACCGCCTGGAGCTGTCGGCCTTCATCGAGGCGGTCGAGGCAGGCACGACCCCTCCGACCTCCGTCGCCGACGCCGTGGAGGCCCTGCGCCTGGCCGAGGCTGCCACGGAGTCAGCCACGACCGGGCAGCCGGTACGGCTGGGCTAGCCTGCCCCGTCTCAGACCACAGCCACAGCCCCCGCCCCGGGATCACGCCCGCAGGCGGGGGCTGTGGTCTGTAGGCGCTGTCGTGTCGCGCACGATCAGGTCCGGGGTGACACGGTAGGTGCTCCCTCCCCGGGCACGCTCCTCGCGCAGTACCGTGGGCGGCACCTGGAGCGACTGCTCGGGGTGGACGCGCGCCAGCAGCGCGCTGATGGCCACCTCAGCCAGCAGCGTCGCGTCCTGGCGCACCGTGGTCAGGGAGAAGGAGGAGGCACCTGTGACCGGGATACCGTCGTAGCCGGTGACTGCTACCTCTTGGGGCACCCTGACGCCGTGACGGCGTAGCTCCATGAGCGCCCCGACAGCGCAGTGGTCGTTGAAGCACATAAGAGCCTCGGGAAGCCGCCCCTTGCCTAGGAGGGCGTGCGCCGCCCTGGCACCGTCCTCCTCGGTGGCGCCGCCGGGCAGGACCTGGACCTGCTCACCCAGGCCGCTGCGAGCCATGGCGGCGGCGTAGGCCTGGGAACGGCCTCTGGCGGCGGTCTCTCCCGCCCCGTCCACATAGACAATGCGTCGGCGCCCCGAGCGCACCAGGTGGTCCACCAGGAAGCCCACACCGAGGTCGTCACGGGAGACGACCTCGTCGGCACCGGTCAGGTCCGTGGTGGTACACATGACGACCGTCGGGGTCCGACCGACCGCCTGGACCAGTGAGGAGCCGGGCACGCCGGGGTCAACAAGCACCAGGCCCTCGCAGCGTTCTGAGCGCAGGCCGCGCAGGCCCTTGACGACGTCGCGGTGCGGGGTCGAGGCGGCCAGCACCAGGGAGTGCCCCAGGCCGGAGCAGGCCCGGTAGAGCCCGTCCACCACCAGCCCCTGGAAGGCCTGTCCCACGGCAAAGCTGGCACCGACAAGACCCGTGTGGTGGCGCCGCAGCATACGCGCTCGCGGGTCCGCCTCGTAGCCAAGCTCCTCGGCCACCCGGAGGATCTCCGCCCGGGTCGCCGCCGCCACTCCCGGCCCGCCGTTGAGGGCCGCTGAGACCGTGGAGATGGAACGACCCGCACGTGCAGCCACGGTAGCGATCGTGGCCCGACCGTCCCGTCCTCGACGCATGGGCACCTCCTCCCGCCCGCTATTGCCTGCTGCCGCCTGCCGCTGACCGCCGCTACCTGCGGCTGACGACTCCTGCCATCCTAGCCGAGGCCCCGGTGTGCCCACGGAGTAGTTAGGTGCTGTCGCCGTTCCAGGTGGGGTGCAGTGGCGCGAGCCTGGCTGGCCCAGATTTCGCCCGGATAGAGATCACGATGGAGAGCACGCAGGTGTCGTGGAATGGCGTGAGCCTAGCTTACTCGCCCGGTTCCAGGTCGGCTGGTGAGGCTCACGCCTTTGCCGACGCTCTCCAGCCCATCGTGACCACTACCTCCCCGCCTCGCACGAGTCCCGCTGAGTGAGAACCACTCACAAGCAAACGAGGAGCTCGCCCCTGAGAACTTGACGAACCGCATGAGAAGAGGGCTTTCTCGCACGATCGGTACCACAGCGAGACCGTGTCCCACAGGAGCGAGGGGCTGGCGACCTGGGTGGAGGCCGGTGAGCTGCGGGCCTGCCGTGCTGGCAGGAGCGAAGGACTGGTGCGAGGACCGGGGCCTCCCAGGCTACCTGGCTAGGGACAGCTGGCTGGGAGCACTCCGCGCGAGGCAGAGCGTCACGTCCTCAAGGCGGACCACCTCCTCGTGCACACGACACACCCACATCACCAGGACCAGGATGGTGACCTGACAGAACCACCTCCTCGAACGTACGACACACCCGCTTGTCAAGACAAATGACCCTCTGATAACGTCAGAGACGCAGCATCGCCGGGACGCACCCGCGCAGGTCAGTACGGGGTCGGCACTGGCGTGCCCCTTCACCAGGGCGCATCGTGGCGGTACCACTGACCGGGTGCCGTGCCGATGCGCCTGGCTGCAGTCTCATCGTCTCGACACTCGCGGTACCGCTGAGGTACCACACCGTCCCGACAAGGTCGTCGGAAAGGATCATGCATGGCCACCAAGAAGAGCCTGGGCGTCGGCGTCGTCTCACTGGGCTGGATGGGCCGTCTCCACGCCCGCAGCTACCGCTCCGTCTCCGAGCACTTCCCTGAGCTGGGGGTCGCCCCCCGGCTGGTTGCCGCCGCCGACCCGGTGGAGGAGATCCGTGAGGCCGCCGTAGACGACCTCGGGTTCCACCGTGCCTACGCCGACTACCGCGAGCTCCTGGCCGACCCCGAGGTCGAGGCGGTCTCCATCTGCGCTCCCAACTACCTGCACCAGGAGATGGCGCTGGCCGCCGTCGAGGCGGGAAAGCCCTTCTGGATCGAGAAGCCGATGGGCGTCAATGCCGCCCAGTCGCGCTCGATCGCCCAGGCCGTCCAGGACGCGGGACTGGTCACCGCCGTCGGCTTCAACTACCGCCATACCCCGGCGATCGAGTACCTGCGCACCCTGGTGCGCAACGGCGACCTGGGACGTATCACCAACGTACGCGTATGGTTCATCGCCGACTACGGCTCCTCCCCGCTCAGCCCCTTGACCTGGCGCTCCTCCCGCGAGAAGGCCGGCGCCGGGGTCGTACCCGACCTCATGAGCCACGGGGCCGACCTGGCCCAGTACCTCGTGGGCCGGATCAGCTCTGTATCCGCCCTGACCGACACCTTCATCACCGAACGCCCCGTCCCCACCAAGGCGGGAGTCGGGCACTCCGGCTTTGAGATCGGGGAGGAGACCGGACCCGTGAGCAACGAGGACTACGTGGCCATGCTGATGCGCTTCGAGGGCGGCGCGGTCGGGACCATGGAGTCCTCCCGGGTCAGCGTCGGCCCGCGAGCCGAGTACGTCGTCGAGGTCTACGGCACTCAGGGATCGGCCCGGTGGAACTTTGAGCGCTTCAACGAGCTCCAGGTCTGCCCCGTAGCCGACGGCGGCGCCACCCACGGATACACCCGGGCGATGGCCGGGCCGAATTGGGGCCAGTGGCAGCGCTTCCAGCCCGCTATCGGGACCTCCATGGGCTTTGACGACATGAAGGTGATCGAGGCCTCCCAGTTCATCGAGTCGATCCTGCGTGGCGAGCAGCTCGCCCCCTCAGCCGCGGACGCCTGGTGCGCCGCAGAGGTTGACGAGGCGGTCGTCGCCTCGGCCGCTGACGGCCAGTGGCACGACGTGCCTCGTGTCACCGGCCCCACCACCTTCAACCGCTGACCACCGGGCTCCGGCCAGTCTCACCAAGCAGGACCCTGGCGCTGCCACACGGCCCCCAGCCCCTCAGCGGGGCTCCGGCGTCACGCACGGCCACCGCATCCCGGCACCCCGCCCCGACACTGAAACCACATCAACCCACCCCTCACCAACCGGAACTGTTCCACCACCCAAGGAGACGCACATGGCCTTCCGCCTCGACCCCGACACCGCCATCAAGGACCCGCACGGCATCACCTGGGGCATGCACCCCATCAGCTGGCGCAACGACGACATCCCCGAGGTCGGCGCCTTCAACACCCTGGAGGACATGCTGCTGGACCTGGCCGACACCGGCTACGCGGGCACCGAGTGCGCCGGGTTCTTCCCACCCAAGGAAGAGGTCAAGGCTGCCGTGGAGGCCAGGGGCCTCAAGATCGCCGCCCAGTGGTTCTCCTCCTTCATCCTGCGTGACGGCGTGGACGCTATCGTGCCCGACTTTGAGGCGACCTGCTCCTACCTGGAGTACCTGGGGGCCACCCGCGTGGTGGTCTCGGAGCAGACCGGCTCCGTCCAGGGGCAGCGCGACGTCTGTATCTTCACCAACAAGCCGGTGCTGACCGAGGAGGAGTGGCCTATCCTGGCCGCAGGGCTGAACCGGCTGGGCGAGGTGGCTCACGCCCACGGCCTGGAGCTGGTCTACCACCACCACCTGGGCACGGTTGTCCAGACCAAGGACGAGACCATCCGCCTCATGGAGCTGACTGACCCCTCGAAGGTCTCCCTCCTGTTCGACACCGGACACGCCTTCGTAGGCGACGGTGACGTCATGGGGCTGCTGCGCGCCACCATCGACCGCGTCAAGCACGTCCACTTCAAGGATGTGCGACCCGACAAGATGGAGGAGTCGCGCGCCGCACAGCGCTCCTTCCTGGACTCCTTCCTGGCTGGCATGTTCACCGTCCCCGGTGACGGCACCATCGACTTCACCGAGCCGTACTCCTTCCTGGTGGACCACGGCTACTCCGACTGGATCCTCGTGGAGGCCGAGCAGGACCCGGCCCTGGCCAATCCCCTGGAGTACGCCCGCAAGGCCCGCGCCTACATCGAGGGCACGCTCCTGGCGGGCTGAGCCTGCCTGGCAGCGGTGGGGCAAGCCCACCCGCGCCGCCGCCAAGCAACAGAAACGTCATAGGACAGCACGGTGCCATGGTGTCCTATGACGTTTCTGTTGCCTGGGTAGCGGGCGGACGGACCGCCTGCCCCAAGCCGCCCAGATCCCTACGACTCAGCGTCCTGGCGGACCTCGCGGTCGCCGAGCTCCTCTCTGAGGGTCACGTGGGTCGCCAGCAGCACCGCCTCGTCCGTACACGCGTCGACGCCGGGCAGGCTGCCCGTGCTCAGGTTGATGGTGACGTCCTGGTCGGTCTCCACGACGTCGACGTGGACCCCGTAGCAGTTCGTGCTGCCACCGATAAAGACCACCTCGACCGTGGTGGGGTCCACCAGACGCCACGACTCCCAGGCCTGAGGCTGAAGGGAGGACAGGTCGTCACGAGAGCCTATGAGCCGAGCCTCACCCTCTGCACCGCCTGTGGGCGCAGGGACGCTGGTGGAGCCTGAGCGCCCTGGGCCGCTGGAGCCGGTCGCGCCAGCAGAGGGCACACCACTGGCAGCCCCCGAGGAGGAGCCGGCACAAGCGGCCGTGACCGCGACGCCAGCTGCCAGCAGGACCGCACGCAGACCAGTCCGCCGCCCGAGCCGCAGGGTACCGTGCAGTTGCAGGGTGCCGTGCGGCCCTGCCCCCGGGGTCGCACGGATGGCCCACCACCGGCTCAGTCGCAGGACGTCGTCGCGCCCCAGGTGCGGACCCGCCTGCCGGATCGCCCTCATGAGGACCGTCCCCATGACTGTGCTCGCAGCCGCATCCGTCCTCCCCGAGGCCGCTCTGCCAGCTCCTTGGTCGCGCCTGCAGCCGTCCCTGCATGTGTCCGTGCTTGCATCTCCGCACCTCCGGGTTCCTGTCACTGGCGGCCCGTCCCTGCACCGGAGCGCCGCAGACTGGCACGAGCACCCGCCCACCCCAGTGTGGCCCCTGACAGCCAAGCGAGGCAACAGGCACCGCAGGCACCCAGGCACCAAAAACTCATAGGACAACGCGGCCCCGTGTCTCCTATGAATTTTTGTTGCCCGGAGAGGGTCGTACGGCCAGCCTGCCTGGTTGCGAGCGGACCATCCCAGCCCGGCAGGGCAGGCCGGACCTGTAACCTGCACCTGACCAGGGCCTTGGGGCGCCGCCGCAGCCACGCACCACCCAGCCAGCGACACCACCGCAGGAGCACCAGCACAGGAGGAGCGCCCGTGAGCGCTAACGGACAGGTAGTCACCCAGAGCGACGTCGCCCGTGCCGCCGGGGTCTCGCGCAGTCTGGTCTCCCTGGCGCTGAGCGGCTCCCCCAAAGTCGCCCCTGACACGCGCGAGCGCATCCACCGGGTCGCCGCCGACCTCGGGTACCGCGTCAACGTGGCCGCGTCCTCGCTGGCGCGGCGCCGCTCCAGCATCATCGGCGTGGTGCTGCCCAACCTGCGCAACGCCTTCTTCGAGCGCCTGGCCCGCTGCCTGGGGGAGGCGGCGTCGGCCCGCGGGATGACCCTGTTCATCACCGTCGGCTCCGAGCAGCCCACGGTGCTGCACCAGGCCATCGAGTCGCTGCTGGGGGTCCGGGTGGCGGGCATCGTCCTGGTCTCTCCGTGGCTGCCCGACGAGGACCTCCTGGCCATCGCCGAGGAGGTCCCCACCTGCCTGGTAGGCCGCAGGAGCCCGGGCGGAAAGGTCGACGCCGTCCACATCGACGAGCCCGCCGCCGCCCGGCTCGTCGTCGACCACCTGGTGGGACGGGGCGCGCGGACCATCGCCTACATCGGCCCCAGCACCACCGACGAGGCCTCCCGCAGGGAGCGCGAGCAGGCGCTGTCCCAGGCAGTCGCCAGCACCCGAAGCCAGGTGGGAGCCACCATGAGTGTCTACGAGTGCGGGCGCGACGCCGGCCCCGCGGTGCGCGCCGCCCTGAGCGACCAGGGGAACGGCTCAGGGCCACTGGGCCTGGTCATGCACAACGACGGCTTCGCCATCGACGCGGTCCCGGTGCTGCGCGAGGCCGCCCGGGACAGGGGTGCCCGCGTGCTCCTGGTCTCCTACGACAACACCTACCTGGCTGAGCGCGAGGAGTTCTCCCTGACCAGCGTCAGCCAGTCCGACGAGCGCATGGCCGCTCAGGCCGTGGAGCTGGTGAGCCAGCGTGCTGACACCGCCAGGAACGACGCCGCACGCTCCGTAGTCCTGGCGCCCACGCTGGTGGAACGCACCTCCTCACTGGGCAGGCGTGCCTGAGACAGGTGGTAGATCGCAGGAACCCGCGCGTAGCTGCGTCACAGGAGCATAGGCAGGAGTGCAGCAAGAGGACGGAGCGGCAGCCCCCGTCATGGACCAGGTACGCGACAGCCTCGAATCCGACGAGGACATCCTGTGCGCCGTCGGGAAGACGCTGCCAGGGCCTGGCGGGAGCCTACGGTGAGGCGTCGGGTTTCACCCGCTGCCGGGTACCTGGCGCGCACAGGACTGGCAGCAGGGTGAGGCCGCCCGACCGGTATCTCGGGGCGAGGCCGCCACCTTCCTGGAGAACCCCGCAGGCTGGGACGGCGATGACTGACTGGCAGTGCTGCCTGGTGCACGAGGGCTCCTCTGACGCTGCTCTCGCCACGGTTCTTGACTCACTCGCCACTACTCCAGCGACACGGTAAGACAGTAAACGTGTGAAGTCTTGTTAGCGGGTCCCTCGGCATCCGCGCGCCTCCCATGTGCATTCGGGGGCTCGACGCACATGGGAGCCGTCCGCCGTTATCTTCCCGATCGCAGAAACGTTGGTGTTCCGCCACTTTGAGTGAAGGACCGAGGACCTGAGCGTGCATTGGGGCACCGCAGCAGCGCCACGCCACCCTTTTCCGCACACGCAGGCTCCGGGGATCACCACCACGCGGAGACGTCCGTGCATCCGGGCCCGGGTGCATCTAGACCCACCGGGATCACCACCAACGCGGAGACGTCCGCCTACGGCAGGCCCCACACCCAGCCCCGGGAGCCGTTCCAGGCTGGCCCCAGACCCGGCCCCACGCACAGCCACCGTCCGGCAAGCCCGGAGGTACCCAACGTCGTGTGCAGCTAGGCGCTCCCCCTGTAGCCACCGTCCGGCGGGCCCGGAGGTACCGGCAACTGTCCAGCGCCGACAAGCCAGGAGCGAGCCAGCGCCCAGCAGGCCCGGAGCCGCCACACCTCACCCCCTCCGACTCTCTTTGTCCTGACTAACCCGCTCATTACCCTTGACACCCCACCGCTCCCCCCACATACTGGAGACACGTGTTCACGCGCGTGAACACCCTGCTCGCACCAGTCAACGAAGACAGAAGGTCTACTCATGAGCACCACGCCCCTCTCCGTCGCCGTCATCGGTGCCGGCATGGCCGGCACCACCCACGCCAACGCCTGGCGCCAGGTCGGCACCGTCTTCGACCTGGGCCTGCCCCAGGTCCACCTGGCCACCATCGCCGACGCCTACCTTCCCTTCGCCCAGGACGCCGCCGAACGCTACGGCTACGAGCGTGCCGTGGACGACTGGCGCCAGGTGGCCGAGGACCCCAACATCGACATCGTGTCCATCGTGGTGGGCAACGCCGCGCACCGCGAGATAGCCGAGGCTATGATCAGGGCGGGCAAGCACGTCCTGTGTGAGAAGCCCCTGGCCGACACCCTCGACTCCGCCAAGGCCATGGCACAGGCGGAGAAAGAGGCCGGGGTGGTCACCGCCGTCGGCTTCACCTTCCGCCGCAACGCCGCCGTCGCCGAGCTGGCCAAGCTCGTCGCCCAGGGCCATCTGGGCGAGGTCAACCACTTCGACGGACGCTACTGGTGCGACTACGGCGCGGACCCGGCCACCCCCATGGCCTGGCGCTACAAGGGCGCCATGGGCACCGGCGCCCTGGGCGACGTCGGCAGCCACCTCATCGACACCGCCGAGCTGATCTGCGGACCTCTGGTCTCCGTCTCTGGGGCTGCCATGATGACCTCCATCAAGGAGCGCCCTGTCGCCAAGGGGCACGTCACCCGCGGCACCGCCCTGGACACCGAGGACTCCGAGAGCATCATCTATGAGCCGGTGGAGAACGACGACGTCACCACTTTCACCGCCCACTTCGCCAGCGGGGCCGTGGGCACCTTCTCCTGCTCCCGCGTGGCCTGGGGGCTGCCCAACTCCCTTATGGTGGACGTGCTGGGCACCAAGGGACGGGCCTCCTGGGACCTGTCGCGCACCGGCGAGATCAAGGTCGACGACGTCAACTCCCCCGCCGGCCTGGGCGGCGCCCGACGCGTGCTGGTCAACCCCGACTTCCCCTACTTCGCCCGCGGCTCCTCCATGGCCGTCGGGGGTGTGGGGTTGACCCAGATCGAGCAGTTCACCTACCAGGCCCACGCCTTCCTCCAGCAGGTCGCCGGAGTCACCGACCCTGACAAGGGCGCCCTGCCGCCGTGCGCCACCTTCGCCGACGGCTACCGGGAGATGCTCATCGCCGACGCCGTGGCCCGCTCGGCCGAGCAGGGCGGTGCCGCGATCGACGTCTCCGACGTGGGCTGAGACTACGACTAGCCGCCACGACTCACCGCCACGACCAGTCGGCTGACGGGCTCTACGTGCCACCTCCGTGCACGTCGGCAGCCATCACGCCCCCGCTGTCGGTCGTCGGGCCGACAGCACCGACCACCGGCAAGACAGCACCGGCAAGACAGCCAGCAAAGCAAGCACCAACAAGGAGAACAGCCACATGGCACTCAACTACGGCGCCTACACCGCCTGCCTGCACGACCGCCCGCTGGGCGCCGCCCTCGACACCCTCAAGGAGGCCGGCCTGACCGGAGCGGAGGTCAACGCCGGAGGGTTCATCCCCTCCCCACACTGCCCTGTCGACGCGCTCCTGGCCTCCCAGGCCGCCCGTGAGGAGTACCTGGGGATCTTCGAGGAGCGGGGCATGAGGCTCTCGGGCCTCAACACCTCCGGCAACCCGACCTCACCGCTTCCTCACGAGGGCCTCAAGCACGCCCACGACGTGCGCCAGACCATCGAGCTGGCGGGACTGCTCGGGGTCAAGGAGATCGTCACCATGTCGGGCACGCCCGGCACCGACCCCACGGCCAAGTACCCCACCTGGGTGGTCAACCCGTGGAACGGCGTCGACATGGAGATTCTCGACTACCAGTGGAGCGTGGTAGTCCCCTTCTTCAAGGAGGTCGACGCCCTGGCCCGCGACAACGACGTCCAGGTCTGCCTGGAGCTCCACCCACGCAACCTGGTCTTCAACGTCCCCGCCTTCGAGCGGCTGGTCGAGGAGACCGGGGCCACCAACATCAAGGTCAACATGGACCCCTCCCACCTGTTCTGGCAGCAGATGGACCCCATCGTCGCCACCAAGAGGCTAGGCAGCCTCGTAGGCCACGTCCACGCCAAGGACACCAAGGTGTTCCCCGGGGCCGCCTACCGTGGTGTGCTGGACACGGACTTCGGTCACGTGCCTGCTGACGCCGAGGGCAAGGTACCCACCGCCTACGGCTACTGGTGCAACGCCTGGCCCAGCGACCCAGCCTGGCGCTTCGTCGCCTTCGGACTGGGACACGACGCCGACTACTGGGCGCAGTTCCTGGCAGCCATCGCCGAGGTGGACCCGCAGATGAACGTCAACATCGAGCACGAGGACGCCGAGTACGGCAACGTCGAGGGCCTCCAGATCTCGGCAAGGAACCTCCTGGAGGCCGCCTCCCGGCTGTGAGGTGTCTGGCGTGGGACAAATCCGCCGCGAGCCCACGCCCGGACACCCGGCCCGGACACCAAGAACGTCATAGGACAACACGATGCCTTGTTGTCCTATGACGTTCTTGACGCCAGGGACGACCGGGACCATGCACCTTTAGCATCGTGTCCGTGCCAGCCCTTGCCCTCTCCGCCGTGCCGCTGCCAGCGCTACCTCTGCCCGACCTCAGCCCCCTGTCCTGGGCCGCGCTCGTCCTG
This sequence comes from Actinomyces sp. 2119, assembly GCF_003591215.1. NCBI lineage: Bacteria > Bacillati > Actinomycetota > Actinomycetes > Actinomycetales > Actinomycetaceae > Actinomyces > Actinomyces sp. 2119. The sequence goes on from NZ_QYRR01000006.1 coordinate 159,404, forward strand.
GCAGCCGCGCTGGCCGGAGTCGCCAAGACCGTACTGCCCGGTACGGCCGCCATTGCTGTCGCCCTGTGCGCCGCGCTCCTGCCCGCCAGGGAGTCCACCGGGGCGATGCTGCTCATGCTCATGACCGGCGACCTTGTCGCGGTGTGGAGCTATCGCAGGGACGCGGACGTGCGCATGCTTCTGCGCCTAGTACCCGCTGTCCTGGCGGGCGTGACTGCCGGAGCGGTCTTCCTGCGCCTGGCCACTGACAGCTCCACCCGCCGCGTCATCGGTGCCGTCCTGCTGCTCCTCATCGCCGTGACCCTGGTGCAGCGCTACCGCCAGCGTGCTGCGGCGTCTCTGAGCACCCGTGGCGCCGCTGACTCAGCCACCGCCCGCCTGGTCTACGGCAGCCTGGCTGGGTTCACCACCATGGTCGCCAACGCGGGCGGACCAGTCACCTCCATGTACTTCCTGGCCTGCCGCTACCCGGTCAAAGCCTTCCTGGGAACGACGGCGTGGTTCTTCTTCGTGGTCAACCTGGTCAAGCTGCCGTTCTCCGTGTCCATCGGCCTGGTCAACGCCACAACCGTGTCCCTGGCCGCAGTCACCGCCCCCGTCGTCGTGGCCGTGGCCCTCGCGGGACGCAGGCTTGCCGAGCGCATGGACCAGCACGTCTTCGAGCCCCTGGTCATCATCCTGACCGTCGTGTCCGCCCTGCCGCTGCTGCTGTGAGGACCCCGCCGACAAGCCTGGTGACAGGACGCACATCGGGGCACACCCCTACCCGCCCCCCTATCCGTCACGATAATTTCTCCGTCACTGTTAGTCACGGGTCGGCCCTTCGCCGCTACGGTCGCTACCGCCCTCTCCGCCCGGTCCCACCACCTGCAGGAGCCCCCTGTGCCGACTGATCACGTGCCTGACGGCTTCACGTGCCACCTGAGCCTACTGTCGAGGCCCTCGGCGGCGCCATCGCTGCTGCCCGCGGCCTGGAGATCACCATCGCCCCCCATTCCTGAGGGGATACGACACCACGAGATCAGCGGCATGACAGTCGTGGTCGGCACGACTGCCCACGTCTTCCACGACGTCGACCTGTCGCCCCTGAACCGGGAGCGGACGCTTCTCCACGAGTACGCCCACATCCTCCACGACGATGTCAGGACCGACACCAGCGGCACCCACCTGCGCAGCATGTTCGACGACCTCGCGGAGAGACGGGCCGAGACGACAGGGATGCTGCTGCTCAGGGAGCTCCACCGTCGGCAGGAGACCCGTGGCCGACCACGTCCCTGCGAGGTCATCACCTTCCTCTCCGCCTCCGGCGCCCTCGGCTCGATCCTCTTCATCTGCTCCTCGATCGCGGACGTGCTCGCCCGCCCCGTCCTCGGAGGATCCGAGGCCAGGAGCTACCTCCTGGTCGCCGTGGTCGTCCTCTTCCTGGTCGGGCTGACCTCGGGTGTTGTCCACCGCCTCGTCTCACGAGCACGCAAGAACCTCTCGCTACGCCTGACCAGCGCCGTCGTCCGACCCCTGTGGACGACGACAACGACCCTCCACCCCGGCGTCAGGCTCCCTGGCCAGCCTCTACGAGATACGTATCGCCGTCGATGCCACCAGGCGCCACGGAGTCGGCCCGTAGTGACGGCTGCCGCAGGAGCCCCGGCCGGAAGGCCGGAACCGGGGCCGAGGCCGGGAGGCCGGAGTCTCCCCGTGAGACGCCACAGGAGACTCCTAGGTCTGAGGACCGGGCCACGCGGGTTGCCCGAGTACTCAGCGACGTGCTCTCCCCGGCCGTGTCCGTGTCCCTGATCTGCATCCTGTGCGGTGTCTCGGGCCCCCTCAGCCCCTGGCCGGCTTGGGGTGGGCGGTCCTCCTCAGCGGCTTCTGCGCCGCGGTGCCCGTGTCCACCATCCACGTCGCCGTACGCCGCAACCATCTCACCGACCGCCACGTCACCCGGCGGGAGCACTACTGGCGGGTGCTCCTCGTGTGCGCGGGCTCCGTGCTGTGCGGCACCGCTGTGGCGCGGGGCGCTGGCGCACCGCCTCTCCCCATCTGGATCCTTCTCGCTATGGCGGCAGGACTCGCACTGACCGGGGCCATGACGCTCCTGGGCACCAAGGTGTCGATGCACGCGTTCTACCTCACGGGTCTCGTCCTTGCCGCGACGGTGGTCCTCTTCCCCTGGTGGCTGCTCGCGCTCCTGCCCCTGCTGCCAGCGGTCGCCTTCGCCTGCCTGCGGCTGCGCCACCACACGCCTGGCGAGATCGCCCTGGGCACGGCACTGGCTGTCGCCGTCATGCTGAACGCCCACCTGCTCCTGCCCTCCGCCGCCTAGTCCGGAACCGCCCGGTCCCAGCCGTACAGCTCCGAGAGCCCTCCGAGCAGACGCCGACCCAGGCCGCAGAGACAATCGGGGAGACGACCGCGCAGACAGACACGCCACTACCTCGTCCTGGAAAGAGATCATCCGTTAGGATGGCATCACCCTGCCGCCGAGGAACCGACGGATCTCCGCTCGGCCGCCCTGACCACCACCTGACCACTAAGGAGAGCCAGGCTCGTGACCATCGCGCAACGGCTGGAGCGCTTGTTCGCACAGACCGCAGGTCCTCACGGTCGTCCTGTCACGCTTCAGGAGGTCGTGCACAGGATGGACCGGCGGGGGATCTCCACGATGTCCGTCAGCTACCTCCAGCAGCTGCGCACAGGCCAGGCGCGCAACCCTCGCCTGCAGCACCTGCGTGCTCTGGCTGACGCCTTTGACGTACCCGTGTCCTACTTCCTCAGCGAGGGCGACACGGAGCCCTCCTCCGCCACCGAGCTGACTCCTGCGGAGCGCACGATCGCGCTGCGCGTCCACGGCCTGAGCGACTCCGCGCTGGCAAGCATCGGCGCGATCGTCGAGCTCGCCCGCAAGAGCGAGCGGCTCGACGACCCACCGGAGGCAGGCAGGCACGGCAGCAGCCGGGACCGTGCAGGCAGGTCACCCACAAGCACCCCGGATCCCGGGACACGCTAGGACGCTGAAGGTACTGGTCGGAGCACTCGATGGACACTGGTGCAGCCGGAACGGCCCGGCCCCGCACAACGAGACACGAAGGACTCAACGTGGCGCGCAGCATCTACATCGCCTCACCTAACGCCGGGACCGGGAAGTCCACAGTGGCGCTCGGCCTGGTCGCCTCCCTGACCAAGGTCGTCGCCAGGGTCGGGGTCTTCCGCCCCTTCGTCGAGAGCAGAGACAGTGACGCCTTCCTCGACCTGCTCCTGGCCCGCGCCGGCTCGACCGTACCTGCCGCCCAGTGCGTGGGCACCACGTGGGAGGAGTTCCACGCCGCCCCTGAGGAGTCCCTGTCCCAGATCGTGGCCGCCTACCGCGGCATCGCCCGCAGCCACGACGTCGTCATCATCGACGGCTCCGACTTCACCGACCTGGCAGGTAATCCCGAGCTGTCCCTCAACGCCCGCGTGGCTGCCAACCTCGGGGTGCCCGTCCTGCTGGTGGTCTCCGGCCACAACGGCCCCGAGGATGTCATGGGCAACGTGGAGGTCTCCGTTGCCGAGATCGCCGACAACCACGCCCGCACTGTGGCCGTCGTGGCCAACAAGTGCCGCCCGGACACGCGTCAGGCCGTGGCCACCGCCCTCAGGGAGCACTCCGGGCTGGTCTCCACCACCCTCCCGGAGGTACCGCTGCTGGCGGCCCCCTCGGTCCGGGAGGTCATGGAGGCGGTGGACGGCACCCTCATCTCCGGGGACGCGACGCTGCTGGCCCGTGAGGCCGAGTCCTTCCTTGTGTGCGCCATGGACGTCTCCCACGTCCTAGAGCGTCTGCGCGAGGGGCAACTGGCCATCGTACCCGCAGACCGCTCGGCGCTGGTCATCTCCCTGCTGGCCGCCCAGGCCTCCTCCAGCTTTCCCAAGCTCTCCGGTCTGGTCTTCAACGGGGGTTTCGACGTCAACCCCCACGCTCTGCGTCTCCTGGAGGGTCTGGGCCTGCCTATCCCGGTCATGACCTCCCCGCTGGACACCTTTGCCGCCGCCTCGGTCACCAGTTCCCTGACCGGCCTGCTGGCCCACGGCTCAGACCGCAAGCTGGACGTGGCCGTGACCATCTTTGAGCAGGAGGCTGACGTCGAGGCTCTCATGTCCGCCCTGGAGGTGGAGCCCTCCAATGTCGTCACCCCCGTCATGTTCCAAGCCGAGCTGGTGGAACGCAGCCGGGCCGACCGCAGGATGATCGTCCTGCCCGAGCCCGACGACGACCGGGTGCTGCGCGCCGCGGACGCGATCCTGCGTCGTGGCATCGCTGACCTGACCCTCCTGGGCGAGGAGACCACGGTCCGCTCCCGTGCCGCCGAACTGGGCCTGGACATCACGGCGGCACGCGTGGTCTCCACCAGTGATCCTGAGCGGCTCGACACCTACGCCAGGGAGTTCGCCCGCCTGCGCGCCAAGAAGGGGGTCACCCTGGAGCAGGCTCACGAGAAGATCCAGGACGTGTCCTACTTCGGGACGATGATGGTCCACCTGGGCGACGCCGACGGCATGGTCTCCGGAGCGGCCCACACCACCGCCCACACCATCGTCCCCTCCTTCCAGATCATCAAGACCATGCCCGGGACCTCCATCGTCTCCTCGGTCTTCCTCATGCTGCTTCAGGACCGGGTCCTCGTCTACGGCGACTGTGCGGTCAACCCGGACCCCACCGCCGAGCAGCTGGCTGACATCGCCGTCTCCTCCGCCGCCACGGCACGCCGCTTCGGGGTAGACCCTCGGGTCGCGATGCTGTCCTTCTCCACCGGCACCTCCGGACAGGGAGCGGACGTAGACAAGGTGCGCGAGGCCACCGAGCTGGTCCGGTCCAAGGCCCCCGACCTTGCCGTGGACGGCCCCATCCAGTACGACGCCGCTATCGACCCTACTGTCGCCGCCAAGAAGGCACCGGACTCCCAGGTGGCAGGCCACGCCAACGTCTTCATCTTCCCCGACCTCTCCAGCGGCAACATCGGCTACAAAGCCGTGCAGCGCTCCAGCGGCGCCATCGCCATCGGCCCCGTCCTCCAGGGCCTCAACAAGCCGGTCAACGACCTGTCGCGCGGCGCCCTGGTGGAGGACATCATCAATACTGTGGCCATCACCGCTGTCCAGGCCCAGGGCTAGCGTCCAGAGGGCGGGGCGGAGCAGTCCAGTGACAGTCCAGGACAGTCCGGTCTCCGCCGACCAGTCGCTGCGACGCTGCCCCGTCACGACAGCCACCGAGACCTGCCCCTGCCCGCCACGCACACCGAAAGGCTCCTCGTGACCCAGCGGACCGTCCTCGTCATCAACTCCGGCTCCTCCTCTATCAAGTACCAGCTGGTGGACCCCGACTCGGGCAGCTCCCTGGCCTCCGGTCTGGTGGAGCGCATCGGGGAGGAGGCTGGCGCCATCGTCCACAGGGTGGCTGGCCAGCGCACCGAGCTCGACCAGCCTGTTCCCGACCACGGCACCGGCCTGGCCGAGGTCCTGCACCTCTTCGAGGACAAGGGTCCCAGCCTGGCTGAGGCGCACGTCGTCGCCGTGGGCCACCGGGTGGTCCAAGGGGGGCGCCACTTCAGCGGCCCGACCCTCATCGACGACGAGGTCGTCGCCCTCATTGAGGAGCTGGTGCCGCTGGGGCCTCTGCACAACCCCGCCCACCTCAAGGGTATTGAGGTCGCTCGCAGGCTGCTGGCGGACGTCCCCCACGTGGCGGTCTTCGACACCGCGTTCTTCCAGGACCTGCCTGAGGAGGCCGCCCGCTACGCCCTGGACCGGGAGGTCGCCGACCGCTACTCGATCCGCCGCTACGGCGCCCACGGCACCAGCCACCAGTACGTCTCCGAGCAGGTCTCCCGGCTCCTGGGACGCGAGGACCTGCGCCAGGTGGTTCTGCACCTGGGCAACGGGGCCTCGGCCTCGGCGGTGGTGGCAGGTCGCGCCGTGGAGACCTCCATGGGGCTGACCCCCCTGGAGGGCCTGGTCATGGGTGGGCGCACAGGCGACATCGACCCTGCAGCCGTGTTCCACCTGGCCCGAGTGGCCGGTATGACGGTCGAGGAGATCGACAACCTGTTCAACCGCGGCTCCGGTATGAAGGGGTTGACCGGAGACAACGACATGCGTGAGGTGTGGAGGCGTGTGGGCGACGGGGAGCGCGAGGCCCGTGACGCCATGGACATCTACCTCCACCGGCTGACCAAGTACGTAGGAGCCTACACCGCCGTCATGGGCGGCCTGGACGCCCTGACCTTCACCGCCGGGATCGGGGAGAACGACGCCCGCCTGCGCCGCGAGCTGTGCGAGCGCCTGGGCTTCCTGGGCATCAGGCTTGAGGACGCCCTCAACGAGGCCCCTTCCCCACAGGCCCGCGTCGTCTCCGCACCGCAGTCGCCCGTGACAGTGCTGGTAGTTCCCACCAACGAGGAGCTGGCCATCGCCCGCCAGGCCCTGACCCTCCTCTGAGCCCTGGCTCGCCCCGCACGACCAGAACGCGGCCCCTGCGCCTGGCCCCGACCACCCGACACACCCCCCGGGGAAGGAGCGCAGCCCGGGACAGGGCGCACAGGGGCAGGCAGGACGCTCAGAACAGTGTCGCAGCCTCCTGGGAGGATCCACCTGGCCCTGCGGACAGGTCACCGTGGACGTCCACGCCGCCACCGGTGGAGGCCTCCTTCTCAGCAGCATGGACGACCTCACTACCGCGCGTCCAGCCAGGACCCGTGGGCACCACCACGCCCTGCTGGTAGGCGGTGGCTGCGGCCCGCGCCCTCGTGTCCGCCGCCTCGTTCATCGTGTGGCCCACGTGCCCACGCACCCACTCAAAACGTACGGAGCGTCCTGCCAGGGCCTGGTCCAGCTCACGCATGAGGTCCGCGTTGAGGACCGGCTTTCCGTCCGCCTTGCGCCACCCCCGCTTCTTCCAGCCGTGCCGCCATTTCGTCACCGAGTTGATGACGTACTGGGAGTCACACAGGACCAGGAGGTCCTCGCCCGCCAGACCCGCCTCCCGCGTCGCATGCAGGAGCTCTAGGACGGCAGTCAGCTCCCCACGGTTGTTGGTCGCGGTCTGCCAGCCGCCCGCCGCCCAGCAGTCCTCGTCCACGTACCACGCCCAGCCTGCCGGACCGGGGTTACCCAGGGCGGAGCCGTCCGCCGCAGCAGTGATCATCATACGGGCCACCCTACCGGCACCCCGGTCCCTGCCCGCCTGCACCAGGCTATCGCGACGCGGCACCAAGCGGGCACCTGTCCGGGCGTGGAGCGCTACCCTGTGCGGTGAGCACCTGCTCGTTCCTTGACCCTACCCCCTTACCCGAGGTACACCGATGTCCTCCGCTCCACCCCTCGCAGCAGTTCCCGCAACGCTGCCCGCCTCCACCACACTTATCGACGCAGCCTGGTATGACTACGTCCCTATTGTCATCTACTTTGCCTTCGTCATCGGTGTGGGCCTCATGGTCCGCGCCCAGGCCTCCACGGCAGACGGCTTCCTGACCTCGGGCCGGTCCCTGCCCGCCTGGGTCACCGGGATCGCCTTCGTGTCAGCCAACCTCGGCGCGGTGGAGATCATGGGGATGTCTGCCAACGGCGCCCAGTACGGAATGCCGACCTTCCACTACTTCTGGATCGGCGCCATCCCGGCTATGATCTTCCTGGGCCTGGTGATGATGCCCTTCTACTACGGGTCCAAGGTCCGCTCGGTCCCGGAGTTCATGCTCAAGCGCTTCGGTGTCGAGGCACACCTGGTCAACTCGCTGAGCTTCGCCCTGGCCCAGCTGCTCATTGCCGGGATCAACCTCTACCTGCTGGGCAACATCGTCAACTGGCTGCTGGGCTGGCCCCTGTGGTCGGCCCTGGTCATCGCCGCAGTCATCGTCTACGCCTACATCACGATGGGTGGCCTGTCAGCCGCGATCTACAACGAGGTGCTCCAGTTCTTTGTCATCGTCGCGGCCCTGCTTCCGCTGACCGTCATCGGCCTGCGCCGTGTCGGCGGCTGGCAGGGACTGACTGAGCGGATCACCGCCGACGCCACGGCAGCAGGAACCGACCCCGCCCTGCAGCTGCACTCCTGGCCTGGAAACGCCATCTCAGGCTTTGACTCCGACATCCTGTCCGTGGTCGGGCTGGTCTTCGGACTCGGTTTCGTCCTGTCCTTCGGCTACTGGACGACAAACTTCGTGGAGGTCCAGCGCGCCATGGCCTCCGACTCGATCTCGGCGGCCCAGTCCACCCCGATCATCGGGACCTTCGTGAAGATGCTCATCCCCTTCCTGGTGATTGTGCCAGGGATGGTCGCCGGCGTCCTGGTCTCCGAGGTCCGCGACCTCAAGGCAGGAGCCAGTCAGGCCTACGACTACAACGACTCGATCCTGTACCTCATGCGTGACGTCCTGCCCAACGGGCTGCTCGGTCTGGCGATCACCGGCCTGCTCGCATCCTTCATGGCGGGGATGGCCGCCAACATCTCGGCCTTCAATACCGTGTGGGGTGTCGACCTCTACCAGCGCTACATCAAGAAGGACGGGGACGACGCCCACTACCTGGCAATGGGCAGGCGCTCGACGCTGGCTGCCGCTGTCATCGCAATCTTCACCGCGCTCATCGCGTCGAACTACTCCAACCTCATGGACTACCTCCAGACGTTGTTCTCCATGTTCAACGCCCCTCTCTTCGCCACCTTCATCATTGGTATGTTCTGGAAGCGCGCCACACCTGCAGCAGGCTGGAGCGGGCTCGTAGCCGGGACGCTGGCGGCCCTGGCCGTCAACGTCATGCTGTGGACCGACGTCCTGTCCATGCCGGGCCAGGGCGGGGCCTTCCTGGCGGCAGGTATCGCCTTCGTCGTCGATGTTGCCGTCACGGTCGGGGTCTCCCTGGTGACTCAGCCCAAGCCCGACGCTGAGCTCAAGGGCTTCGTCTACGCGCTGACGCCACGCAGCGAACGCACCGACCCCCACCTGCACGAGCTGCCGTGGTACCGCAGGCCGCTCCCGCTGGGCGTTCTGGCCGGCGCCATGGTCATCCTGCTCAACAGCGTGTTCCACTGACACCCGCCGTTGCTGTGCGACTACTGCACGACCCGCAGGCGGGCTGGGGCCTCAGCCCCGCACGCGCCGCGCCGGTCCTGCTGAGCCCGCTCCTCCTACTCAACCTCCCGACACCGACATCGGAGTAACCTTATGAACAAGCGCTCATTGTCAGATATCCGCGCAGTCGTCGCCGCGGCCCTGGGCCTCATCAGCATCTTCCTGCTGCTGTGCGCCGGGCTTGCCCACGACCCCGCCGACCTCGCCCGCAGCGGAGGCGTCAACGCGAACCTGTGGTCGGGCCTGGCGCTACTGGCTATTGCCGCAGGAATGGGTCTGTGGTGGTTTCTCAGGCCGGTCCAGGCGCCGTCGCCCCGGGACCAGGGCACAAAGAGCTAGAAAGCCCAGGACCGGACAGCAGGCCCGGCTCCCCGGCCTAGACCCTCGGCACGCGTTCTTAGCCCTGGTGGCCGGGTATACGTCGCAGCGGCTCACCACAACAGCCTAAACGCGTGCGCGTCACCGCCACTGTCCGGTAGGGTCAGGGCTTGCGGCAGTCATCGTGCTGCAAGCTCGTTGCATAGCGCGGCGCAAAGGTGAGCCTCTGGCGCACCTGCCGTACAGACACCGTCATCTCAAAGGAGATCCACATGGCCCAGGTCACCGCCACTATCGCTTCCAAGGTCGGTCTTCACGCCCGTCCCGCCGCCACCTTCGTCAAGGCTGTCGCCGAGAAGGGCGTTCCTGTCTCTATCGCCAAGGAGGGCGGGGCCGCCGTAGACGCCTCCTCTATTCTCGGTGTCATGACCCTGGGTGCCGGCTTCGGGGATGTCGTCACCCTCTCCTCCGACGCCGACGGCGCGCAGGCCGCGCTCGACGAGCTCAAGGCTCTTCTGGAGACCGACCTCGACGCCTGAGACCTGAACAGGCGACACGACGTCACTGTCACTACCTGACGGGGGTGCCCTCCTAGCCCGGGGGACACCCCCGTCGTGCGTCTCGCCCGCCTGTGGCGGAGCGTGCCCGGCCACCGGGGCGCCCCCCGACCAGGGCCAGTATGAGATCCTGGGGCATGGTCACCTACGTCCTTGCCCCCGACTCCTTCAAGGAGTCCATGACCGCGCTCCAGGCCGCCGAGGCGATGGCGGAGGGAGTGCGTCAGGCTGACCCGCAGGCCACCTGTCTCCTGCGTCCCATGGCTGACGGCGGGGAGGGGTTCGCGCGGACGCTGTCCGCTGCCCTGGGAGCGCGCAGGGTGGAGGTGCCCGTGCACGACGCCCTCGGCGCACCCGTGCAGGGCTTTGTCTACCTTGCTGGCACGACGGCCCTGCTCGACGTAGCCACAGCCGTGGGCCTGGAGCAGATTCCCCCGTGCCACCGCGACGTCATGGGCTCCAGCTCCCTCGGTGTAGGCGAGCTGGTCCTGGCGGCCCTGGACCAGGGAGCCCGGGAGGTCATTATCGGCCTGGGTGGCTCGGCCACGAACGACGCCGGGGCGGGCATGCTGGCGGCGCTGGGCGTGCGCTTCCTTGACGAGCAGTCAGCAGCACTGGCCCCTGTACCTGCCGAGCTGGTCAAGGTCGCCGCAGTCGACACCAGCGGACTGGACCCGAGGCTGGCAGATGTGCGGGTCCAGGCTGCCTGCGACGTCACCTCACCTCTGCTCGGCCCCCAGGGCGCCAGCGCGGTGTTCGGCCCCCAGAAAGGAGCCACGGACAGCCAGGTGCTGGTCCTGGACAGCCTGTTGTCCCGGCTGGCGAGCCTGGCCACCACACCTGAGGGTGTCAGCGGGACGGAGGTGGCGCAACGGCCCGGAGCCGGCGCCGCAGGCGGGCTGGGCTGGGCGCTCATGACCTTCCTGTCTGCTCAGACGCGCCCGGGCGTGGACCTGGTCATGGAGGCTAGCGGGCTGGCTGAGGCCGTGGAGGGAGCCGCTGCCGTCCTTACCGGCGAGGGCTCGGTGGACAGCCAGACACTGAGCGGCAAGACAGCAGCGGGTGTGATCAGGGTGGCTGCGGCCGCCGGGGTGCCGGTAGCGGTCTTCGCCGGGCGGGTACAGGCTGACGCGGCTACGCTCCTGGGGCAGGGCGTGCATGACCTGGTACAGATCACCCCGGAGGGCACCGCCATAGAGCGGGCGCTCGCCGAGGGGTCGCAGAACCTGCGCTCAGCCGTGGCCCGGTGGGTCGCCGCTCAGGAGGCCTCGTAAGGAGCCAGGACCACCTCGACTCGCTGGAGCTCCTTGACGTCGGAGTAGCCGGTGGTGGCCAGGGTCCGGCGCAGGGCGCCCATGATGTTGAGGGTCCCGTCGGCCCGGTCAGAGGGGCCGTTGAGGATCTCCGCCATGGTGCCCACGGTACCCACGTAGCTGCGGAAACCGCGTGGCAGGCGCTGGTGACGCGCCTCAGCGCCCCAGTGGTAGCCCCCACCCGGGGCCTCCTGGGCACGAGCCAGGGCCGCACCGAGCATGACCGCGTCCGCCCCGCAGGCGATGGCCTTGACGACGTCACCGGAGTCACCCACCGACCCGTCAGCGATGACGTGGACGTAGCGGCCCCCGGACTCGTCCAGGTAGTCACGCCGGGCACCGGCAACGTCGGCCACGGCGGTGGCCATAGGCATGTGCAGACCCAGGACCTGGCGCACCGAGGAGGAGGCTCCGCCACCCTGGCCCACAAGCACCCCAGCGGCACCGGTGCGCATGAGGTGGAGGGCAGCGGTGTAGGTGGTCACCCCGCCCACGACCACGGGGACGTCGAGCTCGTAGATGAAGCGCTTGAGGTTGAGCGGCTCCGCCGCCCCGGAGACGTGCTCCGCCGAGACCACCGAGCCGCGGATGACCAGCAGGTCCACGCCCGCCTCCACCACGGTGCGCCAGTGCCGCTGGGTCTGGGCAGGGCTGAGCCGCCCGGCGACGACGACCCCTGCCTGGCGGACCTGGGTCAGGCGCTCGGTGATAAGGTCAGGGTCCACCGGCGCCTGATAGACCTCCTGGAGCACCCGGGTGGCTTCCTCGGGACCAGCGGCACGGATACGGTCCAGGGCCGGGGCCGGATCCTCGTAGCGGGTCCACAGGCCCTCCAGGTCGAGTACCCCGATCCCGCCGAGCCGCCCTACCAGGATGGCGGTCTCCGGGCTCATGACCGAGTCCATGGGTGAGGCCATGACCGGCAGGTCCACGTGGTAGGCGTCGATCTGCCAGCCCACACGGACCTCAGAGGTGTCACGGGTGCGACGGGCTGGAACCAGCGCGATGTCCTCAAAGGAGTAGGCACGGCGGGCTCGCTTGGAGCGCCCGATCTCGATCTCAGAGCTCATGGGCCGATCCTACGCAGCCGGTGGGTCGGCGGTCACTACCTCGCCCGGTGCGCAGCGGCCCCGCTGGCATACTGTGCGCCATGGAGAAGCAAGGATCCGACGGCGAGGCCACCTCACGGATCTCACAACTGCGTCTGACGGCGTTCAAGAACTTCCGCGAGGTCAACGTGCCCTTGGAGAAGATGACTGTCCTGACTGGACGCAATTCCAGCGGCAAATCTAATATCCTGGATGCGCTCGACGTGCTCCACCGGCTGACCAGCGCAGAGAACCTGACCGACGCTCTGGACGGGAGACGGCGGGAGGGCGGTCCGGTGCGCAGCGGTGCTGTAGGGTGTGCCCCGCACGGCAGCACCCGGTTCTCACTGGGGTGTACCGTCACGGTCACCCACCCACGTGGGAACTACGACTACCGCTACGACGTCGAGTTAGAGACTGCTCCTTTCACCCGTGTCGTCAGCGAGACCCTAGAGGGGCCCCAGCGTGCTGCCAAGAGCGGTCGCTGGAACCAGCAGATCCTCGTGTCCGCCGGTCCCGGAAGCGGTGGCATCGGGCTGGATGCTGCTGTCTCGACAGGCAAACGAGGCCCCAACCGACACATCGTGCTGCGCGACGACCGCTCCGTGCTCAGCCAGCTCCCCGCGGTGCTCCTCGGTACCACCCGTGCAGATCGGGACATCCTTGACGCCCAGCGGGACGTCGCAGCAGCGCTGCGCAGCACCTTTCACTTTGACCCTGCTCCAAGCCTGATGCGGGACTGGGTTCCCCTCCGGGAGACCCAGTTGCGTCGCACCGGTGAGAACCTGGCTCCCGTCCTCAGGCACCTTCAGGACCAAGCCCCTGGTACGTTCTCCCGGCTGGAGGAGCTGGCACGCCAGATTGCCGACTGCCCGATACGCGCTCTGGAGTTCAGCTCAACAGATACGGGAGACATCATGATTGCCGTCCAGGAGGAGCACGGCGACGGTCAACCAGGCGAGCCAACCGCGTTGACGACGGCCCGCTCCATGAGCGACGGCCTACTGCGTTTCCTTGCGATCGCCACGGCCCTGTCCACCCCGGCGAGCGACCTGGATCTTGACTCAGTCACTGCCACCTACACCAGCGATATCTCCGTCCCGAGTGCTGGTGCACTGCTGGCTGTGGAGGAGATCGAGAACGGTCTACACCCCTCCAATGCTGGCAGGCTGCTCCACCTAGTCGAAGAGGCCACACAGCGTGGCCAGGTCAGCGCGCTGGTCACCACGCACTCCCCCGCTCTGCTGGACGCGCTGAGCGGGAAGCAGCTCCGAGACGTCCTGGTCTGCCACCACCAGCAGGTCACCCGACTGGTTGACTTGCCCGGATACGCCCAGGCCATGAGCGCAGGTACGCTGGGGACCGTTGTGACCCGTGGTCTTCTTGATGATGCAGCCAGGCCCGGCCCAGAACCGGACTACTCTGACTTCCTCGCACTTATCGGAGCAGACTGCTGACGGTCTGGTTCATTGACACCTCGGTGCTGGTGCACCTTCTCCAGGTTCCTGGCCTGTCAAGGCGAGATTCCCCGGACCAGGACAAGGCAAGGGAGGATTTCAAAGCGAGGCATGCTGCCGGAGACCAGTTCCTCCTACCCATCACCACCGTGATCGAGACGGGCAACCACATCTGCCAGGTCAAGGACGGCCAGCAGCGCAGGAAAGCGGCCCAGCTCTTCCACGACGTCCTGGACAAGGTCATCACCAGGCAGTCACCGTGGCTTCTCGACGAGGTGCAGTGGGACAACGACTTCCTTCACTCACTTCTCAACGGTGCTGCCACAGGCCAGCCGTGGGTGGAGCACGCCTGCCAGCAGTCGCTGGGAGGAGGCGACCTCAGCATCCTGGTGGAACGCGACCAGTACTGTACCCGTACAGGCCTGCGTGACGTCCGGGTGTGGACGTTGGACCACACACTCGACGCATTCGCGTCATAGCAGTGCCAACACGCGGCAGGGCGACCTGACCGGCCCCTCAGCCGCCCTGCCGCTACCCTCAGTGTCAGCCCTCAGTCTCAGCGCCTGCGCCTCTTTCCGCCGCTCTTCCTGGCTGCCTGGCGACGCTGGGCGCGGTTGGCAGGCACCTGCTGCCCGGCACCAGCCTCCGTGCCCCTGGCCGCGGCAGCCAGCTTCACGCCCCGCGGCCTGGCCGACGCACCTACCGGCCCGGAGGCCGCAGCCGCACCAGAGCGGGAGGACACCTCACCGTCCTCACCGGGACCCGAGTAGCTGATCGCCTGGCTGGAGGCGCTCAGAGGAGCCCGGCCGGTGTCCCCCAGGACCGTGCCCTGCCCGGCGCCTCCCACACGGATACCCGACACGGAGGTCGCGTCGGCACGGCCAGTGACCGCCTGGGCCGCCTCCTGCGTCCCGTCGGCAGCCGCGCGTTCAGCAGCCTTGTCAAACCGAGCCACGTTGGCAAAGACCTGTTCCACGGTCTCCTCGCGGATCCCCTCCATCATCGCCTTGAACATGCGCGCGCCCTCGTTGGCGTACTCCACCAGGGGGTCACGCTGGGCCATGGCCCGCAGCCCGATCCCTTCCTTGAGATAGTCCATCTCGTAGAGGTGCTCACGCCAGCGCTTGTCCACCACCGCCAGGAGGATACGGCGCTCCAGCGCACGCATAGGCTCCTCACCCAGCTGCGCCTGAGCCACGGCGTTGGCAGCCAGCCGGGCCTCCGCCTCCTCGTAGGCCACGGCCACGTCCTCGCTCATCTCCTCGACGAGCCTGTCCGCGCTCAGCGCGTCGGGCCCGCCCAGGGCCTCGACGACCTCCTCCTGGCTCAGTCCCACAGGGTAGAGGTGGCCCAGGTCGTTCCACAACGAGTCGAGGTCCCACTGGTCAGGCCGCCCCTCGGCTGTCCTCGCGGAGACGATGTTGTCCACAGCCTGCTTCCGGAAAGCCTCCAGCTGGGGCTCCAGGTCCTCTCCGTCAAGGACGCGGCGACGCTCGGAGTAGACCTTCTCACGCTGCTCGGTCATGACGTCGTCGTATTTCAGGACGTTCTTGCGGATCTCGTAGTTGCGGGACTCCACCTGCCGCTGGGCGTTGGCGATACCACGGGTGACCATCTTCGACTCCAGGGGCACGTCGTCGGGGTAGGCACCCGAGGCCATGATGCGCTGGGCCAGCCCTGAGGCGAACATACGCATGAGGTCGTCCTCCATGGACAGGTAGAAACGGGACTCCCCGGGGTCTCCCTGGCGCCCGGAGCGGCCTCGCAGCTGGTTGTCGATACGGCGGGACTCATGACGTTCCGTCCCCAGCACGTACAGGCCGCCCAACTCCACGACCTCGTCGTGCTCTGCGGCACAGGCCGCCTTGGCGGAAGCCAGGGCCTGAGGCCAGGCCTTCTCATAGGCCTCGGCGTCCTCCTCGGGGTCCAGGCCCGCCTCCTTCAGGGCGGTCACGGCAATGTGCTCGGCGTTGCCGCCCAGCATGATGTCCGTCCCGCGACCAGCCATGTTGGTAGCCACGGTCACCGCCCCCTTGCGCCCGGCCAGGGCCACAACCGCCGCCTCACGGGCGTGCTGCTTGGCGTTGAGTACCTCGTGAGGGATACCGCGCCTGTCCAGCATCCCGGAGAGCAGCTCGGACTTCTCCACGCTGGTGGTCCCCACCAGGACCGGCTGGCCCGCCTCATGCCGCTCGGCGATGTCGTCCACGACCGCCTCCAGCTTGGAGGCCACGTTGGTGTAGACCAGATCCGGCTGGTCCACACGGATCATGGGCTTGTTGGTAGGGATCGGGACGACGCCCATCTTGTAGGTGCCAGCGAACTCTGCCGCCTCGGTCTCCGCCGTACCGGTCATGCCTGAGCGCGACCCCTCGGGGTAGAGGCGGAAGTAGTTCTGCAGGGTGATGGTGGCCAGGGTCTGGTTCTCCGCCTTGATCTCCACCTGCTCCTTGGCCTCGATGGCCTGGTGCATTCCCTCGTTGTAGCGCCGCCCCGGCAGCACGCGCCCGGTGTGCTCGTCGACGATGAGGACCTCGCCGTCACGCACGATGTAGTCCTTGTCCCGAGCGAAGAGCTCCTTGGCCTTGATGGCGTTGTTGAGGAAGCCGATCAGCGGAGTGTTCTCCGACTCGTAGAGGTTGTCGATCCCCAGGTAGTCCTCGACACGCTCGATACCGGGGGCCAGCACGCCCACAGTGCGCTTCTTCTCGTCGACCTCGTAGTCCTTGTCCACGCGAAGGCGCTGCGCCAGGCGGGCGAACTCCTTGTACCACTTGTTGACGTCGCCGCCGGCGGGACCGGAGATGATGAGCGGCGTACGCGCCTCGTCAATAAGGATCGAGTCCACCTCGTCAACGATGACGAAGGCGTGGCCACGCTGGACGAGGTCCTCAGGCCGCTGGGCCATGTTGTCACGCAGGTAGTCGAAGCCGAACTCGTTGTTGGTACCGTAGGTAATGTCCATGGCGTACTGCCTGCGCCGCTGGGCGGGGGTCTGCCCCACCAGGATGCACCCCGTGGTCAGCCCCAGGAACCGGTGAACGCGGCCCATGAGGTCGGACTGGTACTCAGCCAGGTAGTCGTTGACGGTCACCACGTGCACACCCTTGCCGGTCAGCGCCCGCAGGTAGGAGGGCATGGTAGCCACCAGGGTCTTGCCCTCACCAGTCTTCATCTCAGCGATGTTGCCCAGGTGGAGAGCTGCTCCGCCCATAATCTGGACGTGGTAGGGCCTCATCCCCAGCACGCGGTCCGCCGCCTCCACCACCACGGCGAAGGCCTCAGGCAGCAGGGCGTCCAGGGACTCGCCGTCCTCGTAGCGCCCCCGGAGCTCGTCGGTTGTCTCGCGCAGCTCGGTGTCGCTGAACTCTGCGAAGGCGTCAGCCAGGGACTCGACCTGAGTCGCGATCGTGTTGAGCCTCTTGAGGGTGCGCCCCTCACCGATGCGAAGGATTCGGTCGACGATCGACACGCTGCTTACTCCCTCTCCCGTGGGTTCCGCCATGACCACGCGCCACGGCGAGCCCGCTGACGAGCCTGACCAGGCCTGACGCGGACAGTCCTGCTCCTCCTTACTGTAGTGGACCTGCCAGCGGGCCTGCGGTGCCCCGGGCAGGGAGATTCCTCCCACCGCCTCTCCTCCGTCCTCCCGCGGGTTTCCAGTAAAGGCCGCCGGGTCTCCCGGCCCGGCGGACCGGCCCCGTGTCCCCTGGCACCACGCCGCACCACGCTGCACCACCCCGACAACCACAGGACCGGCCTGCGTCAGCTCCCTCTACCGCCCTGTGGACACACCGACGCCTACCGCCGCGCAGCAGGCGCGAGACGGTGCATCGTAGGTCTGTGTCCGCCACCTCCACTGCCCCCGTCCACCCCGGACGCCCCCACGGCCTCGCGACACCGTGCGCACCGCCACCGCGACGTCGGGCAGCAGCACTTACCCGGCTCACGCAGTGGGCGCGCACGGGCCTGGACCTGGGCCTGCCGGCAACCTGCGCCGGGTGCGGACGGTGGGAGACCAGGCTGTGCCAACGCTGCCACGACCTGCTCATGACTGAGCCCACCCGGGTCGATCAGGCCGACGCCGCAGGTGATCTCGCGGTCATGGCCGCCTGCCGCTACGTCGGCCCTGTCCGCTCGCTGGTCCTGGGGTGGAAGAGCGGTTCACGCGAGGACCTTGACGACCACATGGGGACGGTCGGGTACCGGCTGGGACAGGCCTGGGCCTCCTCCTACTTCTGCGCGTCCCCGGCCGGAGCACCTTCCTCGCCCCTGCTGGTCGTGCCCGCCCCTTCCGGGGCGCGGCGCAGGCTGCGCGGCAGACTCGTGGCCGCGGCGCTCGCCGACCACGTGGCGCTCGGTGTCGCGGCCCGCCTGGCACAGGAGCACCGGCCCCACCAGACAGTCCTCAGCGCTGACGTGCTACGTCGGCGACGGGCACCAGCGTCCCGCCAGGCGGGACTGTCCTCGCGGCAGCGCCGGGCCAACCGCGCCACACCACCCCGTCTTCTCGCAGACGTTCGGGGGCTGCCCGTCCTCCTGGTCGACGACGTCGTCACTACCGGCGCCACGCTGGGCGCGTGCGCCGCAGCACTGCGACAGGCCGGGGCCCACGTCCTTGGTGCCGTCACGCTGGCCGCGGCGCAGCGGCCCGGGCGGCACCCGACCAGGGTTCCGGGAGCCCCGCCAGCCTGTCCGCCGCAGGCGATCAGCTGCCACCCACCCCATCCAAATACGGCATGACCTGCTCAAATAGTGTAGATTTGTGGCACAGAGCACAAGCGCTGGTTGTGCGGACACACCACAGCCAGCGGACCGTCAGGAGGTGATAACACCGTTTCACAGTTCGCCGTCAGCCGACGGTGAGCGCACCCGCCCACAGCCCGCCAGGGCCACAGACCTGAGCCCCAGAAAGAGGTTCTACCTATGGACATCACCGTCGTCGGTCGCAACGCCGAGATCAGCCCTCGGCTCCGTGACTACGTCGAGGACAAGGTCGTCAAGGCCGAGCAGTACGACCCCCGAGTCCAGCGCGTCGAGGTCGAGGTCACCCACGAGCGCAACCCACGTCAGGCCGACACCGCCGAACGCGTCGAGATCACCGTCATCTCCAAGGGCCCGATCATCCGGGCCGAGGCCTCCTCCTCCGACCGGTTCGCCGCCTTCGACATCGCCATGGGCAAGCTCACCGAGCGCCTACGCCGCGCCCGGGACCGCAAGAAGGACCACCGCCGCTACCCGGTTGTCGTGACCCCGCCGGCACCGGAGGCTTCTCGCACCTCGACGGACGAGGTCCCCGACACCGACGACGCCCCCGCGGAGGACTCCCCCTCCGCCCCGACCGAGCACGGTGTGGCCGTCGAGTCCCAGCTGGGGGACTCACCGGTCATCGTGCGCCAGAAGCTGCACGAGGCCCGTGAGATGAGCGTGGACGAGGCGCTCTACCAGATGGAGCTGGTGGGCCACCCCTTCTACCTCTTCGTCGAGTCCTCCAGCAAGCAGCCCTGCGCCGTCTACCACCGACACGGCTGGACCTACGGGGTCATCCGCCTAGACGCCCGCGTCCAGTAGACAGGCTGAGGCACCTGCATGCTGGTGCCGCGACGGCCTGGACGGACTGACGGCCTGGCTGCCCGGTGCAACCGGGAGGCCAGGCCGACGGCCCGGGCAGACTCACCCAGCAGACCCTGCGCGGCACAGACATCCCGTAGCAGGGTACAACGGTCAGGGCAGCGCATAGGCCAGGTCCGTCACCTCCTCCGTGAGCACCCGCCAGGTCGCGCCGCGTCTCTGCCAGGTCTGCCCCCTGGCGTCAGCGAGCAGGACCGTCTCCTCGGACCGGTCAGCGATCACCGACACGACGCCACTGACGCCGACCATCGTCGTCACCGAGCCTCCGACCTGGGCCAGCCGGACCTGGGGGACACCCCCCTCCTCCTCAGCCTCCACCAGGAAGCCGACAGCGGTGGGAGAGCACCAGGCCATTCCCGAGCTTGAGCCTCCCCCGGCGGGGGGAAGCTCAAGAGGGTCACCCAGCCCCACCGGTCTGCCGCTGTCATCGCGCAGCACAGCCGCCAGCACCACTGTTCCATCCGAACGGCGCAGGGCGAGCCGCTCCGACTCCACGGACAGGTCGAAGGCGACCAGTTCCTGCCCGTGGACCCACGAGTCCTCCAGCACCGCACGCTGACCCTCGGCATCAACTGCGGTCAGGTACCCCTCAGCAAGCAGCCAGACCCAACCGTGCCGGTCGGCTACCGGTGCGCCAAGCCCCCCGGCCCCAGCCGAGGGGTCCCCCACGGACAGGATCACGCTGGCGGCGCTGCGATCCCGAGGAAGGCACAGCAGGCTGGAGTCAGACAGCGCGTAGACGTTGCCGTCGGCACCCAGGCTGGGCCACCGGGCGTCATCCACCCCCAGAGCCTGGGCTGTAGCCAGGGTGGAGCGGGTCGTCCCGGTCCCCCTGACCACCGCCCCGCCGGACATGCCGATGACACCGCCTACGTCGGGCACCAGCGCAGGCAGGTCCTGCGCCTGCCCGAGACTGGTGGCGCCTGCCAGCACCTCGACCTCGCTGATCTCGCCGACGGCAGTGAGCGTCTGCTCGACCTGGGCCACCAGGAGCCCCCGGCCCTGTGACGATCCCGGGTCGGACTCTGAGGTCAGGTGGACGGTAGCGACCTGGTCCTCGATGCTGACCCCCTCCTTCGTTAGACCAGCATTGCGAGGCATCAGGGACGTGGTGGCAGAAGCGAGCCAGGGCGAGGGCCCGCCGATGAGGCCCTCCACCAGTGCGCGGGCCAGGCGCGTGCGCGGGAACCAGCGCAGCTCGGGGACAAAACGGCTGCGGTCCCTGGAGAGGAAGCACAGGCTGTGGGCAGCGAAGTGCTGGGTCAGACGGCCGTAGGGCAGGAGGATCCCGTCGGGCAGCTGAACGATGCGCCACTGCCCCGTCGAGTTCTTCGCCAGGGAGTAGGCACCTTCGTAGAGGGCATCCTGCCGCGCCGGAGTCATGACTCCGTTGGAGCCCAGGCGGCCGTAGCTGCCGGCAGTTACCGTCACTGAGCCGTCGCTGGCGACAGTGATCTGGCGCTCGGTGGACCCCGAGTAGATCTCAATGACCTCCAGGGGGCTCCACTGGTCTGCCGCCCCCTGGGACAGGAACTTGCGTGCTGTGTCAAAGTCGTCAGAGAAGCCGGCGACGGCAGCGCGGAGGAAGCCGCGGACGATCTCCTCCGGGGTGGCGTCCTGGGCGGGTCCGGGAGCAGTCTGGATCAGGGCGCTTGAGTCCCGGGCGGCGACGTCGGACTCGTGGACCTCCCCGGAGGTAGGCAGCGCGGTGCACGAGCCCAGCAGGGCTGCTGCGGCAGAGACACCACCAAACTGGAGCAGATGACGTCGCGCAGGCTTCCGGTCCGAGACTGAGGCCATCAGCGTCCAGTCCCCTCAGCGGCCTCGTCGGGGGTCGGCTGCGAGGCCTCTTCCCCGGGAAGGACGACCACCACACGTCCGGTGGCACCGAGGTCGGGGACCGGCGTGTCCTCCCCCGCCAGAGGAATGTCACCCAGGACGACGAGCGGGCGCGTGCGCCTGGTAGCAGGAGCAGGCCCCAGGGGCGACACCAGGGAGGTGGATCCGGCATCGGCGGAGGCGTCTGCCGACCCCGCCCGGGAGACCTGTGGGGCGTCGTCGGGGACCAGGTCCAGGGGGCCGGCACCACTGAGCCTGCCGGGCCCGCCGTCCTCCCCCTGGTGACGAGGCAGCACCAGCAAGAAGGACGAGCCGTCGGCGGGCCACCCCCACGCCGACAGGCGTCCCCCGTGGAGGATCGCGTCCTCCATGGAGATAGACAGGCCCAGCCCAGTCCCGCCCAGGCTGCGCTGCCGCGAGGGGTCGGCCCGGTAGAAGCGGTCAAACACCTTGGCTACGACGTCCGGGCTCATCCCGATTCCGTGGTCACGGACCCGGATAGCGACGGCCTCGTCATCCACCGCCAGAGTCAGGTCCAGGGGCTTACCCTCACCGTGCTCCAGGGCGTTGACCACAAGGTTGCGGATTATGCGCTCCACGCGTGTCACGTCAACCTCGGCCGTGGCAGCCTCCTGGGGCAGGTGGAGCCGCAGCTCGGTACCAGTGGCGTCAAAGTGGAATCTCGTCGTCTCCACGACCGAGTCAATCACCTGGGCCAGGTCTACCTCCTCAAGACGTAGCTTGACATTACCGGAGTCGATACGGGAGATGTCCAGCAGGTCGGTGAGCATCTTCTCAAAGCGGTCCACGGACTGCGACAGCACCTCCACGCTGCGCAGCGCGAAAGGGTCAGAGATCTCCGTGCGGGCGTCCTCGATCTGCTCGGTGGCCAGACGGATCGAGGCCAGGGGCGTGCGCAGCTCGTGGGAGACGTCGGAGACGAAGAGCTGCTGGACCTTGGACAGGGCCTCCAGGCGTTCGATCTGGTCCTCCAGGGAGGCCGCCATGTGGTTGAAGGACCGGGCGAGGGTGGCGATCTCATCCTCTCCCTGGACGTTGAGACGCTCGCTGAGCTCGCCTGAGGCCAGGCGCTCGGCCGCGCGAGCAGTGTGGCGTACCGGGCTGATGACCCAGCGGGTAATGGCCCACACCACCAGGATAAGCATGACCAGGAACCCCAGGCCGCCGATCGTGATGTTCCTTGAGGCCAGCGAGACCACCCTCTGCTCCCCCGCCAGGCTGTAGACCAGGTACAGGTCGTAGTCGCCAGCCAGGGGCAGACTCACCCGTGTCCCCACGATGATCCCCGGGTCCGCGCCCCCCTGGTTGTCGGGAACGGCTACCGACTGCCAGTACTGGGCCCCCACACCGCCCTCCTCCACCGCCGCCTCCATCTGGGGAGACACCAGCGAGGCGAGCCGGGTGTCCGTCTCCAGGTCGTTGATGACCGTGGGCGAGGTCTCAGCCGCACTGCGTCTCATGATGACGCCGACGCCACCGGAGGCGGCAAAGGAGTCGTTGACGTCATTGACCTGCTCCTCCGCCGCCGCCGAGACCTCGTCAGCAGTCACGGCGGTGGCGGAGTCGAACTCGACCTGGGCAGCCAGCGCCCGCTGCCCGGCGTCAGCCAGGATCGTGCTGCGCTGGTCCTCAAACACCTCCGAGCGAATCCTGTCCGTCACGAACGACAGCAGCAGGATGATCAGGAGCAGGCCGATGAGGCTGGCAGCGAAGACCATCCGCAGCTCCAGGCTGCGACGAAGAAAGCCTGGCAGAGGTACGGTACGGGACGTCCGTTCCTGGATGTCGTCAGCCTGGGGACGGGCCGGGTTCATAACAAGGGCGGTTCACGACATAAGGTGCGTCCAGGCGCGGGCTGCGCCAGGGCTCACGCGGTCTCGCCGACCCGGTAGCCCACCCCCCGAACGGTCACCACGATAGAGGGGCGCTCGGGGTCCTTCTCAATCTTGGCCCGCAGACGCTGGACGTGGACATTGACCAGCCGGGTGTCGGCCGGGTGCTGGTAACCCCACACCTGGCTGAGGAGCTCCTCGCGGGTGAAGACCTTCCACGGCGAGCGGGCCAGCGTCACCAGCAGCTCGAACTCCAGGGGTGTTAGGGCGATAGTGGTGCTGCCCCGGTTGACCTGGTGGCCAGCAACGTCAATATCGAGATCCCCGGCACGCACGTGCTCGGCAGCGCCAGGGTTGGTACGACGCAGTCGTGTCGAGACGCGAGCCAGCAGCTCCTTGGACTTGAAGGGCTTGGTGACGTAGTCGTCGGCCCCGGCCTCAAGCCCGGCAACAACGTCCTGAGTATCTGTGCGCGCGGTCAGCATGATGATAGGGACGTCGGACTCGGCCCGGATCAGTCGGCAGATCTCGACACCGTCAAGCCCTGGAAGCATGAGGTCAAGAAGCACCAGGTCGGGGCTGGACTCCCGAAAAGCGTCCATAGCCTTGGCCCCGTCGTGGCAGAGAGTGGGCGTGTAGTTCTCCGACTCCAGCATGATGCCGATCATCTCGGCAAGGGAGGCATCATCGTCAACTACTAGAATGCGCGTGCTCATGGGCATATCTTGGCATGAGGTCGTAGGGTTGCCCGACACCGGCACCCTTGGAGTGGCGTTCACAGTTTCAACTAAGGCATTGACACCTTTCCACAGCTACCTCAAGGTCGTCACACCATCGCCTGGAAAGAGGCTGCGCTCCGCAGTCAACAGATGAGTTCCCCCAGACGCACGCCCACGCCACGGACATAAACGCTGCACCACGAGCTCCAACCAGTGTGCCGACACGAGGACACTGACCCCAGTGCGTCGCTGTCGAGACCCTGCTGAGACCCTACTGCGGCGGATATCCTCCGACAGACGGAGGGCACCAGCCACCACGCGTGGCACGATGCCTCTATGAGCGCCGATACCGCCGACACCACAGCCTGGGAGCCGCCAACACCGAGCGAGCCTACGGGCCAGGTCACCGACAGCCTCGTGGCCGCGGGGCATCACGGCACCGTCCGGCCTCCGCACAACACCCTGTCTCCCCCACCTGCCGGGACGCAGCCAGGACCAGGAGCCCAGGACAGGGTGGGGGGCCTGCCCCCCGTCTCGGACAGCCCACCTCCCTATCCGGGCAGCCACCGCCCCGGTATCATCCCGATGCGCCCCCTCAGTGTCGGGGAGGTGCTGGAAGGCGCCTTCACCTCCTTGCGCACTAGTCCCCGGGCTATGCTCCTGCCCTCCCTGCTCGTCATGAGCGTCATCGGAGTCCTCACCGCCGTCATCGGCGTCCTGGCGGTACAGGAGCTCGACCTGCTCGCCCTGGAGGAGGAGAGCGCGGCAAGTGCCACCGGCTACCTGTCCGGGTACATGTACGGCACCACCTTGAGGAGTGTGCCGGTGAACCTGCTGAGCTACCTAGCAACCATAGTCCTCAACGGGCTGCTCATCGTGCCGGTGTCACGTATGGTCCTGGGGCATGTGATCACCCCTGCGGAGCTGTGGCGGCGCACCAGGGGAAGGATCTGGGCGCTGATCGGGCAGAGCCTCTTGATCACCGCCGTCATCGGCGCCTGCGGCCTCCTGGCCGTCGCGCTCGTGGGAGGCCTGACCTACGTGGTGGTCTCAGCCGCAGGCGGTACCAGCCTCCCGGTGACCCTGCTGGCCGCAGCCGCCACCGCCCTGGTCGCCCTGTTCCTCCTTCTCCTCGTCCCGGCGCTGGCCGTCATGCTGTCCCTGGCCCCGGCCGCCCTCGTCCTGGAGAACGCCGGCGTGGTGGAGAGCCTGCGCCGCTCCTGGAGGCTGGTCCGCAGCAACTTCTGGCGCGTCGCGGGCATCCTGGTGCTCACCCTGCTCATCATGACGGTGGTCACCAGTGTGGTCTCGGTACTGCTCGGCCTGGTGTCCAGCCTGGTCATCGGGCTGGCCCCGCAGGCGCTGACCGTGCTCACCGCGGTGATGGGACTGGTCAACGCCCTGATCAACGCAGTCATCATCCCTTTCTCCGCAGCAGTGGTCGCCGTGACCTACACCGACCTGCGCATGCGGGCCGAGGGGCTAGACGTCGAGCTGCGCCGGGCTACAGGGGCCTGAGCCGTGCCACCACCCCACCTGACCGAGACTCCCAGCACCGTCCCGGCTTCCCCGCTCCTCCTGCCGTCCCCGCTCCGCCCGGCCCGCTGGTCCCCGTCGGTGGCCCTCGCCGCGGGCCAGGCCGTCATGAGCGGTGCGCCGGCGACGCCGGATGCTGAGGAGGCGCGACGGGCCGCCCAGGAGGAGCTGTCCCGCCGGGTCTACGACAACCACCCAGGTCTTGCTGAGAGGCTGTGGACATGGGTGAGCACCCGCCTGGACGTGACAGCGGTGGTGCCCGGGGCACCACCGTGGGTGTCAGTGGCTGTCGTCGTACTGTGCGCCACGGCTGCCGCCTGCTCCCTGCTACTTCTCCTACGCCGCGTCGCCGTGGTACGCCGGGTCCACGGGCTGGAGGACGCTGTCCTCAACGACGACCGGGACTCAGCCGCCCTGGCCCAGGCTGCTGACCAGGCCGCCACACAGGCCGACTATGCCACCGCCGTCGTCGAGCGGTTCCGTGCCGTGGTCCGCTGCCTGAGCGAGGCCGGCATGCTTGAGGAGTACCCGGGAATGACTGCAGCCGAGGCTGCTCGCGCAGCCAGCACCTCCCTGGGCAGGCTGGACAGGCACCCGGCAGGCGGCACGGACGCCAGCCGCCTGCACAGGGCGGCCAGCCTCTTCGACGGCGTCTTCTACGGCGACATCACTCCCACCCCCAGCCAGGACACCTGGATGCGGCAGCTGGCGGCCGACGTGGCAGACCTGGTCGGCAGCACGCGGACGCGCACAGCCTCCCTGGTGAGGGAGGAGTCATGACCACCGTCACCTCCCGGGAGAGCCATGTGGAGGACGTCGGTGCCCGGCTCCGGCAGTGGCGCCCCCTCGTCCTGGCAGCCAGCCTGCTCCTGGTCGTCACGCTGGCCGTCATCTGGCTGCGCCCTTCCCAGTCCGAGGTCACCCGCGCACCGGACAACCCCGAGGCAGAGGGAGCCATGGCGCTGGCGGAGCTTCTCCGCGCCGAGGGGATCGAGGTCGCCAGGGCGGGCACGCTCGCCCAGGCCCTGGATGAGGTCCACGACGGGGCCACCGCTGTTGTGGTCAGCCCGGGAAGGCTGACCACCGCCCAGCGGGAGTCCCTGGCACAGGCGGGAGGAGACGTCGTCGTCATCGGCGACCTGGAGGACGGCCTTGAGGGGCTGACCAGCGCCCGCGCCGATACCTCCGCATCCACGGCGTCCATCCTGGCCCCGGGGTGCGGGGAGGAGGACGCGGCCGTCGCCGGGTCCCTGGCCAGGTCCGCCACCTCCATCGACCTGTCCAAGGCACCGCAGGCCACCGGCTGCTTCCCTGTGGCCCAGGACCGGTTCGCCTACGCGACCGAGCCGTTGCCCAGCGGGGGGACGCTGCGTCTGGTCGCCGACGGGTCCCTGGCAACCAACGCCCACCTGGCCGAGGCCGGGCACGCCGCCCTGGCGGTGCGTGCCGCAGGCCGTCACGAGCACGTCACCTGGATCGACGACCAGACCGCCACCTCCCCGGGGGCCTGGGACTCACCCGCCCTGCCTCCCTGGCTGCCTCTCCTCACGCTGGACCTCGTCCTGATCACGGTGGTGCTGGCGCTGGTGCGAGGACGGCGCCTGGGTGCCATCGTCACCGAGGACCTGCCAGTCGTGGTCTCCTCCACCGAGACCACCCTGGCCCGGGGGCGCCTCTACCGGCGCGCGGCAGACCGGCAGCGCTCCGCCGCGGCCCTGCGGGCGGGCACGGCGAGACGTCTGGGGCGTACTCTCCAAGTGCCTCCGGAGGCAGGGCGGGAGCACCTGCTCGACGCACTGGAGGGGCTGGCTGGTGTTGACCGCCGACAGGCGGACATGCTGCTCTACGGCCCTGTGCCCCCTGACGACAAGGCTCTGGCCTCCCTGGCCATACGGCTTGACCACCTTGAGAGCGAGGTTCGTTCCAGATGAGTATTGTCGACCCGCCCGCCGTGACGGGCTCCTCCCCCGCAGCACCGGTGGAGGACACCACCGCAGACCCGCGCGAGCGCCTGGTGGCGGTACGCACCCAGGTAGCAAAGGCCGTCGTGGGGCAGGACGCGGCAGTGACCGGACTGGTCATCGCCATGCTCGTCGGCGGCCACGTCCTGCTGGAGGGTGTGCCGGGAGTAGCCAAGACGCTCCTGGTACGCACCCTGGCCACCACCCTGACACTGGGTACCAAGAGGGTCCAGTTCACTCCGGACCTCATGCCCGGAGACGTGACCGGCTCCCTGGTCTACGACTCCCGTTCCGCACGGTTCTCCTTCCGCGAGGGCCCGGTCTTCACCAACCTCCTGCTGGCTGACGAGGTCAACCGGACGCCACCCAAGACCCAGGCAGCGCTGCTGGAGGCCATGGAGGAGCGACAGGTCTCCGTCGACGGCGAGTCCCGCGCCCTGCCGGAGCCGTTCATGGTCGTCGCCACCCAGAACCCTGTGGAGTACGAGGGCACCTACCCGTTGCCCGAGGCCCAGCTGGACCGCTTCCTGCTCAACCTCGTCCTGCCCAGGCCCGACCGCTCCCAGGAGATTGAGGTCCTGTCGCGCCACGCCGCCGGCTTCGACCCGCGCAACCTGCCAGAGGCCGGGGTCCAGGCGGTCGCAAGCGGACAGGACCTGGTTGCAGCACAGGAGCAGGTGCACACCGTGGGGGTGACACCGGAGGTACTGGGCTACATCGTGGACCTGGTCAGGGCCACTCGCGCCATGCCCTCGGTGGCCCTGGGCGTGTCCCCGCGCGGTGCCACAGCCCTCCTGGCAGCCTCACGCGCCTGGGCGTGGCTAGCCGGACGCTCCTTCGTCACCCCCGACGACGTCAAGGCCCTGGCTGTCCCGGCCCTGCGACACCGCATCCTGCTGCGCGCCGAGGCGGAGATGGAAGGGACTACCACCCGGGCCGTGGTCGACTCCGTCCTGCGATCAGTACCTGTCCCCCGCTGAGGAGCCCTGAGGAGCCAGATGTTCCTGACGATGCGCACGCTGTGGGCAATGGTCCCCAGTATCGTGGTCGTGGTGCTCCTGCCCCGCCCGGCACTGCTGGCTGCCTGGACCGGCGTGGTGACGCTTCTGGTGGCCGCCGACGTGGCAGCGACACCGTCGACACGGCACCTGAGCGCGCAGCGGCGCACAGCGCGGGCGATCCGCCTAGGAGCGTCAACAACCTCCACCGTGACCGTCACCAACAGCGGCCCGCGTGCTGTCACGCTGTCCCTACGAGACGCCTGGCCACCCAGCGCCGGAGCCAGCAAGGAGTACGGGGACCTGACCGTCCCGGCCGGGCAGCACCGGCAGCACGTCACCACGCTCACCCCCTGGCGCCGGGGCTACCGTCAGGCAGGCCCGCTCACCGTACGCTCGACAGGACCGCTGGGGCTGGCCGGCCGACAGACCTCCTTGCAGGCAGAAGCGACACTGCGTGTCCTTCCCGCCTTCAGCTCCCGGCGACACCTGGCCTCCCGCCAGGCGCGCCTGCGTGAGATGGATGGACGCAGCGCGGTCATCACCAGGGGGGAGGGCACTGAGTTCGACTCTCTACGAGGCTACGTGGTCGGGGACGACGCGCGCTCTATCGACTGGCGCTCCTCCGCCAGGCGCAGCGAGGTGGTGGTACGCACGTGGCGTCCCGAGCGAGACCGGAGAGTCCTCGTCCTGCTGAGCACCGGTCGGACGTCCGCCGTGCGCCTCGGGGACGAGCCCCGGCTTGACCTCCAGATCGAGGCTGCCCTGCTCCTGGCCGCTCTCGCCTCCCACGCCGGGGACAGGGTCGAGGTGGCCGCACTGGACAGTGCTGTCCGTCTTCAGGTCCGAGGCGAGTCAGGACCGGCACTGATGAGCACCCTGGCTAACGGCCTGGCCCCCGTGGAGGCACGGCTGGTGGAGCCGAACTGGCCTCTCATGGCCTCGGTGGCCCGCTCCTCGCTCAGCCAGCGTGCCCTGGTCGTGGTGCTGGCAGCGCTGGACGGTGCCGGTGCTGATGCAGGGATGCTGCAGGCACTGTCCGCCCTGGCACACCAGCACACGGTCGTCCTCGCCTCCGCCACAGACCCCTCCCTGGAGAAGCTACGGGCCCGGCGTGACGACACCGAGGCGGTGTACACCGCCTCCGCCGCGGAGATGGACCTCATCGAGCACGACGCGGTGCGACGGTACCTGCACAGAGCCGGTGTCGTCGTGGTCGAGGCCAGCGGGAGCAGGCTGGCTCCCGACCTGGCCGACACCTACCTGGACCTAAAGATCGCAGGACGCCTGTGAGCAGTCAGAACCCACCGCAGCTACCGGAGTCACCGGAGTCACCGCCCTCCTGCGGTCAGCCCCCCTCCCGCGGAGCCTCCAGTCTCCCGGACCGTTCAGGCCCCCACAGGCCCGAGCTACCCGGCCTCCGGGGCGGAGTAGCCCGCCTCCTGAGGTCCCAGGTCACCTGTGATATCAGCCTTGATGGCACGGCGTCCCAGGACAACCGTATAGACCCACAGGAGCGCCACCGCCCCGAGACCTACGGCGATCTTGAGCACCCACGGGATGGGAGCAGGGGTCACGAACGCCTCGATCAGGCCCGCCACCACCAGTGCCATGGTCAGCCCCACAGCAGCTGTCACCAGCACGCGGCCCTCGACTGCCAGGGCGTTGGCCCGCGACCGCCTGCCCGGAACCAGCAGCGTCCAGAACAGACGCAGCCCGGCTCCGCCCGCAGTCAGCACGCAGGTCAGCTCCAGCAGGCCGTGCGGGAGGACCAGGGCGAGGAACTGCCCCAGCAGGCCGTGGTCGGCCATGACCGCGCCTGCCTGTCCCAGGGCTACGGCGTTGACCCACAGCACGAGGGCCGGAAGCACGCCGGTGACGCCCCCGGCCACGCAGACAGCCGCGAGACGGGCGTTGGATGTCCACACCTGGGCGGCGAACTCCACCGGGGCGTACGCGGTGTAGTAGGCCTCAAAAGCCTCGTGGGCGTAGGCGTGACGCTGGCTCGGGGTCCCCAGCAGGCTCATCGCCTCCGGGCTACGCAGCGTCCAGACCCCTACGACAAGGGCCAGCGCCACCTCTGCCACCGTGACACCCAGCGTCCACCAGCGAACGCGGTACAGGGCAGCGGGAACAGCCTGGAGCACAAAGCTCCTGGCCGTGCTCAAAGTCACCTCACGCGTTCCAGCCAGGCGCTCACGTGCTGCCGTTACACGCACGGACAGCTCGGCGACCAGCTGTGGGTCCGGGGCTGCCGAGCGCACCTGGGACAGGTGACGGGCGCACATTCGGTAGAGCATGACAAGCTCGTCAGCCTGCGCCCCTGTCAGTCGTCTGCTGGAGACGAGCCGGTCAAGGCGGTCCCACTGGTCACGGTGTGCCGCAGCAAAGGCGTCAAGATCCACAACGGGAGTCTGCCATGACAGCCACGCCAACAACGACAAACGCGACCACCACGGCAGCACTGTCCTCATATCCTGACCAGTCCGGGCGCCCCGGGACCGCAGGCGACATCACAGGCGACATCGCAGGTGACATCGCAAGCGACATGGTCGTCACCGCCGAGGCCGTCGCCCTGGAGGCACTGCCCGCGACCGCCGTCTCACGACTGCTGTCAGGCGCTGTCGACTACGGCATCTACGCCGTGGGAGCGTTACTGACTCTTACCACCATCGGCCGTCTCTCCGCTGCCCGCATACTGCCCTCTCCCTCCGGCGCCCTCCTCAGCGTCAGCCTGTCCCTGACCGCCTTCACCTGGATCGTCGTGGTTCCGATAGCGGTTGAGATCCTCTCTCGTGGCCGCAGCGCGGGCCGCCTGGTCACAGGGGCTCGAGTGGTACGCGACGACGGCGGCGCTGTCAGGCTGCGGCACAGCCTCGTCAGGGCGCTAGTCGGTGCCGTCGAGATCTGGGGCACCGGGGCGCTCCTGGCACTGGTCAGCTGCGTGGTGACCAGGCGAGGCAAGCGCCTGGGAGACCTGCTCGCGGGCACCTACGTGGTGCGCGACCACTACGACAGCCTTCACAGGGCACCGCTGCTCATGCCTCCCGAGCTGGCGGCGTGGGCAGCTGGTGCCGACCTGGGAAGGCTTCCTGGCAACGTGACGCTGGTAGCCCGCACCTTTCTTCAGCGCTCTGCCGGGCTGCGGGAGCCCTACCGGCAGCAGCTAGGCACGCACCTGGCCACCCAGGTCAGCGAGTACGTCTCTCCTCCCCCGCCGCCAGGCACCCACCCGGAGCGCTTCCTGGCTGCGGTACTGGTGCAGCGGCGCGACCGGGAGCTGGCCCTGGAGCTGGAAAGACGTCACCTGGAGGAGACAGTACGTCACAGCATGGCACGGCTACCTTTTGAGGTCGGCAGCGGCGACGCCCGGTGACGCCCGGGGCAGGGTGACGCCCGGGGCAGAAGACTCCCGCGAGCCCAACAGGCAGCAACTGCTCCGAAGCCCCCCTCTCCTCGCCCCTCCTGGGCTCCTCAGCCTCCTCCTAGTCCTCAGCCTCCTCCTTCTCGCCACGCAGGACCCTCAGGTGG
Organism: Actinomyces sp. 2119; assembly: GCF_003591215.1. Lineage (NCBI taxonomy): Bacteria > Bacillati > Actinomycetota > Actinomycetes > Actinomycetales > Actinomycetaceae > Actinomyces > Actinomyces sp. 2119. Next base: position 191,306 of record NZ_QYRR01000006.1, read on the forward strand.
CCGCGACGCAGGATCTCTCCCTCAGCCACCTCCGGCAGCGGAGGCAGCGGAGCCGTCACAGGCCCGGGCATCACCCCGCCCGGACGGGGACGACGCTCAGCGGGCGGAGGAGCCGGGCGGGGAGCACGCGAGGCCTCCCGCACCGCGTCCGCCAGCGCCAGCAGGTCGTCCTCGCTCGGTGGGGCGGGCGTGAAGTCGGTCGCCAGCCGAATCACCTGCCAGCCTCGGGGTGCGGTAAAGGAGGACACGTGCTTCTCGCACAGGTCGTAGGCCTCGGGCTGCGCCTCAGTTGCCAACGGCCCCAGGACGATCGTGGAGTCCGCATACACGGAGGTCAAGGTGGCCACGGCGGGACGCTCGCAGCCGGGCCTGCGGCAGTGTCGGACTCTTCTCACGCACGCAGGCTACCGTGCCGCTGCCCCTGACGGGGAGGAATCCCGCATACGCTGGCGACGTGACCTCCCCGTTCTCCCCCGTCGCCACCTCGTCGCACTACCCCGGCAGGCGGCGCAGACGCGACCGGCACGGACGGGGACAGCGCGGGCCGCTGCTCCCACCGAGCCTGCCGGCGTGGCGGACGCGCGCTGAGCGGTTTGACGAGCTGGTCATCGCCGCTGCGCGGGACCTGGCCACCCGGTGGCCCCAGGTCAAGGATATCCAGTTCGCGGTGGAGGAGGTCCCGCCCTCCGACCCCGCCCCCTGGGAACGGTCGGTAGTCCTCGGGAGAGGGTTCACGGCGGAGCCACGAGCGGGCCTGCCTGCACGCGTCATCATCTACCGGCGCCCAGTGGCCTCGCGTGTGGTCGCGAGCCAGGCGGGACCCACGGCGCTGGCCGAGCTGGTACGCCAGGTGGTCGTCGAGCAGGTGGCTCTCATGCTGGGGCGCCGTCCCGAGGAGATCGACCCCGGCTGAGACAGGGGCCGCCGACCCCCACCAGCAGCCCTCACCAGCCCTGCCGTCCGCACCCCAATCGTCACTCAGTCCTCGCACAGCCCTTGCTCGAGGAGGAACCCACGGGGTTACGCCGGAGAACGCGGCTCACGTGCGCACAGCCCTTAGCTGAGGAGGATCCTGTGCGCAGCCGCTGCCGCTGCGTCAGGCTCGGCCGGGACGACGGAGAGCAGGACTCCTGCGGCGTCCCCGGACACACGAGCAGCTACCACGGTCGCAGCAGCCACCGCACCCCTCTCCCCCGAGGTAGTCAGAGTCACAGCCGCAACCTCATCGGGGACATCGACCCTGATCGCCCCTCCGGCGGGAACCGCTACCTCCTCCTGCCACGACCCGTCAGCGCTGGCAAGAGTGACAGAGGTCTCCCGGCCCCCGTTGGCCAGGGTGACCACGGAGTTCAGGCCCTCGCCCCGGGGAACCGCCAGGACGCTGGCAGCCAGCGCGTCCTGGCGGCTGGCCTGAATCCATGCCTTGTCATGCACGAGGGCACCCGAGCGCTCCGGGTACTCCCCGCCGCTTCGCACCAGCTGTACCGCCGCCGCGACGGGCAGGTCCGAGGTCACCTGCAGGCCGTAAGTACCCGGCGAGACTCCCTCCAGGGAGACGTCGAAGACGCTGCCCGGGTCAATGACGACGCCCTCGGCTCCCGGAAGCGGTACGGACCCCTCCTCGCCGAGCATGGCCACGTTGACCGACGCGGGCTCGTTGCCTGGATTGACCACTCTTACGACAGGCGAGTCGGAGGAGACCGCCCCCGTGGAGTCCTGTGCCACCTCACCCTGCTCCTCGGGGCTGGCAACCTGGACCCCGGGGACCACGAGGTCCGTGGCTGGGGCGGCACCGCCCGTAAGGACGTCGGTTCCCGCCGCCGTCTCCCCGTCAAGCTCCTCAGTAACCAGCGCCACGGCAAGGCTGCCCCCCTCCGCTTCGACCGACACCGCCAGGCGAGGGTCGTTGGCACTGGCGGCTTCCAGGAGCAGGGACGTGTCGGAACCAGCCGGGACCGTGACCTGGCCGTTACTGGGAAGATCGAGCTGTCCTGTGGACCCGTAGACTGCGACGTTTGCTGTCACGTTGGTGACTCCGGGATTCTCCAGCCGCAGCTGTGCAGAGGCTCCCGGCGCCGTAGAGCCTCCCACAATCCAGGATGTCGCGGAAGGCTGGACACAGGGGGCGGCAGTCAGGCCCCGAAGGTCTCCGCCGGAGGCCAGGGTCGTGACAAAGGCCGCAGCAGACGCGACCTGCCCTTCCTGCCCAGGCTCGACCACAACAACGCCGCCTTCCGCGCTGTCCATGGTCGTGGCCGAGTCCTCCCGGAGGGGCTCGTCAGCGTAGGAGAGCGAAGCGCTCTCTCCAACCGGCACCACAGTCGTGGACGTCGTCATCGACGCCACCTCCACGGCCTGCAGCGTGTTCGTGGGTGAGCTGGGGCACACGTACACGCTCTGGGCCCCGCCCTGGGTCACGGTCACGGGGGCCAGCCGGGGCGTGGCTGCCAGAGGGTGGACCTGTCCCCACCACGTCACGCCGCCAACGGCACAGGCCAGGACCAGCGCGCACACCAGCGCCGCCCCACGTCGCGCGACACCACGCCACGACCGCCGCGCAGGACGCGGTGTCGACGCTCCAGAGGCTCCCGACGTCTGGGCAGGAGGCTGCGGACGGGCTGCCTCCTGCGTCTGAACAGCGTCTGCGTCAGCCTCTGCGTCGGTCCCTGCATCAGTCTGAGCAGGCTCTCGGTGCTGACGGCCCTCCGCCTGCCGACTTCCAGGACCGTCCCCGGGGTCTCCTGCCCCCTGAGAGGACGAGGCCGTGCTCTCCAGCTCGCTCACACCGTCTCCCTTCCGCGTCGCAGGGGTAGGGCGGCCACAGCCGTCACCAGCCATGCACCCCAGATCCCATAGGTCAGCAGGGTCGGGACGAGCCCGCCCCTATAGGTGATCTCCAGGATCCCCTCGTCGGCGGGTAGCACAAAGGCCTGCCTCCACTCTCCGCCCTCGCCGGGCAGGGTCGTGGGCTCCAGCGGCGTCCCGTCCAAGGAGGCGCTCCAAGAGCTGCTGGCGCGCTCAGCCAGGACCAGGGTGCGTCCGTCCTGGCCCCGGGGCAGGCGAGCACTCGCGGCAACCTCGCCACCGTCAGAGGACAACGGCACGCTACGACCGTCGGCATCCACGACCGTCAGCCGTGAGGCCTCCTGGCCCTGCTGCGGTGCCACACGCCAGGCGGTACCGGAAGCAGTCTGCGCCAGCTGGTCCAGTCCCGGGGTCGATGCCAGGCCGGAACGTGTCTCAGCAGTCAGCTCGTCTCCTGGAGTCTCGGCCAGGACGACGACAGCGATCCCGTGCGCCGCCAGCTCGGCAGCAGCCTCCTCGTCCTGCCCGGAGACGGCCCGGGCGACCAGGTCGGCCAGGGCGAGATCCGCGTCGTCGCCCAGCACCATGGGGACGTCATCGGGAAGAGCTCCCTCAGCCGCGACCAGCCCATGGTCCCAGACGTCCGGCACCCGGGTACGCAGCTGGGCGCTGAGCACCTCTGGCAGGACGTCGGTCACCTGGGTACCAGCATGCCGCCAGATGGTGACTTGCAGGCCCGCGGGAGAGGCTGCCAGGTGCAGGACCCGGCCCTGGGTACCAGAGGACTGGAGCTGGGCAGCAATCAGCGGAACCTGCTGCCCAGCGCTGCGCAGGGCCACGGCCTGCTCGGACCCCGCACGAGCCCGCCAGGCCCAGGCCGCACCCGCTGTCAGAGGACCGGCTGCCACGACGAGGCACAGGACCGCCACTACCCACGGCCGCCAGCCACGCGCCCCTGCCCTCAGGACCGCGTCCGCATCCAGGAGGGCGAGGCAGGCGTCGCCAGCAACCAGGCCTGCCAGGACAAAGCCAGCCAGGGCCACGGACAGCCCGGCCCCGGCCCACCCGGTGACAAGCACGCTGGTGTCCTCACCTGGGCTGGTCCCGACAGCGGTGACAGTGCGGGAGGACAGGGCCGCCAGCGCCAGGCCGCCAAGCGCCAGGAGGACACCGGTCCGTGCCCTGGCTCCCTGCCGCCCGGACACCAGCAGGCTCGCTAGCGCCGCGGCCGGAACGACAGCCAGAAGGATCCTGCCAACCAGGGCCAGGGCGCCGTCAGCCAGGACAAGGTCCAGGTCCGTGGGCGAGCCCAGGAGCAGGTCCACCCCGCTGGGGGAGCCGACTGCGGTCGGCACGCCGGTGTCAGTTAGCAGCAGGCGCAGCCCCTGCGACCAGGTCGTGGTCGAGCCCACCTGCCAGGCGCGCCACCAGGCCGGGGCGGCTGTCAGCACCAGCGGCACCAGCGTGAGAAGCAGTCGGTAGCCCCGTGAGGACCTCAGGGCCAGCACACCGATCACAAGAAGCAGGAGCGGAGCCGTCGCCGCGGACGCAGCCACCACCACCGAGGCGAGGAGGCCAGCCGTGGCCGCAGCAGCCGCCGAGCCGGGGCCGTACCGCACGGGCATCGGCACCCGGTGAGACGACGTACCGGCCACGCCGCCTACCGCCCCTTCCGTGTCCGGGCCGCTGGGGTTCAGGTCCTGGGCAGGAGGGTGGTCCTGCACGCCTGTACCATCCTCGCCCTGGGAGCCGGGGCTGTCCTGGCTGCCCCGGTCGCCCTCCTGGCTATCCTCTCGGCCTGCCTCACCGCCCTGAGCGCTCTCCTGCTCCTGGCCGTCCTGGTGTCGACCGTCCTGAACGTCCTCTGGCATCCCGGAGCCAGCCACGGGGTCTACCACGGGCTGGAGATCCTCACCGGGCGCGTCCTGGTCAAGATGCGCCAGGTCCTCGACGCGTTCCTGGGAGAAGAGGTCCAGCTCCTGACGCTCCCTGTCTGTGAGCAGGTGCGCACCCACAAGACCGGAGACAACCACATCGCGACGGTCCGCCCCCAGCGCACGGGCCACGGCAAGAAGCATCCAGGGCAGGGCCAGGTGGACCAGGACAGCCGTCAGGCGCCCCTGCCCCACTGCCGTGAGGAGGTTCGGAGTGAGCGCCCACACGAGCCCGGCCGCCCAGCGCAGCCCCACCCGACGCGTCACCGTCCCGGCAGCGAACCAAGCCCCCAGGGCGGCCAGAGGCACAGCAGCCAGAAGAAGAGCATGGACCCCTACGTCACCGTCAACCCCGACCAGGCCACCCAACGCCATCGGCAGCGCCATCACCGCCAGAAGAGGCGAGGGCCCACCGGGGTAGCCGTCGCCAGAGGGGATCCAGGCGGCCCAGGCAGTCTCCCACATCTCACGCCAGCTGGTGGAGAGAAAGGCGGAGGCACCACCGCTGACAGAGCGGGTCAGCACCACGCCCGACAGCCCGGCAGCCGTCACAACGAGGACAGGTAGCACCAGGGCGACCAGCACCCTCCTCCTGGTGCGGGCCAGGGCGGCCAGCTCACGCACCTCCAGCTCGCTGGGCGCTCTGGAGCGCGCCGAGCGCTCCCGCTCCTGGCGCACCTGGTCCCTACGCGCCGCACGAATCCGGGATGCCGGAACGTAGAGCCTTCCCAGGGCGGAGCGCGGCACCTGTGCGTACCGAGACAGACGACGACGACCTGTCCTGATACGACCGGCGTGCCTGAGGACCTCACAGGCGGCAGCCACCTCGTCGCGGGCGAGCGCAGGAACCTTGGAGACCAGCCGCCACAACCCGCGAGCCAGCCCCAGAAGCAGGAACCACCCTAGCAGCAGGACCACGGGACGAGAGGAGAAAGCACCCCAGTTGGTCAGCTGGGCGACCCGACGCTCCCGAAAGGAGCGCTCAGGGGCAGGATCCGGCAGGTCGGTGACCGGAGCGTCACTCTCCCGGCGAACGGCCTGCCGAGCGGGCCGCAGGCCAAGGTAGGAGGCACGACGATGACGCAGGACGGCCTGGGGCTCGACGACAACCCGGTAGCCGCACAGTCGGGCAGCACGCGACAGCTCCAGACCGTCCCCGAAAGGTCCCAGCCACGGTGCGATGCCACCGACCTCGTCCCACACGGTACGCGCTACCAGGGCACCGGCTGTCCCCACCGCGAGTACGTCGCTGCGGTCGTCGTACTGGCCCTGGTCCACCTCACCGGGGACAATGGCGTTGTCCCTGCGCGCCGAGGCCGTCGTGCCCAGCCCGACCTCCAGAAGCTGGTCGGGATGGTCCCAGGAGACCTGCTTGGGGCCGACGACACCCACGGACCGCGCGTTGGCCGCCGCCGCCAGCAGCGCGCGCAGGCAGCCTGGCTGCGGTGCGGAGTCGTCATGAAGCAGCCACAGCCACAGCCTTCGTGACTGCTGCTCCTCGGGATCAGGGACGATCAGACGTCGCTCCTGCCGGGTCACCGGGGACAGCGCCCCGACGACCGGGTCAGGAGCCACCCCTGCGGAGTGCGCCCCCTCAGGCACGTCCCGGCTCCCACCGGATCGACCACGGCGACGCCCCCCTGAGGCCACGAGGTCGGTATAGGCGGCAAGCCCCGAGGCGATCGCGGCTCCGAAGGTAGCCACCTCCCCGGCACGTACGATGCGCACCGCGCTGGAGGCATCAAGCCCGCAGGCCTCCACGACCTCCTCAATCGGCGTGCCGTCCCCCAGCCCGTTAGCCCGAGAGGCGACGTCAACAACAAGGACGATCTCCGCCTGACGCACCTGGGACGCCAGGCCGCTGAGCGTCTCAGCCAGGAACGGGGTGTTCCCGGCCGTCACGACGACGGCCAGGACACCCGCGTCAGCCTCCGGCTGCGACCTGTCCCTCGCGGTCCCGTCGTCAGGGCCCGCTGGCGTCATACCGCGCGACGCTTGAGCTTGCGGCGTTCACGCTCAGACAGTCCGCCCCAGATACCAAAGCGCTCGTCGTTGGCGAGAGCGTACTCAAGACACTCCTCACGCACCTCACAGGTCGCACAGACGCGCTTGGCCTCACGGGTGGAGCCGCCCTTCTCGGGGAAGAAGGCCTCAGGGTCCGTCTGGGCGCACAGAGCACGCTCCTGCCACGCCAGGGGACCCTCATCAAGATCATCACCACCGCCGAAAAGGAACAGCAACGCCTCGGTGTCAGGCTCCTCTGGGCGCGTCAGTGGCCCGTCGCCGAGGATGTTCCACATATTCGGCCTCCCTTCAACTTACTTGCTTGCCAGTAAGAATTACATGCGCGCCGGACCGGGCGAGTCAAGCCCGAGAAGGAAACTACACCCTCTCGTGACCATCGACACCGCTCGTTGACAATCCGCGAACCGCCTCGCACTGCGGGTACTATATGGCGACTTCCTACAAGACACCTGAGAAGAGACCAGGGCTACGCTGACAGTACCTTCGTACCAAGTTTCTGGCGGAATCGCGGGCAGTGGCGCAGCCCGCGGCACTGCCTCACCGCGCCGCGATACCGTGATAATATCCCACAACCGCGCCACCACCTCAGTAGGTCTGACTCAATTCTCCAACATGTATACGCAACTTCTTGAGACCCTTCCCGCCGCCCACGACTCAGACCGGCCGTGGCTGGTTTGTTATGGCCTTGACCAGCGAATCGAGCTCACCGGGCGCGTGCTGTCTATGTGGCACGCCAAGGTGGCGGGACTGATTACTAATGAGGTGTTTTCCGGAGATGGAATTCACATAGGAACCGGGGTGCACTGGCGAGGGGTGATATGGGCCTGTGGAGCGTGGCTCGCGGGTCAGCACGTCCTGGTCGGCACAGCGGACACAGTCCGGGCAGCGGGCCTGTCGCCAGGCCTCAGCGTTGCCCTGGATGATGAGCAGCTGTGCCCCGACGCTGAGGTCCAGGTGCTGGCACCGCCCCAGTCACTGGCGCTGCGGTGGCCCGCACAGCTGCCACCACTGGTGCTCGACGGCGCCGCCGACCTCATGGCCTACCCGGACCACTACGCCCCGGTCTCCGAGGCGAGCACCTCATCCGTGCCCCTGACTGAGCTGGACCGACAGGGCAGACACACCTACTGGTCTGAGGACGACCTCCTGGGTGCCCTCTACCACCCGGGCAGCCGCCCTGCCGGGGACAGAGTCGGCGCTCAAGCGCCAGGTCCAGAAGCGACAGCACGGCCTGCTGAGGGTCAGCAGGCCGTGCTGGTACACGAAAACGGCCTGGCACCGGCACTGCGCGGCGTCCTGACCACCTGGCGAGCAGGTCGCACGGCAGTGCTGCTCATGGAAGGAGCGGGAGAGGACGTCGCGCAAGCAGCCGCACGCCAGGAGGGGGCGACCTGGTAGGCCGCAAGGGTCAGGGGACGTCCGCCTGGACCAAGGTCCCCTCTCCTTCCACCGAGAGGGTCCGCTCGTCGGCACCGACGAAGACAGCCTGTCCACGAGCGAGCCCCAGCTGTCCCGCTGCCGTTGTCAGTGTCGTGGAGCCCTGGACCGCCAGCACGACCCGCGGTCCCCGACCAGGTATCTGAAGGCGACCGTCTGCTGGCACGACAGAGGTGACCATGAGCTCGAAGTCGTCCACGGGAGCGTAGTAGGCGCGGGTCGCGCGCGACAGGTACTCGGGAGCGGGGCGTACTGGCGGTGCAGCCACGTAGCTCACGCAGGCCAGGACCCCGGCGACGTCCACGTGCTTGGCAGTCAGACCAGCCCGCAGCACGTTGTCGGAGGAGGCCATGACCTCCACCCCCAGGCCGCTGACATAGGCGTGGACGCTGCCCGCAGGGACGAACAGCGCCTCCCCGGGCTGAAGAGTCACAGGGTTGAGCAGGAGCGCCGCAGCGATACCCGGGTCACCCGGAAAGCTGCGGGACATCTCCAGCACGTTAGAGTCCACCCTGGGGGACGGGGAGGCTCCGGCCTCTACCCGCTCGGAGATCTCCTCGACAAGAGCAGCGACCGCCTCTTCCTGGGGCCGAGTACCTGCCGAGACCAGGTCCGTAAAGACCTGGCGGATGCCGAAGCGGGTGGGATTGAGCCTCAGCGTGCGCCGCATGCGCCGCGCCAAGGGGCTGTCCAGGTCGGCAAGGACCTCAGCGGCACGCCGAGGCGCCCGAAACCCTGCCACCGCCTCAAACTGCGTCAGCGCCAGCACCATCTCCGGCTTGTGGTTGGGGTCCTTGTAGTTACGGTCCGGACTGTCCATTGCCACGCCAGCCTCCTCCTCCAGGGCGTAGCCCTCAGCCGCCTGCTCCTGGCTCGGGTGGACCTGGAGGGACAGGACCCGGGCCGGGGCGATGAGCTTGACGAGGAAAGGCAGCTGGGCGCCGAACCTGCGGATGACGTCATCACCCAGCAGCCGGACGGGCTCACGCCCGAGGACCTCTGCCAGGGGGTGTCCTCCTGCCACCAGCGTCGGTCCCGCCGCGTGGGCGCCGTACCACGCCTCAGCCCAGGGACAGCCGTCAGAGGGCACACCGAGCAACCTGGGAATGGCTGTGGCAGAGCCCCAGCCATAACGCTGCCGGGCAGCCTCGAGACGCATCATAGGGGGCACCGTACCGGCGGCAGCGCACAGCTGGCTACACGACGTCCTTGCGACGCCTCACAGGCCGGGGCCAGCCGGAGCTCCCGGTGTGCTGCGTGGTCGCAGCCGCACGCACCCGTACCTGATCCGCAACGTCCACGACAAATCAGCCCCGTCGCCCCGCCAACTCGTGCTCGGTAGGTCAGACTACGTGCATGCGAGGCATCATCCTGGCCGGAGGCTCCGGTACACGACTCAACCCGATCACCCTGGGCACCTCCAAGCAGCTGGTTCCGGTCTACGACAAGCCGATGATCTACTACCCGCTGAGCACCCTCATGCTTGCGGGCATCCAGGACGTGCTTGTCATCACAACACCTCACGACGCCCCCGGTTTCCACCGCCTGCTGGGTGACGGCTCACAACTAGGCGTCAGCCTCTCCTACACGGTGCAGGAGGTTCCCAACGGGCTGGCACAGGCCTTCGTCCTGGGAGCAGAGTTCATCGGCGAGGACAGCGCCGCACTGGTCCTGGGTGACAACATCTTCTACGGCCCAGGCATGGGGACCCAGCTGCGTCGCCACACCAGCCCGGAGGGCGGGGTCGTCTACGCCTACCAGGTAGCCGACCCCTCCGCCTATGGCGTCGTGGAGTTCGACCAGGACCTCAGGGCACTGTCCATTGAGGAGAAGCCGCCGCACCCGAAGTCGGACTACGCCGTGCCCGGACTGTACTTCTACGACAACGACGTGGTGGAGATCGCACGCAGCCTCAGGCCCTCGGCACGCGGAGAGTACGAGATCACCGACATCAACCGCACCTACCTCGAAGCCGGTCGTCTCAGCGTCGAGGTCCTGCCACGGGGCACAGCGTGGCTGGACACCGGGACCTTTGACTCCCTGGCAGACGCCACGGCCTTCGTACGCACTGTCGAGGCGCGCCAGGGAATGAAGGTCGGCGCCCCTGAGGAGGTCGCCTGGCGCATGGGCTTTATCGATGACGAGGGGCTGCGCCAACGTGCTGAGCCGCTGGTGAAGTCCGGCTACGGGCAGTACCTGCTGGACCTGCTGGAGCGTGAGCATCGCGGCTAGGCGCAGAGGCCGCGACGGCTACGCCAGCACCGGAGCGCACCTGCGGCAGATATACGGCAGGCACTCATGCGGCAGGTACTCAGACCTGCACACCACAAAGCCAGAAAAGCCAGAGCAGGCCTACCCAGGCCTACAGGGACCGGACGTAGTCCTCCAGGCGCTGCATCGAGTCGGCGGGGACAAAGCCTGTTGACTCGATCTTGGTCAGGTCCAGTACGGACACGAGGGGGCGAGGTGCCACGTCCTGGTCCGCGAAGTACTCCTCCGTGGTCACCGGGGTGACCTCCTGGGCGCTGTGCCCGGTCAGCTCGTAGACCCTCCTGGCCACGTCAGCCCAGGAGACCACCGCCCCCTCGCCAGAGAGGTTGTAGGTCCCGTAGGGTGCCCCCGTCTCCAGGAGGTGGATGATGCCCGCCGCCAGGTCGGTGGTGAAGGTCAGGCGTCCTACCTGGTCGGCCACGACCTTAGGCTGCACCCCCTGGGCGGCCAGCCGGGCCATCGTGCGCACGAAGTTGCCACCCTCACCCACCACCCAGGAGGTACGCACCAGGTAGTGGCGCGTGGTGGCAGCCACGGCAGCGTCACCTCCGGCCTTGGACTGCCCGTAGACGCCCAGGGGGCTGGCAGGCTCGTCCTCTGCGTGGACCTGGGCCGTCCCGTCAAAGACGTACTCGCTGGAGACGTGCACCAGTACCAGCCCGTGAGCGGTGGCGGCCCTGGCCAGGTTGGCCGGACCGGTGGCGTTGGCCCTCCAGGACTGCCTACGCCCCTCAGAGGTCTCGGCGCCGTCCACGTTCGTCCACGCCGCAGCATTGACGACGACGTCGTAGTCACCCCACGGGAAGCCCTCCAGGGCAGAGGCGTCAGAGATGTCCACCTCGGGAAGGTCCACGCCCGTGGCCTCGTACCCGGCCTCAGGCAGCTGACGCATGAGCTCACGACCGAGCTGGCCGTGCGCACCGGTCACCAGGACCCGACGACCCTGCCTGCTCCCGCCGTGAGGACCGGAGACGTGCGGCTCGTCCCCGGGTGCCGTGGCACCGTCGCTGTGCGCACCACGGGTGAGGGGAGCGGCTCCTGGCAGCGACGCCCCCGGCGCCGGAAAGGGAGACACCTCCTCCAGCGGCGGGTGCGAGCGGTCCTTGTCCGACAGCACCGCCTTCTCCAAGGGGATCGGCCAGGGAACGGCCACCGAGCTGTCGGCAAGGTTGAGGAAGGTGTAGCGGGCGTCGGGCAGCCAGTGGTCGTTGACCAGGTAGGTGTAGGCGGTGGCAGGCTCCAGGGTCTGGTAGGCGTTGCCGACGCCGCGAGGCACGTAGACCGCCACGGAGGGATCGATCTCACAGGTGTAGAGCGTCCCAAAGGTCGGCCCCTCACGCAGGTCCACCCAGGCCCCGAAGACGCGTCCTGAGGCCACCGAGACGTACTTGTCCCACGGCTCCGCGTGGATACCCCGGGTCACCCCCACTTCGTGGTTGAAGGAGATGTTGTTCTGCACCGGGCCAAAGTCCGGCAGCCCCAGGGCAAGCATCTTCTCACGCTGCCAGTTCTCCTTGAACCAGCCTCTGTTATCCCCGTGCACAGGCAGGTCTATCCGCAGGAAACCAGGAATCGGCGTGGTCTCGACCCGCAGGGGCCTGGAGGTCTCAGAAGTCATGGGCTCACCTATCTGGAGAAGTCGCAGTCCGGAGGAGTCAGGATACGCAGGAGAAGTATGTCGTAGAGCGGCCCCGTGCCGTCGGGTCGACGTCCCGGGGACGCCCGGGCCGTCCCCGCACTACCGAGGCACCGGGGTCAGCCCCAGTACTCGATGTGGGGGTCCGTAGCCGTCAGCGGGTACCAGCCCTCCACAGCCGCCCTCTCCTCCGGGAGGATCTGGGGACGGCGGGTCGAGGACTCGCGGTGGACCATTCTCACACTGTTGACGCACACGACGCTGCCGCCCCGGGCCACCATGCGCAGGCACAGGTCGATGTCGTTGAAGTTCAGCGGTAGCCTCTCGTCCATGCCGCCCACGGCCTCAAAGTCCTCGCGGCGGCACATGAGGCAGGCGCCGGTCACCGCCAGGTACTCCACGTCCGCCTGGGCCATGGGATGGGAGGTCCTGTCCTCTTCGAAGACCCGAGGATGCATCGGCAGCTCCCCGGGGGGACACACCACTCCAAGGTGCTGGATCCTGCCGTCTCCCAGCAGCAGGCGGGCGCCGACCACGGCGGTGCCCGGACGTTCCAGGACCCCCAGCATCTGGTCCAGCCAGCCGCCGTGGCACGGCTCGACGTCGTCGTTGAGCAGAAGGAGGACATCCCCGCGCGAGGCGGCAGCACCAGCGTTGACAGCCGCGGAGAAGCTGAAGGGTCCCCGGGTGGTCACGACCCGCAGCGTCCCCGGCCACAGGCTCCGGCAGCGTTCCACCGACCGGGAGTCGGCCTGGTCATCCACGACCAGGACCACCTCGCAGCGCTGGGGGCCGGCAGTGACCAGGACCCCCGTCAACAGGCACTCCACGAGTGTGCGTACGGTACCGTCCTCCAGCTCGCGACGGGAGAAGGCGGTCGGGACGATGACAGAGACCAGGCTGGCCTCCGTCGTGCGGGCACGTACCTGCGGCATACCTGTCGGACCCGCGCTGGCCACCTCGGCGCTCCTGCCTGTGCGGGCGAGGTGGGCCTGGACGCTAGTGACCCGGTCTGCCAGGCCCCCGGCACGCACCGGGGTGGCCTGGTTGACCGCCACGACCGGGCAGTGGTCGGCACCAGCCGCCGCGTCAACCAGACGCAGCTGCATGTCCCACTCACTGAGCGGCTCCTGAAGGGCGGTGGACACCACCTGGGCCAGCACCGGGGCCTCCACCAGCATGAGGCGCCCAGTGTAGGGGAACTGCTCGAACAGGGTCGGGGACCAGCGCTGGCAACGACGGATCTGGCCGTCCTCGATCCGGTCGGCGGTCACCAGGCGGACCCGGCGCGCCCGGGCGAACTCCTCCAGAGCGCGCAGCGCGCCCGGCTCAAGCGTGTCACCAGCACGCAGCAGCAGGGCGTAGTCGGTCTCTACCTGGTCCGCACGCTCCCACCACGACCCCACGAGCAGGCGGTCCCCGTCGGAGGCGACCTGACGAAAGCTCTCCACGGTCGCCCCGGTGGGGCCTTCCGGCTTCTCCCGCCTTGCGTCCCAGACACCGTCGGCGACAATGACGGTGACACCACCCATGACCTCAGCCTCTCAACCGACGTAGAAGCGCCGCAGCGCGCCTTCTCAGGCCGCCCAGGGGCAGCCTCCTCAGCGTCCGCGGGGCGGCGATCGCCCGCACGGCGCTGACTGCGGCGGGCTGACGGGCCTCCAGGCGGGCGCGCGCCTGAGTCAGGCGCTCCTCGTTCTCCTGGATACGGGCAGCCTGGTCCTCAATGATCCCGGCGCGCACCACGGCCGCAGCCTGGAGGGAGACCACCTGGGCACGCAGCTCGTCGCACCGCCTCTCCAGCGCCTCCAGCGCCCTGGCGGGAGGGGCGGCCTCTGTCACACCGTCAGCACCGTCACCGCTCAGCACGCTGTCCGCCTCCTCCACGGCGCCCGGGGAGTCCTGCAGGTCGAGGGGACGCCGGGCGGGCACGTCCACGTCGCTGTCGCTCATGGTCCCAGCATAGGGCCACAGGCAGAGGAGGAGCCCGGCACAGACACCCGGAGAGGCGCTCAGAGGTGCCCCAGGAGCGTGGACCAGCAGGCGGGTACAGGTACCGGTAGCATCGGCCTCATGCGGATCGTCCAGGTTTCTGCCCACTATCCCCCGAACTTCGTCTCCGGGGGCACGCTCGTGCCGCAGAGGATAGCGCGCCTGACGTCCGCGCAGGGCCACGACTCCTACGTCTACGCCGGCTACCTGGACGACCAGCGCCGCCCCCTGGAGACCTGGACCGAGACCGACGAGGCCGGGGTGGCGGTGACCTGGCTGGTCACGACTCCGTGGACGGGCTGGGACGACCCGTTCAACTACGACAACCCCGGCGCGGCTCAGGCCTTCGCCCGGTGGCTGGAGGGGGTCCGGCCTGACGTGGTGCACGTCCACTCCCTGCAGACTCTCGGGGTCGGGCTCGTGGAGGCCGCCAGGGCGTCGGGCGCCCGGGTCGTGCTGACTATGCACGACTTCTGGTGGTTCTGCTCCCGGCAGTTCCTAGTCGATCACCAAATGCACCCCTGCTCCCTGGTCGTGGAGTGCGGCTCCTGCGACTGCGACTCCCACCCGCGCCTGCGGGGACGGCGCGAGCGGCTTCGCCGAGCCCTGGAGGCTGTGGACCTCGTCCTGGCGCCCTCCCGCTCGGCGGCACGGGTACTGGTTGCCAACGGTGTTGACCCGGACAGGGTACGAGTCAACGAGAACGGCCTTCCTGACGCCCAGCTGGAGCGCCTCGGCCCCGAGCCCCGGCCACGAGTCGGTACGGGACCGCTGAGGGTCATGTACGCGGGCGGGGACCAGGAGATGAAGGGTGTCGACGTCCTGACCCGTAGCGCCAGGCTGGTCGGCGAGCACAGCGGGCTGCTCCTGGACGCCTACGGGGTCGAGAGGGCACGACCTGGCCTGCCCTCCTGGTTCCGCCCCCGCCCGTCCTTCAGCCCCGACAGCCTCCTGGAGGTCCTGGAGGACCACGACCTGCTGGTCCTGCCCTCCGTCATGCGCGAGTCCCACTCCATCCTCACCCGCGAGGCACTGGCCGCCGGCCTGGGCGTGGTGTGCACCGACACCCTCGGACCGGAGGAGGCTGTGACCGAGGGTGTCAATGGCCACGTCGTCCCTGCTGGGGACGCCCAGGCGCTGGCAGAGGTGCTGCACCGCCTCGCCCAGGACCCACAGCGGGCACGGAGACTGACCGGTCAGGGCTCTGCCTCGCCGATCCGCTCCGTCACCCAGCAGGGAGCCGAGCTGCTCAGTACCTACGAGGAGCTGTGCGACGACGCCTTCGGCTCCCCCGGCGTGGTCTGCGCGCCACAGGAGCACCGCGACATCGCGCGGGCGCAGGCACAGCTGCTGCGACGGGTGCTCTTCGTCGTCGGTATCGACGGCGCGCCGCTGCGCTACCGCGCTTATCTTCCCGCCGAGGCCTTGCGGATGCGAGGCCACGAGGTCGAGGTGCGCCACTACCGCGACCCGCGCCTTCGCACGGAGGTCCTCCAGGCGGACGCCATCGTGCTGTACCGGGTGCCGGCAACCACCCAGGTGCTGGACCTCATCGCCGCGGTCAAGGAGCGTCCGGCAGCGGTCCCGGTCCTCTACGACGTCGACGACCTCATCTTCGACCCCTCCCTGCGCGGTCAGCTCGAGGGCCTGGAGGGCCTGTCCGCCCGGGAGGAGCGGCTGTGGTGGCACGGCGTCGAGCGCTACCGCACCACCCTGGAGGCATGTGACGGGTTTATCGGCTCAACCGAGGTGCTGTGCCAGGAGGCGACCCGCCTGGCCCACCTCCCCGCCTACCGTTACGCCAACGGGGTGGGAGCCCTCCTGGCCCGGGCCTCGGACAGAGTGGTCCGGGAGGACGACATGGCAGCACGGGGAGCCCGCACTCCTCCGGCGCGCGTCGTGTCGGCTCGCGCCACGAGGGGGATACCCGGGGCCACAGGCGCGCAGGCTGCCGGTACCGCCGAGCAGGACAGGAGCGGTACGGGCAGCGGGGACAACGCAGGCCGTGGGAGCAGCGAGACCACCGTCTCTATCGGGTACTTCTCCGGAACAACGACGCATGACGCGGACTGGGCGGCGGTAGAGCCCGCCGTGGTCGCTGTCATGAGGCGCCACCCACATGTGCGGCTTGTCCTGGGCGGCCACCTCCGCCCGACAGAGGCCCTGTCGCCACTGGCCGAGCGAGTCTCCACGGTCCCCTTCACCTCCTGGCTGGAGCTGCCACGGGTGCTACGAGACACCGATATCTGCCTGGCGCCCCTGACTGGGGACTCAGTGTTCAACGAGGCCAAGTCAGCCATCAAGTGGCTGGAGGCCGCGCTGGTGGGTCGTCCGGTCGTCGCAGCTGCCACAGGTCCCTTCCAGGAGGTGGTCGACCACGGCCGCACCGGGATGCTGGCCACGACCACCGAGCAGTGGGAGGAGGCCCTAGAGGATCTGGTCGGCTCCCAGGCCCTGCGCTCCCGGATGGGGGCGATGGCCCGGCGGGAGGCCCTGCTGGAGCTGTCACCGTTGACCCAGGGCCGCGCCTACGAGAAGATCCTGGTCCAGGCCGCGCTGCGCCTGCGCCTGGAGGGCCGTCGGCAGCCCTCCTCCTGGGTCCCTGTGGCAGATGACGAGCCTTTCGCCGCAGCCCCCATCGCCCTGGACCCTTACGGTGAGGACCAGCCCCCCGCAGCCGTGCCCACCCCGGCTGCTGCCGCCCGTGCCAGCCGGCTCCTGTGGCAGGCCAGGGCCGTGGCCCGCACGGAGGGGGCTGGCACCGTGGTGAGACTCGCTGCCACACACGTAGCCAGGCGCACCGCCCGGGGCCTGGCCCGCTACCTGCGCAGCTAGCACCTGCTGCGGGCACCCCCGGACAGCACTGGCACCCACCCAGTTGACCGCCTGTCGAGGCAGGGAGGCGTCGTCGATGTAGTCGGGAGCGGCTGCCGACGGGCCGGGAACATAAACGGACCGGGAACATAAGTGGTCGCGGCGCCTCACGATGGATGTCACACCGTTACGGCAGGATGGTTGTGTGACGCTTCATCCTGTCCCTGCTCCTGCCCCCCCGGTCCCCGAGGACCCCGCTCGTGCGCTCGCCCTCCTCCTTGGGGAGGGCGTGACATGGGGTGACTCCTCGCAGTGGCTGCCAGCGCTGCCCGAGGGCAGCGTCGACCTGTTCTTCACCTCCCCGCCCTATGCCGACCAACGGGCCTACAGCCGTGTGCACCCGGACCGCTACGTCGAGTGGTTCCTGCCCTTCGCCCGATCGATGTACAAGGCCACGAGCGAGACGGGCTCGCTCGTCATCAACATCAAGAACCGCGTCGCCAAGGACGGGCCGCTCAAGGGGCAGCGTCACCCCTACGTGTTCCAGCTCGTCCTGGCCCTCCAGAACATGGGCTGGCGGTGGATCGAGGAATACATCTGGTCCAAGCCCAACGCGATCCCTGGCAGGTTCGGCCCCCGCACAAAGGACGCCTTCGAGCACGTGTTCCACTTCGCACGCGGTCCCAGGCCCTACTTCGACCTCGACGCGGTCCGTGTGCCCTACAAGACGACACCTGAGGAGATCAGGCGGCGCATGCAGGACACCCGTGGTCGTCGCTCCACCGAGGCAGGGTTCGGCCGCAACCGAGTGACGACCTATGCCCACGGCGGAGCCGATCCCGGTAACGTCATCCCGGTGAGTCAGACCTACAACCAGCACAGGGGCGTCACTCACACGGCCCCCATGCCCGAGGGCCTGGCCGAGTTCTTCGTCAAGGCCATGACGCCTGGCAACGGCGTCGTCATCGACCCCTTCGCCGGCAGCGGCACGACGGCAGTCGTCGCCCGGCGCCTGGGGCGTCAGGCCGGAGGGCTGGAGCTGCACGAGCAGTACGCGCTGGCCGCCCGCGAGCGTATTGCCGCTGATGCGACGCTCCTCGACCCGGTACAGGCAGGCTAGAGCATGGCAACCGTCGAGGAGACCGTCAACGCGATCATCAGCACCGGTTCATGGGACGAACGTGTGGCGCAGATGCGTCTGGTCGCCCAGCGGCACGGCACAGCCGAGCACACCAGGATCTACGCCGAGGTAGCCAACCAGGTCTACGTTCCTCATCTCGCACCGGACCTCGCCTACGTCCACTCCATGGACTTCTACGAGCTGTCCACCTTCCAAGCCAGCTACCGCGCGACCCTAGAAGCCACGCAGGGCTTTACTGACATGAGTCAGGAGACGGTGACGCGCGCACTCCTTGACCAGCCCCGCTCGCTGCTGACCTTCCGCACAGTTCTGGGACTGCTCACCAAGGAACTGGCAAGCGCGACAACGCTCGTCAGCTCCTCGTCGTCACCCAGGAGAGTCTCGCCCGGTGTCATTGAGGGGATGGAGCGTCACGGTACCAGGCCGTCGGAGGACACTGCCATGACGCTGGCCCTGACGATTGTCAAGGCTATGGACGGCACGCTGTTCGGGGACCCGCCCGACGGCCTGCGGACCAAGCAGGACAAGTTCGACACCCGCGACGGCTGGGCCACCGCAGCAGCGCTGGCCCGCGACGGCGGCACCGCACGCGACAAGGCGCACCGCTTTGAGCGTCTACGCGCTGAGTCCGTCCGTCTCGGCGGAGTCCCCCTGGTGGGTGTGCTTGCCGGACTGGGGTGGGCGCGCGTCAACGACACCCTGGGGCCAGTTATCCGGGACACCGACGGGCGGGTCTTCACCCTGTCAAACCTCACGCAGATGCTGACCGTCTCCCCCTTCCCACAACTGATCGGCGCAGCACCTGCCTAGGACGTCTGCCTAGGTCTGCCCTGGCACCCGGACTCAGCGCCGTGCGCCAGGCCTAGGGGCGCGGCCCGCCCCGTCCCCGCAGCCCGTCCACCAGCCCGTGGGCCAGCGCCGAGGCCCGCTGCCGACGACGGTCAGCCAGGGCCGCGTTAAAGGCCGTGTACTTGGCGAGCCAGACGGTGTAGCCGACCCTCCACGCCACCGGGAGCAGGCCCGAGCGCAGCAGGCGCACCGTGTTGCGCACCAGGTAGTAGCTGCGCACAGGGGCGTGGACGTGCACCGGCTGACGACGCCCGGGCAGCCGGACCACCTCGTCACCCAGGCGGTGCGTCATCGGCGTACCGGTCGCTACCACCAGCCGGTAGCCCGCGCGCCGCGCCCTCAGACCCCACTCCAGGTCGACGTGGTCGATGAAGAGGTCCTCCCTCATGGGGCCGACGCGGTCCAGCGCCTCCATCGACACCAGGCACCCGGAGGCGATGAGGAAGGCGACCGTCAGATAGGGCTGCGCCAGCTCCTCGGGCGTGGCCCGGCGCGGCCCCCAGCGGCGCGCCACGTAGACGAGCTGGTCGCGACCCTGGCGGTCCTCCCCTACCAGAGGTCCGGCTGCTGCGACCCCGCAGCTGTCACTACCGGGGTCGTCCCGCTGGTCGGCTCTGAAGGCCGCCAACAGCTGGTCGACCATCCCGGGTGAGGGAACGGAGTCGTGGTCCGACAGCAGGACCCAGTGTGCCCCCAGCTCACGGGCCCGCTTGATGCCAAGGTTCTGGGCGGCAGCGATCCCGAGGTTGCCGCCCATCTCCGCCAGGTGCGCACCGGTGCGCGCGCACGCCTCCCGCAGCGGCTGGAGCTCCTCGGGAGAGGAGCCGTTGTCCACGACGACGACCCACTGGCACTGGGCGGACAGGGCCGTAACCAGGTCGGCGCATGAGGGTGCCGGATGGTAGGTGACGACCACGGCGGCCACCTGGTTGGCCGCAGTCTCGCCGGTTGAACGCCCCCCGGTCATCGCCTCAGCCTTGACAGGCGCCACTGCACCTTAGCCGCCACCCCGCGCGCTCCCGAGGTCCTCAGGGTGCGGGAGACGGCACGCAGGTCCCGGCGCAGGGCCGTCAGCAGGGACACCTGCCCCGCAGGCCGGTAGGCGGCGACACGCTCGTGGTCGGCCGCCCTGTAGGGCTGGGCGCAGTACCTGATGAGAGGTTGCAGCGTACGCTGCCACGTGAGCTCCCGCGCCGTCCCCCTGACCGCCTCCCGTGCCGAGCGCGCTGCGGTGTCGTCGCTCAGGAGAGTGATGATGCTGCTGGCCAGGGCGTCCGTGTCACCCACGGGGACACTCGCCCCCAGGCCGTCGCGCTCCACCAGGGTGGCGAAGGAGTCCCCTGCCGAGCACACGATTGGCAGGCCTGCCCACAGGTAGTCCAGGATCCTGGTCCTGAAGGAGAAGGCGGTCTCAATGTGGTCAAAGTGGGTGGACACCCCGACATCAGCGTCCATGAGGTAGTTGACCCGGTCCTCGTAGGCCACCCAGTCCTCGTGGAAGAACACCGTGGTCCCCGTCAGTCCGAGCCTGTCCGCCTCCTGACGGGTACGCACGGCCATGTCCATCTCCGGGACGTCCGGGTTAGGGTGGCGCATACCCAGGAAGAAGAGCCTCACGTCCGGTACCTGGCGTCGCACCACGTCGATGGCTCTGACCACGGACAGCGGGTCGAACCAGTTGTAGACGCCTCCGCCCCAGATGACAACCGGGTCCTCAGCCCCGATCCCGGGCACGGTCCCCTTGACGGGGTGGCGGGTCTGGACCGCCTCGTCGTCGGAGGTGCCGAAGGCGACGACGTCAATGAGGCTGCGCAGCGAGGGATCGGCGTCGTAAGTGAGCGGATTGACTCGCCCTGAGCCTGCCAGGTGCCCCAGCCACAGGTCGCGCTGCTTCTCGGAGGCGCAGATGAAGAAGTCCCCCCGCAGAACCTGGGCGTCCAGCTCAAGCAGCGCCCGGGACAGGGCGGCGTCACGCTGGTCCAGCGGCTGGTACCTCTCCGCCTCCAGGGACTCCAGGTGGAAGGGGTCGTACAGGTCGATGACGATCTTCTGGGGGACCTCGTGGAGCCAGGGGAAGGTCGCCGCGATGTAGCCCTGGATCACCACGACGTCAGCACCCTCGACCTCACGCCTGAAGCCGTCGACGTCGGTGCGCGCGGCCTGGAAACCCGCGCCCTGGCGCTGGCAGGCGGCAAAGGTCAGCAGACGCACCCGGTGGCCCTGAGCAGCCAGGTGGGAGGAGATCTCCCAGGCCCGGATCGCCGGGCCGGCCATCTTCTCCCCGAGAGTGTCCAGGGTCGCCACCACGATCCGCTGGGAGATCCGCTGAGAGGACTTCTGGGACCGCTCGCCGGACCTGTCGGCTCCCGGCGTCTCCTCACAGCCCATCCTTACCTCCTGTCCCCGTGCCCAGAGCCGAGACCACCTCGACCGCCGTACGCGTCTGCCCGCTCATCCTCCACCGGCCCGCCATGGATACCGGCCCACCGGAGTCCCGGGGGTCGCTGGTGCCCACCTGCAGCCAGGCGATCTCCCGGACGAAGTCGAACACCTCCTCCGGTCCCGCCCCGAGCACACCGCCGTGAACCGCGTAGAGGCCCTCCTGGAGCGGCAGGTGGGGGATGACGAGGTCAACGCTGCCCCGCCCCTCCAGGTAGTCAGGGCTGAAGCCCTGGTCGCGGGAGAAGCTGGCCCACAGGTAGCTGCCCTGTGCGCTGTCCATCGTGAGCCCCAGGCTGGGGCGCTCGACCCGCCTGGTGGCGTGGTAGTGCAGGCGCAGCACGACCTGGTCCCCCGATACCAGGCCCTCCTCGCCCACCGGGCCTTGAGGGCCGATGACCTCCACACGCTCCACGACGACCTCACCTGTGCCCCAGCGGACCCGGCCGTTGTCGTCAGTACGGATATTGGTGCGCTCCGCGTCCGCGTACTGCTCCAGGACGACCCGGGCCGGGCCCACAGCCTTGAGGCGACCGTGGTCGAGGTAGGCCGCCTGGTCCGCCATGGAGCGCAGCTGGGGCAGGGAGTGGGAGACCACGACGACGGTACGGCCCTCATCGCGCAGGTCGGCGAACTTCTGAGCGCACTTCTCCTGGAAGGAGGTGTCGCCCACGGCGAGGATCTCGTCCACCAGGAGGATCTCCGGCTCCGTGTGGATGGCCACCGAGAAGCCCAGGCGCACGTACATACCTGAGGAGTAGTTCTTCACCGGTTGGTCGATAAAGGCCTCAACCCCGGAGAAGTCCACGATCTGGTCCAGCTTGGCATCGATCTCGCTGCGGGACATGCCCAGGATCGAGCCGTTGAGGTAGATGTTCTCCCGGCCGGAGAGCTCGGGGTGGAACCCGGAGCCGACCTCCAGCATCGCCGCCATCCGGCCTCGGCGGCGGATGGTCCCGGAGTCGGGAACCAGGATCCTGGCGATGCACTTGAGCAGGGTGGACTTGCCCGACCCGTTGTCACCTACCAGGGCAAAGGTGGACCCCTGGGGAATCTCCAGGCTCACCTCCTCCAGCGCCTGGAAGTCCTGGTAGGAGGAGGAACCGCGTCGCATGAGCGCGGACTTCAGCGTGTTGTTGCGCTCCCGGTAGACCCGGAACCTCTTGGACACTGCCTCCACGCTGACCGCGGCAGAGCCGACCGTCGCAGACATCTCAGAGCACCTCCGCCAGACGGGACTGGTGGCGGTCGAACACCCACCACCCGACAAGGAACACCCCCAGGGACAGGGCCAGCACGACCAGGCTGGTGGACAGCGCGGGAAGCCGGTTGTCGTACAGCAGGTTCCTGAAGGCCAGGATGAAGTGGTAAAAGGGATTGAGCCGGTAGACGTCAAACACTGTCATCCCCAGGAAGGACCCGACGCCGCCGGAGACCTCCTGGACCATCGTGGCCGGGTAGATGATCGGGTTGGCGTAGAACCAGATCTGGAAGACGATACCCATGAGGTACTGCGTGTCGCGGAAGTGCACGTTGGCCACGGACAGCATCATCGCCACCCCCGTCGAGAACAGCGTGAGCAGGACCATGAGCACCATGGCGGGCAGGACGTAGAGGTAGGGGGCACCGCCCAGCAGGATGACAGCCACCACCAGGACCACCATCTCGATCGACCACGAGTAGAGCCACGCCAGGGAGTTGGAGACCAGCAGTGCCGAGCGGGGGAAGTAGACCTTCTTGATGAGGTTCTCGTTGCCGACCAGTGCCGCCATGCCGCCGTTGACCACGTTGGAGAAGAAGGACCACGGCAGCAGCCCGCACATGAGCCACAGGGCGAAGTAGTCCAGGCCTGAGGGGTCACCCGGGGCGGGCTGGACGCGGATGACGATGCTGAAGACGAGGGAGTACACCACCATCAGCGCCAGCGGGTTGGCCAGCGACCACAGCTGCCCCAGGGCGGTCCTCTTGTACTTCCCTTTTACCTCACGCATCGTGAGGTTGTACAGGAGCTCTCGCGACTCCCGCAGGTCACTGATAATCGGCAAGGCACGTCCTTTGCTCAGGCTACGCAGTGGGCACGGTCCAGGCACCGTGGCAGGAGGGCTGACAGGACAGCGGCCCGGCTGGTGCGCCCCCACCATCATAGGCAGACCCGCAGGCGCACCCGTACAGGAGGTGGGGCACATCCCACCTGCGCCCGGTCCGTACCCCTGGCCGGGGGCAGCAGCGCCAACCTGCCCGGCTGCCCTACACTGTGGCAGCGACGACCGGGGAGCGCTGCCCGGAACGCGGCTGCCAGAGCCGACGCCCGGCTCAGAGGGCAGACGCCCGTGCCCATACGCTCCCCGGGCCTGCTGTACCACGGCCCTCGCGCCCCGGCGTCCGCCCCGTCTACCGAACACAGGACACCATGAAGCTCTTTGTCCAGATCCCCTGCCTCAACGAGGAGAACACCCTCGGCATGGTGCTCGACACCATACCGAGGCAGATCGACGGCGTCGACCAGGTCGAGGTCCTCGTCATCGACGACGGCTCCACCGACGGCACCGTGGAGGTAGCCCGCGCCCACGGCGTGCACCACCTGGTCCGCCACACCCGCAACATGGGACTGGCCCGCTCCTTCAGGGACGGTGTCGACTACGCCCTCGCTCATGGAGCCGACGTCGTTGTCAACACCGACGGCGACAACCAGTACAAGCAGGAGTACATCGGCGACCTGGTGGCGCCCGTGGTCAGCGGCCAGGCCGACATCGCCATCGCCGACCGCCAGACCGCCCGGATCGCCCACTTCTCCTGGTTCAAGAAGCGTATGCAGCGCGTGGGCTCCCAGGTCGTCAACTACGCCGCCGGCACCACCCTGCCCGACGCCGCCTCGGGGTTCCGCGCCTACTCCAAGAGCGCCCTCATCAGGCTCAACGTGGTCACGCAGTTCTCCTACTGCATGGAGACCATCATCCAGGCAGGCAACAAGCGCCTGCGCATCGCCAGCGTGCCTATCACCACCAACCCCAAGACGCGCGAGTCACGCCTGTTCACTAACATCTTCCAGCACATGGCCAAGTCGGGCTCAGCCATCGCGCGCTCCTACCTCATGTTCAAGCCGCACGCGGTCCTAGGATGGCTGGCAGCCGTGCTGGGGGTCCTGGGGCTCGTCCCCTTCATCCGCTTCCTCGTGCTGTGGCTCGTGGGGCAGGCGGGAGGGCACGTCCAGTCCCTCATCTTCGGCGTCACCATGCTCGTCGCCTCCCTGCTCAGCGTCGCGCTCCTGGTCATCGCCGACCTGCAACGCACCAACCGCATCCTGGTCGAGGAGGCGCTGGAACGCCTGAAGAACCTGGAGTACGGGCGGCCTGACACCGCGGATTCCGGCCATGCCACCACCGGCGCCACTGCTGCTGCCACGACCGCTGCCACCACCCCGGGCCGCACAGGGCAGACCTCTGCCAGCGCGAGCAGCAGCGGTGCAGCCAGCACAGGCGGTACGAGTAGCCCAGGCAGCACAGGCGGTGCGGCCCCCGCCACGAGCGGCGCCCAGCTCCCGGTGGGACGCTGATGCCTGCCGCCACAGGCGCGCCCGGGTGCGCACAGTCTGCGCGGCCTGCCGCACAGCCTGAGGGCACCGCCACGGCCCCCACCAGGACAGTCTCCCCCAGGACCCGGGTCCTGGGGTTCGGCACCTACGACGCCAGGGCGCACCCCCGGGTCGCCGTGCTCCTGGAGGGCCTGCGGGGCAACGGGCTCACGGTGCGCGAGCTGGACCGGCCCCTCGGCCTGGCAACGGCGCAGCGGGTCGCTATCCTCCAACAGCCCTGGCGGCTTCCCGTCCTTGCCGGGAGGCTGGCCGCCCGCTGGTCGGCCCTGGCACTGGGCAGCCGCCGCTTCCGGGGTGCTCATGCTCCCGACGTGCTGCTCGTGGGCTACATGGGACACTTCGACGTCCTGCTGGCCAGGGCGCTGTTCCCACGTACCACCATCGTCCTGGACCACCTGGTCTTCGCCTCGGGTACGGCCCGGGACCGGGGCGAGGCCGGCACCAGGGTACGGTTGCTTAAGGTCCTGGACACCCTGGCCACCAGGACGGCCGACGTCGTGGTGGTGGACACTCGCGAGCACGCGGCCCGCCTGGAGCCAGGTGCGCGCGCCCGCGCCGTCGTCGTCCCCGTGGGTGCCCCCAGACAGTGGCACGACTCCGGTCAGCGAGAGCTGGAGAACCAGCTCGCCCGGGAACGGGACCGAGACCACGCGGCCGGTCCCGGCAGCCCCCCGGCCGCCGCACCGGCCCGTGCGCTGTCCGTCGTCTTCTACGGGATGTTCACCCCGCTTCAGGGCACGCCCACGATCGCACGCGCGCTGCGGATCCTGGCCGACCGCGCAGACAACGTACGCGCCACGCTCATCGGAACAGGACAGGACCGCTGCGAGTGTGAGCGCGTCCTACGCGGGGTGGACACGGTGGAGTGGCACGACTGGGTGGAGCCTGCCCGCCTGCCCGACCTCGTCGCGCGCCACGACGTGTGCCTGGGAATTATGGGGACCACGAGCAAGGCTCTCGACGTCGTCCCCAACAAGGTGTACCAGGGGATAGCTGCCGGGTGCGCGGTCGTCACCTCGGACACTCCTCCCCAGCGACGGGCGCTGGGGCAGGCGGCCGTGCTCGTTCCTCCCGGCAGTGCTGAGGCCCTCGCCCAGGCCCTGGAGACGCTGGCCAGCAGCCCCCAGGCCCTGGAGCAGGCCAGGTGCCGGGCCGCCGCTGCCGCCCAGACCTTTACCCCTGTACGAGTCGTCCGGCCCCTGGCGCACATGCTTCCCGTCCCCGGTGGCACCCGTCGGCGGGAGGCCTCGTGAGGGCGGTGCTACAGCTCCTGCGCTCCCCGTGGCTGCGCACGGTCTTCCTCCTGAGCGCCCTGTCCCTGGCCCTCTACGCCGTCGCCTCCCAGTGGGCGCAGGTGCGCGCCGCCATGTCAGGCATGAGCCCGTGGCTCCTGGGCGGTGCGCTGGCCGCCGCCCTGGCCTACGTGGTCCTGACCTGGCTGGCGTGGCGGTCGCTGCTGTCCGACATGGGGACCTCCTTACCCCGCGGGCCGGCCTTCCGCGTGTTCTTCGTCTCCCAGCTGGGCAAGTACCTGCCCGGAGGAGTGTGGAACATCCTGGCTGCTGCCGAGCTAGGGGCGGACCACCAGGTGCCCCGACGCAGGTCCGTCTCGGTCATGGCTGTCAGCGTCGCCATGTCAACCGTGACGGGGCTGGCTCTGGCGGTGGGGACCATGCCCTTCGCCCCGCGGCAGGTCGCTGCCACCTACTCCTGGAGCCTCGCCATGCTCCCGGCCCTGCTGCTCCTGCTGGCGCCGCCCCTCCTCAACCGCCTGCTGGGCACCGCGCTGCGCCTGGCTGGGCGGCCCCCGCTGGAGGGGGCGGTTAGCTGGACCGGGGTGCTGGCCTGCGCCGCCTGGAGCCTCCTGGCTTGGACGGCCGCCGGGCTGCAGGTGTTCCTCCTGGCCGTGGGCACCGGGATGGAGGCCAGCACCTCCACGCTCGTGCTGTGCGTTGGGGGGTACGCCCTGGCCTGGAGCGTGGGATTCCTCGTGGTCCTTGTCCCCGCCGGGGCCGGGGTACGTGAGGCGGTGCTTGCCCTGGTGCTGGCCGGATCCCTGTCCAGCGGCGGCACCGTGGTAGTCGTGCTGCTGTCACGCGTGGTGCTGACCGTCGCCGACCTGGCCCTGGGAGGCCTCGGCCTGCTTGCGGCGCGCACGCACCGGAACCACCGAGGCCACGGCGCGGGCTCGCCGTAGGAGGCCCGGCAGGCACGCCACAAGCACCACCGCCCAGGAGAACCCGGTGACCAGCAGCCCCGCGACCAGCCACGGGGCGGTGTAGTCCAGGCGAATCGTGTGGTTGCCCGCCTGAGGGACGTAGACCGCCACGGCGGCGTTGTCCGCCTCCACCAGCTCGACCTGCCTGCCGTCCAGGGTCGCCTGCCATCCTCCGTCGCGCAAGGGGTCGGCGATGACGACCCACCCCGGGCCGTCGGAGTCCACGGCCAGCTCCACGGTGTCGGTGCCGAGGTCCTTCTCCGTGACGGTGGCCGAGGTCCCCTCCGTCATGGCCTGGACGTCAGAGGCGTCCTCCAGCACGACGGTGTCCTCGGCCAGCTCCCCCTCCTCCAGGACTGCCAGCCGCTCCTGCTCGTCCTCGACAACCGTCTGGGTCGAGGCCCAGCGCACCCGGTCCAGGGCGCTCAGCCGCTCCAGGACGATAGCGTCCCCGGCGTGGACGAGGCGCAGGCCGTCGTCGAGAGGGCGGTAGGGGTCCAGCGCCAGGGTACCGTCAGCCCGTGTCCCCAGGTCCAGGCTGCCCTCGGTCTGGGTCAGTGCCACCTCTGCGTGCCAGGGCTGGTTGTCAGGAATGTCCTCCCCGGCTACGGCGACGTACCCGTCAAGACCCGGTGCCCCGTCAATGTCCGAGGTGGAGGTGGCCAGCACGCTGCCGTCGTCGTCGCTGAGGATCCTGACCGTCAGCAGCCCGTCGTCCGTCTCCAGCGACTCGTAGGAGGAGGCGGTGACGACGATCCCACGCACGGCTCCGGCGAAGGACCCTGAGGCCAGGACCATCCCGTCGGCGCGCAGCGTGGTCGCCTCCGTCGCAGCCGCTCCCTCCTCCCGCTGACCAGGGAAGTACTCCGACATCGGGGCCACGACGTATCTGGCTGCGTAGCGGTCAAGGACCCCGCTATCAGCGCCGTCGAGCAACGAGCCCACGGGCAGCATGGAGTAGGTGGAAGTCTGGAAGAAGCCGTCCTCGACCTGGGACATGGTCTCACGCCACTGCGGGGAGACAAAGGCGTGCCCGCTCAGCGCGCGCTGGCGGTAGAGGGTCGAGGTCCCCGGCATCATCGCGGTGTACACCGACACGTAGCGGTTACCGTCGAGCCTGTCCTCCAGGAGCTCGTGGGTCGGGGTCCTGGCGTAGAAGGTGTCGGAGTCGCTCAGCGGCCACCAGCGCCGGGCCGTGTCCACCGAGGTGAGGGTCGTCAGGACCAGGGCCACGACAACGGCAAGCACCGCCGTCGAGCGCCGGGGCAGCACCCAGGCCAGTCCCGCCGCCGCCGTGCAGACCCCCATGAGCACCAGCGTGGTCCCGATGAGCCGCCACGAGGTCTGCGCGTCCTGCGGGTCCCGGTAGCGTACGGCCAGGACCACCATGACCCCCATCAGCCCGGCTGCCACCACCAGCGCACCCCCGGCCACCACCCGTGACCGGACGGGCCGGGCGACC
The DNA here is from genome assembly GCF_003591215.1 of Actinomyces sp. 2119. NCBI lineage: Bacteria > Bacillati > Actinomycetota > Actinomycetes > Actinomycetales > Actinomycetaceae > Actinomyces > Actinomyces sp. 2119. The sequence continues at coordinate 219,921 of NZ_QYRR01000006.1, forward strand.
CCCCACAGCCTGCCCAGCTGTGCCCTCAGGCCCTCGGCCTCGTAGACCGCCGCCAGACCGCACGCGGCCAGGACAGCCACCAGGAACCCCAGGACCGAGCGCATGCGTCCGATAGGGCTGCTTCCCACGCCCGGCACCTCCTGGAGCAGCCGCAGCAGCGGACCGCCCAGGTAGACGGCGACCAGGAGCACAACGAGCGCGGTGATAAGGAAGGGCAGCACGCCCCGGGGAGGTCGCCGCCGGGAGGTGACGAGCAGGGCCAGTGAGACCAGGACCAGGGCGGCAGCACCGATGTAGGAGAACCCCTCTACCGGGTGGGCGATCCACCGGCCGGTATCGGCAGCGGGGTCGCCCAGCAGCGAGGGGACCAGTGCGGAGGCCAGGCTCTGCAGCGGCAGGGGCTGGGTGTTCTCGGCCGTGCGCGACTCGAAGTTGATGTAGTGGAGGCTCTGCCACACGAAGGGCAGCAGCTGGACAGCTGCCAGGCCGGCGCCCAGGAGGACGCCTGCGGCGGACCTCAGCAGGCTGGCCGCCACCTGGGTCGGCCGCAGCCCGTGAGCCAGCGCTCGCACCAGAAGGTAGCCCGCCGCCGTCAGCAGCGAGTAGACCACGATGGCGGGGAATCCCCCTAGCAGCATGGAGGCGATGACGAGTGCCCCGGGCAGCACGTCGCGCCACCTGCGTTCCACGGCAAGCCTGTCCGTGGCCCAGAACAGCAGCGGGATCATCGCGGCGACCCTGGTCTGGGGCCAGTTGGTCCAGGCCACCATGAAGCCGCTGGTGGCGTAGACCAGGGTGGCCAGGGGCACCGTGAGCCGAGGCAGGCCCCAGCGCCGCCGCAGGAGGCCGTTCATCCCCAGGGCTGCCGCCGCTACCTCCAGGATCTTGACGCCCGCAGTGGCAGCGGTCGGCGGCAGGACCCACCAGGGCAGGGACAGCGGGGACAGCAGCCCCGAGTTGGGCAGCGCCGCCAGCGTCGTCCCGCCGTTGGTGTAGGGGTCCCACAGGGGTATGTCCCCGGAGCGGACCGACTCCACAATGAGGACCGCCATCGGGGTGGCAGAGTCGATCGTGTCCCAGCTGAGACGGTTGGTGACCTCGTTGCCGTCGGCTACGGCCCAGGGGTCCATGACGCTCAGCAGGTCGGTCGCGAGGAAGACGCGCGAGGGCAGGAGCCCAGGGACGACGACCAGCGCCAGGAAGACCAGCACCCCCAGCCAGCCCAGCCTGGCCAGGGCGGTGTCCACCGCGTCAGCACCCAGACGGTGGGGCCAGGTCCGCAGCCGGGACGGAAGGGAGCGTGCCCGGTGCACCAGGCGTGCGGGAAGCACAGGAAGCATCGAGAAGGGTCTCCTGGGAGCTCAGAGGTGCCAGGCACCGTGCACCCGGCACGATGCACGGCCATCATGCCGCATCCGGGGGGCTCTCAGCGAACGACTCCTAGTGTGTCATCACGGTCACCGTCCCAGTCACCGACCAGGACCTTGTCGCTCGCCCGGCCGTAGGCCTGAGTTATATCAGCCTGTCCTCCGGCGATCGTGTTCTTGACGTAGTAGGTGTTGCCTCTGCGCACCGCCAGGGTGTCCCTGCCGTCACCGTCCCAGTCACCCGACAGCACGGTGTCGCTGGAGCGGCCGTAGGGGACGACCCTGTCCGCAGCCCCGGAGCTGATGGAGTTCTTGATGTAGTAGGTGTTGCCTCGGCGCACCGCCAGGGTGTCCCTGCCGTCACCGTCCCAGTCACCGACGACGACCTCGTCATCGGCCCTGCCGTAGGAGATGGTGACGTCCGCCTGTCCCCCGTTCATGGAGTTGCGGAAGTAGTAGGTGTTGCCTCGGCGCACCGCCAGGGTGTCCGTCCCGTTGCCGTCCCAGTCACCGACCAGGACCTCGTCGTCGGCCCTGCCGTAGGTGAAGGTGCGCAGGCTGCCCCCGGTGGAGTTGGTGTTGCGGAACCCGACCTTGTTGCCGTCGCGGCGGGCCAGGGTGTCGATGCCGTCACCGTTCCAGTCCCCGGAGAGCATCTGGGAGGTTGACCGACCGTACTGGAACTCGATGTCGGCCCTGGCCGACCAGGAGTTGTTGAGGTAGATCGTGTTGATGCTGCCGACCGCGGAGCCGATGACGCCCTGCGCGATCGAGCGGATGGTCCCCAGCCTGGAGTAGCCGACGTCGCCGGGGCAGGTCGTGTACCCCACGTCGCGGTGCCCGATGATGCGGGGCAGGGACACCGTCGTGCCCGCCCGGTAGCGCGCCGTGGTCCTGATAGCGAGGTTGGCGGACCCGGTGGCGCTGGACACGCCCGCGCGTCCCAGGAACCAGCCCGCCATCTTCCCTACAGCCTGGAGCTGGGTGTCCGTGGGGGCCACGGAGCTGTAGGTGCCCAGCATGGACAGCCCCATCGTGCCGGTGTTGACGCCCAGGGCGTGACCTCCTACCACCATCTTCCCCGCTGCCGCGCTGGTGGACCCGTAGCGGCCCTCAAAGACCCGGCCGTACTTGTCGATGAGGAAGTTGTAGCCGATGTCGCCCCAGCCCAGGGTCACGGCGTGGTAGTAGTAGATGCCGTTGACGATCGATGCAGACTGGCTCGAGGTGTAGCTATTGGTTCCTGCGGTGTGGTGGACCACGACGTGCGAGGCCGAGGCATAGGTCGGGGTCCACGTCATGTAGGCGGAGTTGGCACCCCACTCAGCACGGGTGGTCACCTCCACCGGCAGGCCGTTCGCCGTGGTCGTAGCCCCTAGCACCGCAGGGAGCACGCCGGCTCCCGCCGGGTCGGAGGAGCTGGCGACTGGCTGCTGGGAGACCTCCTGAGAGTCAGGGGTGCTCGCAGCGCCGCCGCTCTCACCGGAGTCCTCACCAGAACCGCCGTCCTGGGACTCCTGCTCCTCGGTACCGGTCTGCCCGGGCTCGGGGGACTGCGGCGACACCGGAGTGGGGTCGGCCTCGGCGGTGTCCACGTCAGAGTCCTCCAGGACCTGCTCGCCTTCCGGGTTACCGGGGACCAGCGCCAGCTGGAGGTCGGCCGGGAGATCCTCCGGCGCCCCCAGGACCGCAGCCTGGACGGCGTCGGCGCCGCCGGTGATGAACTCCCCGGTACCACCCACCGCCACATCGTCAGGACCGGAGTCGACCGACTCGTTGAGGTACCAGTCCGACCACTGGCTGCCCTCGCGCACCCGCAGGTAGATCTGCGTCCCCTCGGGCAGGCTGGCGTCTCCTGCCCAGGTGAATCCTGCCACCAGGAAGTCAGAGACCTCCAGCGGCTCAGTCAGCAGCACGGCGTCAGTCTCCGGGGTAGCAGACTCCGTCTCCGCCGCAGGCACCACCTCAGCCGAGCGGGCAGTGCTCCCCGCCGGTGTCACGGAAGAGGGCTGACCTGTGCCGCCAGCGGAGTCCTGGGCCTCTGCCTGGGCCTCGCCAAGCCCCGCCTCGGCCATGTCGGTAGCCTCCCCCGCCACCGTGGTCAGACTGAGGACCTGGACCGGTGCAGGGGCCTCCTGGTCCGAGCCAGGGTCCGCCTCCGCCGTGGGAACCGCTCCTGCCAGCAGGGCAAGGGGGACAGCGACGACCGCCTGGAGAAGACGAGAGGCGGGCATATTGCTCCTTTCGACGTGGCCGGACCGGGACCTGCGCACGTACATGCCACACAGAACCCGCGTTGCCACCGGGGAGACTACCTGCCCACCACTCGTTAAGGAAGAGCCATGGGTCTCACCACCGAGCACACAGTCCTCTCTCAGCGCACGGGGACGGCCCTTGGGCTGTCATCGCAGCGCCGCGCAGGGAGACCACTTCTACGTCACAATCATATGACAGGCCGTGTCGTGCTGTCCGACGAGCGCTGACCGCCCGGTGCTGCCGCCCGGTGCTACTGCGACGGCTCCTGCAGGCCTGTGGCATGATGTCAGCGGTCAGCAGCAGCCGACGGCCTCATTGTCCTGACCGGCCCAGACACGTTCGGAGACCCAGACACATGCACGTCCTCATCACCGGTGGCGCCGGCTTCATTGGTGCCAACTTCGTCCACCAGACCCTCACGCGCCACCCCGACGCCACGGTCACGGTGCTCGACAAGCTCACCTACGCCGGGAACCAGGGCTCCCTGGCTGACCTGGGCGAGCGCGTGACCCTGGTCGTGGGCGACATCGCCGACACCGACACGGTCGACCCGCTGGTAGCCGGAGCCGACGTCGTCGTCCACTTCGCCGCCGAGTCCCACAATGACAACTCCCTGCGGGACCCCTCCCCCTTCATCCGTACCAACCTGGTGGGCACCTTCACGCTGCTGGAGTCCGTGCGTCGCCACCGGGTGCGCTTCCACCACGTCTCCACCGACGAGGTCTACGGCGACCTAGAGCTGGACGACCCGGCAAAGTTCACCCCGACGACCCCCTACAACCCCTCCTCCCCCTACTCCTCCTCCAAGGCGGGCAGCGACCTGCTGGTACGCGCCTGGGTGCGCTCCTTCGGCGTGGAGGCCACCATCTCCAACTGCTCCAACAACTACGGCCCCTACCAGCACGTGGAGAAGTTCATCCCCCGCCAGGTCACCAACCTCATCGACGGCGTACGCCCCAGGCTGTACGGCGCCGGCCAGAACGTGCGCGACTGGATCCACGTCCTCGACCACAACGACGCCGTGTGGGACATCGTCGAGAAGGGCCGTACCGGTGAGACCTACCTGATCGGCGCCAACGGGGAGAAGAGCAACAAGGAGGTCGTTGAGCTGATCTGCGAGCTCATGGGGCACGAGCCCGACGACTACGACCACGTGGCGGACCGTCCCGGCCACGACATGCGCTACGCCATCGACAACACCAAGCTGGTCGAGGAGCTCGGTTGGACGCCCCGCTACACCGACTTCCGTTCCGGCCTGCAGGACACCATCGAGTGGTACCGGAACAACGAGGCGTGGTGGCGGCCTCTCAAGGCTGAGGTCGAGGCCAGGTACGCGGCCCAGGGGCAGTAGCAGTAGCCGTCGAGCAGCGACCGGCCGCCTGGCTGCTGACAGGCAGGCGCAGCCTGCTGGCCAGAAGCCGACCAGGACAGCTGCCCGGGCAGCTGAGCGCTGATCTGGGCAGGGCTGCCCGGCAGCCAGTCGGTGAGCAGTCTAGGTGTCGGCCCGCCCGTCGCAGGCTGTGACTAGCCAGAGGCTGGTCGTCCCCTCGGATGCCAGGAGGCTGAACCCCCGGGAGGTGTCCACGTTGACGTACCCGGAGAAGTCAGGGGAGATCGCGTCGGACGGGATGCTGGTGTCCTGGTAGTACACCGGGGTCCCGCCCCGGGCGCTGACCAGCCGGCAGACAACCGGGTCGGTGTGGATGAGGTTGAACTGCCTGGCCAGGTAGACCTCCTCGTAGGGGGCGCCCCGGGAGGTAGAGGTACGATGAATGCTGTCGGTACCTGCCATCACGGGAAAGAGCCCCGCGCCAGAGGCGGGATACCCGTAGACTACGGCGTCGGCTGGAAGGCCCCGGGCGGCATCTTGTATAAAGCGGGTCTCCTCGGTCGTGACCCACGGCAAGTGGATGAGTGCGGAGACGTCATAGCCGCGACGTGCCCAGGTCGTGGTGTCCCCGACCGCCGTGCCCACCGACACCCAGCCCGCCGCTGCCACCGTGCTGGCGACAAGGAGCGCGCCCGCCACAGGCACGAGTCCGCCCTGGCGCAGCCGAGCCATGCACCAGCTCAGGACGGCCTCCACGGCACAGGCCGCCAGGACCCCGGACAGGACTGCCAGAAGGCCCAGGTACCGGTTGTCATCACGCCACCACCCGCCGACCAGGGCTCGCCACCACCCCTGCGGGCTGGCGGTCAGCACGACCAGGAGCAGCACGGTGCCCCAGGCCGCCGCCACCTCCCAGCGGCGGCGGTACAGGATGAGAAGCACGCCGCACAGGGCGGCTAGGGCCACGGGCCAGTAGCGCCACGTATCGCCGTCGCCCTGGAGCGGAGCCAGGGTCAGCGCCCCGAGCAGGACCTCGCCCATGCTCCGCGGCTGACGGTCGTAGCCGCTCATGGCCCCCAGGGCTGGTAGTGAGCACATGGCCCACAGCGCCAGGACCGCCAGGCCCACCAGCAGCAGGGAGCGCAGCCGTGCCACCCCTCGGTCCCGTACAGCCAGCTGGGCGGACCACAGCAGTGTCAGCGCTGCCACGACGACCACAAGAAGCTGGCCCGCCCCCGCGTGGGCGACTCCCGCACCGACGACCCCCGCCACGACGGCAAGCACGGCAGTGACGGATCTCTTGCTCCTGTACCACTCCAGGACCGCCGCCAGGGCGAAGGGAACCAGCGCCACCGACAGGGCGGTAGGGGCCTGGCCGTGGAAGTAGAGCGGAAACCCGGGGAACCACATGGTGGCGGCTCCGGCGGAGGGGGCCAGGGCGGTAGTGACAGGACCGCCCCCCGCAGCGCGCCCCAGCACCACGCACCCCAGGGGGGCCAGGAACAGCACGACCATGAGTACGACGACGTTGAAGGCGGTGGGCACCTCCGCCGTCGGCACGAGCGCGGCGAGCGTGTGCCACAGGTTCGGGTAGTACCCGCCCCCGTTGACCGGCTGCGAGGAGCCCAGGGGGGAGGCGTTACCAGACTCCATGATCTCGACGATGTAGTTCAGGTGGAACATCACGTCGTGGTTCTGCAGGACCGCTGCGGGACTGGCAGCCGCGCGGACCAGGACAGTCAGCTGGAGCAGCGCCGCTACCCCCATCCCCACAAACGCTGCCCAGGTCGTGGGCGAAGCGAGCAGGCCGCGCCAGGACCCGTCGGCTCCGTCCCTGCGGCGAGCACGACGGCTCCTGACCAACCAGGTCAGCCCGGCCGGGAGGCACACCAGGAGCAGGAGCACGGCAGCACCCGGCCGGGTCCACCTCAGTCCGAGCAGCGGCATAACGACAGTACCTGCGGTCACCACGATAATGCCCGTACCGGGCGCCCCCGCCACGGCCAGGCGAGGCCCCGCCCCGAGGGACCCGAGGAAAACGAGGCCGGGAAGAAGCAGAAGCAACAGGGAGATGGCGGCCAGGAGCACCGCAGCAAGCCATTCCAGCACGTCGCTAGGCTAGCCCAGCGGCGCGCAGACAGGCGGGCCTGTACCACCGGTTATGCCGAGATGTTGCCAGCACTCACCCCCTGGCCCGGGTGACCTCACAGACCCCGGAGGCAGCTGTCACGGCCCCGCTCCGCCTCGCAGCAGCGTCTAGTCGCAGGCGTTGATACGCCACAGGGCGTAGTGGCCGTCACTGGCCACGAGCTCGATGTCCTCCAGGGGGACCTGGGCGAACCCGACGTCCCAACGGTAGGGGGGCTGCCCGTGACGAGCCCCCTCCGCGTCACGGGAGTAGTCCGTGTACAGGTAGAATGCCCCGAGTTCCCTCAACAGCCTGCACACCTCCTGGCTCCCGGTCCCCTTCTTCAGGCCAGGCCAGGCATCCGCGAGCTGGTGCTCAGCACTGTGGGCCGACGGCCTGGAGCGGGAGGGGTACACCACGTGGACACCACCAAGAGACCACAGCATTGAGGCCCCCCGCGAGGGAGGTCCCACAACCACTGCGTCAGGTGGAAGCAGCGAGGAGGCCCCCTGGATAAAGTCGATCTCCCTGGCCGTGACGAGGGTCCCGTACTGGACCTGCTCAGGATCGTGGACACTGGCGACCAGGTCCCGCTGCAGGGGGAGCCTGCCCCCGGCGAGCACCACAACCAACACGGCAGCGGCCACGCCGGGCAGCACGCGCCGGGAGCCACGGCGCCCACCGGGTCGACCGGGCCGACCACCCGGCCGGCCACCATCCCGGGCAAGAAGGCGGCCGCTGTCCCGGCCACCGAAGCGGCGCTGCCTGGAGGTCCGCACCCGTGCCAGCAGGTGGGAGCAGGCCAGCGCGGCCAGGACCAGCGCGGGTAGCAGGACCAGCGGGACCAGCCGGGCCTTCTGCAGGTACCAGGGTGCTCCCAGCTGGCGTCCCCACCAGGACGGCCCCCCGACCATGACCGTCAGCAGCAGTGCCGCCACCCATGCCCTGAGCCAGGAGCGCGCTGCCGACTGCCGCCAGGCCAGCCACGCACCCAGGAGGGTCAGCGACGCCGTCACCAGTCCCAGGAGGGAGGTCCAGCCCCAGACCGTCCCATAGGCGGGTAGGTCCGCCAGGGCCTGTCCCAGTGTCGCGACCAGGCCTTCCCAGCCGCCGTCGGGACGGGAGTACCCCAGGACGCTGCCCAGTGGACGGCGCACGGCCCACAGCCCCCCCAGGGCTGCCACCACCACGACGGCAGTCGCCCGGACGCGGGCGCGGACCCCTGCCGTGGCCACCCGCCACACGGCGGGGAGCCATCCAGCCCCCAGGACCATCACGCTGAACACGGCAACGCCGTGAGCTGCCGCTGCTCCCACGGTGCACATGACAAGCAGGAGCACCAGCGGCAGCACCCCGGGACCAGAACGACACTGCGGACCACGATCCAGCCCCGGGCCGCTCCCCTGCGTTCCGGGGTCCTGTCCGGGCGCTGAGGGGGAAACGGGCAGGACCCTGGTCGGGACAAGCAGGTGGAGCGCCAGCAGGACCCCGGGCAGCGCCACGACGCTGAGGGCGTAGGGCCACACGGCCAGAGACGTCAGCAGCATGGTGAAGGCGATGGCGGTGCCGCCCAGGAGCACTGTCAGCGCGACACCCCACTCACGCACGGGCCCAGGACCCGGCAGCAGGTCTCGCACTCCGGTGAGCATCCCTGCCAGGGCGCTGGGCCACACAAGCGCCCCTGTTCCCAGCAGCGCCGCGTTGGTGGCCTGGACGGGACCCGCGGGCAGGAGGGAGACCATGGCGTGCCACGGTGTCGGGTAGTAGACGGACTGCCCCTGGTAGAGCGCCTCCAGCCCCCCCAGCAGGGAGGCGTCTCCTCCTTCCCGGACTGCGGCGACGGCACTGAGGTGAAAGACCGCATCAAAGGCCTGTGCGGGCCACCGGGGGCTGACGGCCCCCCACCCGTAGGCCGTCGTCCAGGCGACGGCGGTGAGCAGGACGGCAAGGAGGACGGGACCGTGCGACCTGGCCAGGTCCCCGGGACGGTTGCGCCCCCGCAACCAGCCACCCGTCTTTCTCCAGCCCCCGAGCCGACTGGCGGTGCTGCCTGGCACCCGTGACAGCACCGCCACGAGCCCGGTGAGTACCGCAGTCAGCACCCCCAGGAGAGGCAGCGCGGCCGTGCCCCACCGCCAGCCGAGTGCCTGGGCCACAGTAGTGGCCACAGCAACCAGTGCCACGGTGAGCCCGGGAGCCAGCGCCAGCGCCGACCACCCGCGCACACCTGCCGCGCGGGTCAGGCACCACCCCGGAACCCACAGCAGAAGGGCAAAGAGGACAGCCAGCCCGCAGGTGCCAAGAAGGTCGGGAAGGCTCACGGGCTCCATCCACAGGCGCTGATGACGTACAGCGTGTGGACACCGTCGCTGGCCACCGGGGTCAGGGCCTCATCGGGTATCAGGTTGAGCTGGTTGTGCCACTGGGGCGCCTTGCCGCCCCCCGGAGGGTCACCTTCCGTGGGGTCGGCGTCGTAGTAGTAGTAGTGCGCCCCGAGGCGGTCCAGAGCCTGGCAGACCTCAGGGTCAACCTGGACGTAAGCGGCTCGGGCAGCCACGTAGCGCCGGTCCTCCTCGGAGTAGAAGCGCAGGGTGGGAAAGACCACCGGCGTCTGCGTCAGCGACCAGAAGTAGGCCGACCCGTTGGTCGGCTGCCCCAGGACGACGGCATCGGGGGGCAGCTGGCTCGCCGCCTCCCGGATAAAGTCCGCCTCCCCTGGGGAGAGCATGGCTGTCCAGGTGAGGTGCTGAGGCTGGTAGGCCACAGCAACCACCCTCTCGTGCATCCCGGCCCGGCCGACGGCGTTGACGACCAGTGCCACTGAGCAGACCAGTGCCACAACGCTGGCGACAGCCCGCGGTGCTCCTGAGCGGCTCCGGGCCAGCCCCGCAAGCCAGTCGATCGTGGTGGCTGCCAGCACCAGGGTGGATATCTCCAGCAGCGGCAGGATCCGGGCCCGCTGAAGGTACCAGGGCGAGGCCAGCAGGCTCAGCGGAGTCCAGGTGAGCACGGAGGCAGCCAGGAGCACCAGCACCAGGGGCAGACACAGCGCGGCCCAGCGGTGGCGGCGCGTCACCAGGGAGACGAGGAAGCCGACACCGGCAAGCAGGGTGAGTACCGTGGCTCCCAGGGAGCGGTCGGAGATGTTGGCAAGCATGGGGCTGTCCCGCCACGCCTCAATAAGCATGGTGGTCACCATCGCCCCCGGCCGGGTGAAGCGGGCCAGCATGATGAGCTGGTCGGCGAAGAGGACGGCGCCCACGACGACTGCCAGGACCAGGCCTCCAGCCAGCGCCAGCATGCTGGTGCGCAGGCGCCCGCCTGCCCGCCAGCGGCGTCGCACCTCGTGAAGGAGGACCAGGAGCAGTGCGGGCACGGCGATGACAGCCAGGTTGAAGACCGAGGTCCCGTGGACGAAGACCAGCCCCAGAGCGGCCAGGACCCCACCGGCCACGGTCCCGGGGAGCCACGTAGTGGTCCTCCTGGGGGCAGGACCCCGCTGTGGGCGGCACACCAGGACAAGAGTCACCGCCCCTGGCAGCAGACACACTGCCCAGGCGTAGGGCCACAAGGTGGTCAGCATGGAGAACGGGCCTGAGGCGATGGCGGAGGCCACGGTACCTGCTAGCAGCGGCAGCCCGTCACGGACGCGGCGTGAGGCCACCGGGAAGAGGGCCGACAGGAGCGAGGCGCACCCCAGGGGCCAGATGACGCAGGCCCCCAGCAGGGCCACCACGTTAGCGGCTACCGGGACAGAGGTCGGCACCACCGCCACCAGGGCGTGCCACCCCGTGGGGTAGTAGTGCGTCTCTCCCCAGTACATAGGGTCGAGGGAGCCCACCGGGTAGGCGTTGGCCTGGCTGCGCACGTAGGTCGCCGCGTTGAGGTGCCAGACCCCGTCAGAGGCCTGCATCGGGGTGTCGATTCCGCCGAAGCCGCGCAGCACCGCCTGCGCCGACAGCAGGCAGGCCAGGGCCAGGGCTGCGACAAGCGGCCACCAGATCCTTGGTGGAGGGGCCTCCGGCGCTCCAGGCCAGCGTCGACGCACCAGCCTGGTCACAGCCAGGACCGCCCCCAGGAGCACCAGGAGCCCGAGGCTGGCCGTCAGCGTGTTCCAGGGCAGGGAGAGCAGGTGGTAGAGGACCACCAGCGCACCCATGCCCGCAGAGGCGACTGAGGGAGCGGCTGCCAGCGCCTGCAGGCGCAGCACCCGCAGACCCCGCAGCAGGAGGTAGCCGGGGACGAACAGGATGATCAGGACGAAGAGGGCGGCGGTACACGCCTCAGCCCAGGTCGCGGTTTCCAGGAGCTACGCCTTTACGTTGAGAATGACTGTCAGGACAGTGCCGCACGGCAACCGCACCAGCATATGTCCGCGACACAGGCGTGGACGAGTGGTAGCGGGCGGTATCGACGAGGTATCGGGCTCACCTGCACCGCCCTAGTCATGCTCGTCGTCCTCTGCTCTGGTTGTCTTCGCCTCCTTCTGCCTGCTCCTGCCAACGGCCCCGGCAGTACCGTCATCGTCGTCAGACCGCCCCTCCCGGCCCCGCCCCAGGAGCAGGGCGTCGTAGCGGGGGCGGACCGCGCTCCAGTCCGCGTGGGAGACCATCCACTCAGCCTGCTGCACCCGGTAGGCCTCGTCGTCGCCCAGGGCGAGGATGCGCGCAGCAGCCTCCTGGGGTGTTGCCACGACCCACTGCGCGGGGAACAGCGCGCCGGGCCCTCCCCACCGAGCGACGTCGGGCCAGTTACGCACCACCGGCAGCGCCCCGGAGGCGGCCCCCTCAATGAAGCCCTCGTGCGTCCCCTCACGGCGGGAGGAGGACAGGATGACCCCCGCCTCCCTGAGAAAGGCCGGGACCTGGCTGGTGCGCCCGGTGATCCTGACCGAGGAGCCAAGCGCCTTGATCCTGGCCCTGGTCGCCTCCGCATAGGCTGCCTCAGCCTCCGACATGTCCTCAGGAAAGTCGGGACCGATCAGGAGCAACGACCAGGAGGGGTCATCCTGACGCACCAGGTCCAGGACGTCGAGCGCCCATGCGGGGTCCTTGCGCCGGGCGGCCCAGCCGACCAGGGCGATTGTCCTGGCCGACCCGGCGGTCTTGGGCAGACGGAAGCGGGTGAGTAGCGCCCGGTTGGGGACCGTGGAGACCACGACGTGGCCAGGCAGCCTCACCGTCGTCTCCAGCATCCTGCGGATCGCCGGGGACACGGTCACCAGCTCGCTGACCGCGTTCCAGTCAACGAGCTGGGGCATCGCGGTAGACGCCTCGTAGGAGTGGATGCGGATGAGCAGCCGGGCCTGGGGAGCCAGCAGCGGGACCACGAGGCTGGCCCAGACCGCGGCAGCGCTCCCCCACTCAACGAAGACGGTGTCCGCCCAGGCGAGGTCGTCAGCGACCTTCTGCGGTACCGCAACCCGGTGACCCCGACCACGCGCCAGCTCCACACGCAGCGCCAGGACGGTGCTCTGCTCGGGGACGACAGGCAGGTCTCCCAGATCCTGACACCGGACCTCGAAGCGCTCGTCAGCATCGTAGTCCGCGATGATGTCTGTCACGAAGTTCCAGTTCTTCAGGGACAGGAAGAGGACCCGGCGCGGACGCTCCCGGGTGGCCGAGAAGGCCGCGTTGTCGTCGTTGTCGTCGTTGTCATCGTTGTCGTCGTCCAGAACCGCAGACCCACGCTGCTGCTCAGCCACGACGGCGACAGGGCGAGTCACCTCCTGGAAGGCCCTGGAGGCACGTAACGGGGCCAGGAAGCCGTGGGGATCCACCGACAGGGCCGAGTCCGTGGCGCCAAAGTGCAGCTGGGGATGGAACATCAGCCGCAGCACCAGGTCGAGCAGGCCCGCCACACAGGCGTCCTCCTCCGCCGCCCAGGCCTGGTCCGCCAGGTCAAGGACGTACTGGGCGGCTGTCGCGGCACGACGTGAGTCACCGTCGTCGACGTCCAGGTCGATGATGCAGTCCTCCAGGCGCAGCACCGAGACCTCAGGACGCTCACCCATCTGGGAGGCGGCCCGGCGCAGCAGCCTGCGCGCCTGGGGGAAGCGGTGACGATCAGCCAGGAAGCGCGCCCGCCGGGCGACCTCCAGCGCACCCGCCAGGGCGTTCCTGCGCAGCGAGACGTCGAGCCTGGACAGGACGACAGTCTCCAGGACAGCCATCCCCGGCCTGGTGGTGGCGGCTCGGGCCATGAGACCCACAAGACCAGTAGCGTTGCGTGCCATCAGCGCCCCCAGGACTCGTCGGCGGAGAAACCGAGGTATACCCCAGCCCCGGCGGACGTCCTGGTACGCCAGGACGAGGCGAACCACACCGTCGGCGCCCCCGGAGCCGTGTCTGTGGCCGACTGCCCGAGGTTGCCGGAAGCCGCAGCTACCACGGCACCGTGACCGGCTGCCCACGAACAGGTCAGGCATGTCCTCATCACGGCGACCTCCTCCCCTTGCGGCGCTCCCGCACTGGATCCGTTCCCGCGAGGACCTGAGCACCGTGGCACAGCGCAGCCTAGACGGTGCCGCGCGCACGGACGCGGGTCCCGTGCCCGGAACACAAGTCTCCTGCCGCCCGCGCGGACGCCCAGGAGCCTTGGACCACGACGGGCTACTACCGTACCGGGACGACCCGCTCCAGGCGGGGCAGCCGTGCCGGTGTCACGCCACCACCCACCCGCTGACAGCACAGTGACCTGGCCGACGGAGGTTGTCGTCGCTCTCATCGGTCCTCCCCTTCCGCTAGCCCGGCCAGGCCGGAGGACGGTAGCAGCGACGGGTCCTGGGCGCGAGCACGTCGTTCCAGCACCGCAACGGCCTGCGTCCAGCCAGCCATCTGCTGCTCAGCGCTCAGCAGGCGAGCCGCCTGGTCGCTCGCCCGCTTGGCCCGGGCCACGTCCTGGTCCGTCAGGGTGTCCAGAGCCTCAGCCAGGGAGGAGGCGGAGAAGTCTTCCGTGACGACGCCCAGACCGTGCTGCCTCACCACCTGAGCCATCTCCGGGCTCGGGGACACGACGACGGCCAGACGTGCCTGGACGAAGTCGAACAGCTTGTTGGGCAAGGCGTGCTTGTAGTTGAAGGACACCGGCGGTAGGCAGAAGACACCGACGTCGTAGCCCGAGAGAGTCTCCACCAGCTGGGAGTAGGGAACCGGGTCCAGGACCCGCACGCGCCCGGGCGGCAGCTCCGCCGCCTGCTGGCGCAGTCGCTCGATCAGGTCGGGGTCGTTCCTGGTGAGGTAGAGGTCAAAGGTTACCTCCCTGCGGGTGCGCCCCACCGCCTCGATCATGCGGTCAAGGTGGCGGTCCGGCAGAGCCGCTCCGGAGTGGACCAGCCGCAGGGGACGGGAGGGCGGGGTCACGACGGTGTCATGATAGGGGGTGGCGTTAGTCACCACCCCGGCCCGTATGCCGTACTCGCGCCTGTAGGCCTGCGCCAGCCCCTGGGCCACAGTGGTCACGGAGTCCGCCCGGGCGACGTAGCGTCGGCACAGCCAGCGCACGTAGGGAGCCACGAAAAGCCGCCAGCGCAGCACTCCCTCCTTCTGCCGGGGCGCGTACTCGTGCAGGTCGGCGTGGACACCCCCCAGGGGACGCAGGGACAGTGCCAGGGGGACGGTCTCTGCGTCGTTGGCCAGGACCACGTCCCAGGCTCCCACCGGCAGGTGCTTGCGCGCCCAGGAGACCACCTCCTGTGTCGCCTGCACCCGGGAGAAGCGCCGGGCTATCAGGCTGGCGCGGTCCAGGCGCCACGAGACCAGCTCGTCAGGGATCTGCACGTGGGCAACCACACCCTCAGGGGCCTGTCCGTAGCCACAGGTGGTGACCTCGTAGGTGGGCGACAGCAGGCGCACCTGCTTGAGCACACGAGCGTCGGAGACGATCGGGGAGAAGGAGAGAATCAACACCCGAGCGCGCCGGGAGCCTGACGAGGACCTGCTGTCCAGCCGGGCACGGGCCGGCCCCAGAAGCGCCCGGCGGTAGGCGCCGAGCAGGGCGACGCTCTCGCTCTGCCAGGTCAGGTGCTGCCCCGCCGCCAGGGCCGCATCCCGGTACCGCTGCGGGTCCGCCAGGATCTGACGGATGGTCAGGGCGAGGTCCGCCGGATCCTCACCGCTGAAGACCTCGCCGACCCCGAGGCGCTCGACCACCGAGCGGATGTCCGGCAGGTCAGCGGCGGCCACCGGCACACCTCCTCGGATCGACTCGAAGAGCTTGTTGGGCAGGGCGTAGCGGTAGGACAGACAGGTGGGACGGACGTGGACTACAGAGATGTCCGCGTCGGATAGCGCCTCGGAGACCGCGTGGGGAGCCACGGGCCCGACCTGGTGGACCCGGTGGGTGACTCCGTGGCGGGCCGCAAGGTCCCACAGCGTGGGCAGGTAGTCAGGCTCCCCGTATCCCAGCATGACCAGGTGGACGGTCTCTGGGAGCGCGGGCAGAGCCGCGATCGTCTCCTCAATGCCCCGTGAGGTGGTGATGCGTCCCCCGTAGGCGATGACCTGCGTGTCAGGTCCCAGCCCGGCGAGCTCGCGCAGCCGTCCCCGGGAGCGGTCCGGGGCGGGGCCGGCCACCGGGACGTTACGCACCAGGACCGGCGGCGAAGGCATCTGGTAGTGCTCCGCCATCCAGCGCACGATCGAGGGGGACACGGTGATGACCGCGTCAGCGCGCGCGACCCCGCGGGCCTCGATAGCCGCCTCGACCCGGGGGGCAAGAAGACGGTCAGCCCGCACGTTGCGGTCCAGCCACAGCTCGTGGGCGTCGTAGACGAGCCTGGCGCCGCAGCGCTCCACGATCCACAGTGCTGGAGCGAGGGTGTTGCCGTCATTGGCGTGCACCACGTCCGGAGACCAGTCCAGGGCGGCGCGGGCAGTACGAAGCCAGTAGGTGGACAGGGCAAGGGTCTTGTAGGCGCGCATCCCCATGTCCGCCTGGAGCGCCACCACGGAGGAGGAGGTCTCACGCAGCACCCGGCGCGCCCGGCCGAGCAGAGAGGAGGTGCCCGGCACCCTGCCCGTACCCGAGGGGGCCGACGCCTCCTTCTGCTGCCCCATCGTTGCGGACCCGAGACCACCACCGCTACCACCAGTGCCGTGCCCGGAGTCGGGCGCCACCGCAGACAGCGCACCAACCGCCTCCACGGCCGCGGCCGACGACACGCCCCCTTCGTGGACGCCCTCGGCAACGCTGTTCCCGTTCAACCAGGACCGCATCCGAGCCACACCCGGAGCCACTCGCTCCAGTGAGAACTCCTGGCTGCGGTGGATGTCCACCCCGGAGGAGACCGGCTCACGTCCCTCGGAGAAGCCTGCGCTAGCACGCGAGACGGCAAAGATGCGCACCGTTGCCCCGGCGTCCCTCAGGGTCGCGGCCTCCTTGAGCACCCGAGAGTCGTTGTGGGCGTCATTGAAGACAAGCATGGCCACACGTGGCCCCCGTCCGCCCCGGGTAGGCAGGCGCAGGCTGGCCGGTGCCGATCCGGTCTGGCGGTTCATACGTTCTCCTCCTGGGCGTGACCCGGTTCCGAGACAGCGGCGGACACAGCAACGTCGTCTGGCACAGCGGACGGCACGGCCGACGCCGACCGACCTGGGCTCACCGGACCCACCGTAGCGGCGGAACCGTTGTCGAGCAGCCCGGCCAGCGCCGCCTGCTGGGCAAAGTCCGGAGCGGAGGCCACGACCTCGTCAAAGGTACCGCAGGCCACGAGCTCGGCCTCCCGCATAAAGCAGACCTGGTCGCTGTGACGGATCGTGGCCAGGCGGTGGGCGACGACGATGACGGTCACCTCGCCCGAGAGCCCCGCGACGGCCTCGGTGACCGCGGCCTCGGTGGCGGTGTCCAGAGCAGAGGTGGCCTCATCCATGATGAGGACAAGAGGCTCGGAGTACAGAGCCCGGGCAATTCCCAGGCGCTGGCGCTGGCCCCCGGACAGCTTCATACCGCCCTCGCCGACCTCCGCCCAGATGCCTCCTGGCCGTTCCTCGATGACGTCGAGGAGCTGCGCCCGCTCCAGGGCGCGGCGGACACGGTCCTCGTCGATAGAGTCAGTGTCCCAGGACAGAGCCACGTTGTGGGCGACAGTGGAGTCAAACAGAGAGACCTCCTGGGGGACGTAGCCCACGCGGGATCGCCAGGAGCGCAGGACGTCGCTGAGAGGGACGTCGTCGACCCGCAGCGTCCCCGAGGAGGGCTCCTGCAGCCCCAGGATGATGTCCACCAGGGTGGACTTGCCCGATCCGGAGGCACCCACCAGCGCCATGGAGGAGCCAAAGGGCAAGGTCAGGGAGATGTTCCTCACCGCAGGCTCCTCGGAGTCCGCGTAGCTGAAGGTGACGTCGTCGACGACGAGGGCGCGAGCACCCTGCGGCAGGTCGGCTCCAGCGTTCATCTCGGCGTGGCGCTCCCGGTTGGCCCGGCCCTCCTCGATCTCGGCGAGGACCCGCTCGGCATGGGGGATGTTGGAGCCGGTCTGTCCCATGATCGTCTGGAAACGAGTGATGGAGGGCACGATACGAAAGCCGCAGACGCCGAAGAGCGCCAGGGAGGACAGCGCCTCACCCTGGCCACCCTGCATGAAGCCCATGACCGCAGCGATGACGAGCCCCCCGATCAGGGCCATCTCCAGCATGTAGCGCGGGACCGCCCCCAGAAAGGCCTGGTCCGCACGGGCGCGGGAGGCACGGCTGCGCTCTGCCAGCACCACGCGCTCCAGCTCGGCAGCCTTGTCCCGCAGGGTGATCTCCTTGAGCGAGTGGACCATCTCGGTGACCAGTCGCACTGCCTTGACGGAGTAGACGCGGTTGTCCTGCCCCGCGGCAAAGGCCCGTCGCAGGACCCACAGGTACATGATGACGGCGACCAGGAGGAAGTAGACCACCGTGACCGCGGCCATGACCGGACGTGACACGAACAGGACCGCCATCACCGCGACGAAGGTGCAGATCTCACCAGCAAGCTGGGTGAAGGGGATGAGGACGCCGGAGACCGTGGAAGCCACACCCACGTCGGTGGAGCGGACCAGGTCCGTGGAATGGCGCTTGAGGCGGTCAGCCCAGGGCGCGTAGAAGAAGGAGTCCAGCAGCTGGGCACCCAGGTCCTGCTCAAAGCTGGCGAAGCGCCTGGTGGAGATGCGCTGGAGGACAATCGCCAGCAGTCCCTTGGTCACGTAGAGAACGCAGACAACCACCAGGAGCCAGACCAGCATGCTGGGCGGGACAGTGACTCCCAGTAGGGGGATAGTCATGCTGGTCCCGGACATGAGCGGTGTCAGCAGGAGAGCCAGCAGCCCCATGGCCGCCACGTCCAGGAGGGCCAGCGCGGAGAACAGCCCCGCGAACGTGAGGATGAATCTCTTGGCCCCTGGTGGCAGGACGCCCAGGAGGTCTCTGACGGTACCCAGCAGCATGCTCACGCCGCGAGTCTAGCTGGCACGAGCGCCCTCGGCCTGCGGCCAGAGTGTGGGCAGAGCCAAGTTCCGCGCCGTGCCAGCGGGTGGGCTACTGCCCCGTGCGCTCCCCGCCGCCGATCGTCAGACGGGGCGTGCCAGCCCACCGGGCGGGATCCGTAGCGCGCCGCCCGTCAAGGAGGAGCCTGGTGCCAGGAAGGTCCTCCGGGGAGAGGTCCCGGTACTGCGCGTGGTCAGCCTGGACGATCACCACGTCCGCTGGCTCCCCCAGGTGGTAAGGGGTCCAGCCGAAGGCGGACAGCTCCTCGTCGGTGTACATCGGGTCCTGGACGCTGACCTCGGCACCGGCCTCACGCAGCGCCTCTACCGTGGGGAAGACCCCGGAGAAAGCTGTCTCCTTGACCCCGCCGCGGTAGGAGGCGCCCAGGACCACCGCGCGCAGCCCCTCCAGCGAGCCGAGGACCTCGGTCGCCCGGTCCACCACGTAGCGGGGCATGGTGGCGTTGAAGGTCCGTGCTGTACGCACCACCGAGGCGTCAGGGTCGGTGGACAGGTACAGGCGCGGGTAGACGGGGATACAGTGCCCGCCCACCGCGATACCGGGGCGGTGGATGTGGGAGTAGGGCTGGGAGTTGCAGGCCTCAATGACCTTCTCGACGTCAAAGCCCGCCTTGTCCGCATAGACCGCGAACTGGTTGGCCAGGCCGATGTTGACGTCACGGTAGGTGGTCTCCGCCAGCTTGGCCATCTCAGCGGCCTCGGCCGTGCCCATGTCCCACACTCCGTTGGGGCGAGGCAGGTCGTCACGCTCGTCGAAGTCCAGCACCTGCTCGTAGAAGCTGATGCCAGCGCGCGTGCCGTCCTCGGTGAGCCCTCCCACCAGCTTGGGATAGCGGCGCAGATCGGCGAAGACCCTCCCGGTCAGCACCCGCTCGGGGCTGAAGACGAGGTGGAAGTCCCGGCCCTCGGACAGCCCGGAGATCCTCTCGATCATGGGCTTCCACCGGCCACGCAGGGTCCCCACCGGAAGAGTGGTCTCGTAGGAGATGAGGGTGCCGGGAGTCAGGTGCTCGGACAGGGACGCCGTCGCTGCGTCCATCCAGGCGAAGTCAGGCTCCCAGGTGGCGTCGTCCACGAAGAGCGGGACCACCAGGACAACGGCCTGCGCGCCGGGAATGGCCTGCGCGTAGTCGGTGGTGGCGCGCAGGGCGCCCGAGCCGGTAGCCGGGCTGAGGGCGGCCAGCTTCTCTCCCAGGTGCGCCTCTCCGGGGAAGGGCTCGCGACCCGCGTTGACAGCCTCGACAGTCGTGGGGTTGACGTCCACCCCAATCACCTCATGGCCCTTCTCAGCGTACTGGACGGCCAGGGGCAGGCCGATCTTGCCCAGGGCGACGACGGCGATACGCATGCGCGGGTTCCTTCCTCTCAACGTCTGCCGGACAGCAGGCAGGTCCCGTCAAGAATAGCCGCCTCCTCCCGGTGGGGGCACCCGTCCTCCCGATGAGGAAGGACATACTCCCCAAGGACGGACGGCCCGGCCGGACCAGGAGGGCCCAGGACTGTCCGGCCTTCCGGGCGGCAGAGCGGGCCGGTCAGCGCGACAGGCTCCGCGCGTCCAGGACCACGGTGCGTAGAAGATCAGCCACAGCACGACCGGTGGCTGACATCGAGCGGTACTCCTCCACCCAGCGGTGCAGGCGACGTGCCCTCCCAGCGCGCTCCTGCGTCGACGCCAGACGCGTGTCCTCCTCCAGCGCCTCAGCCATGGCCGAGGCCACCGCCTGTGGATCGTGGTCGCAGGCCCACCCCAGGTCGTGACCAGTCACGTCCTCGACCACCGGCCCCCGGCCGGCGTAGAGCACCGGCGTGCCGCACGACAGGGCGGCCAGGACCTTCGTCGGGTAGGCGAAGTCGTAGCCCAGCCCGGGCCTGATCGACACCAGACAGGCCACGGCGCCCCGTTGCCAGCGGGCTGCCTGGGTCGGCGGCATGAGAGGGTGCATAACCACGGCAGGGGCGCCGTCCGGGCCGACCGGGATCGTCGCGGCCGTCTCGCTGATGGCCTCCCAGTCGGAGCCCTGCCCCAGGAAGAGGACCTGGGCCGTGGGGTGCACGCAGCGCACCCGGGCCACGGCCTGGGCAAACACACCTGCTCCCTGCCACTCCGAGGCGGTCCCCGCGTAGACGAAGTAGGGGCCGGTGATCCCCAGCTCCTCCTTCTCCTGGGGAGTCGGGGCAGGGCCGTCAGCGCTGAACACCGAGGTGTCGATACCGTTGAGCACAACCCTGACCTGTCGGGCGCCCAGGTCGCGCACTGCCTGCGCCACGTCCTCGTTGACGGCCACGACGCTGCTGGCTCCCTTCACGGCGAAGGACTCCAGGGCACGTACCGCCCGGACCACCAGCCCTGGTGCACCGGTGGAGGCGGCTGCGGCCGACCACACGTCCGGGGCGTACCAGACGTAGGGCAGGCGGCGCAGGGTGGAGACCAGGCGCACGACCGCACCAGTCGTCGGAGGCGGCTCCACCAGGACCACGTCGGGACGGGGGGCGGTGAGCGCGCGCAGCAGCAGAGGCACGTCGAAGGACATGTAGGGCAGGTAGCCGCGCAGGTAGCCCGAGCGGTCCCGCAGGGCGGGCCAGCGCGAGACAGTAACACCCTGAGGGTCGGGGGGAGCAGGAGTGTCAGCCACTCTGGCAGGGGCGGAGCCGAGCGCCCCGCCGCCCTGGTTCCCAGCGGGCTCCTGGCTACCAGCTGCCCCGGGCCGGGGAGGTGTGGTAGTCAGTACTCGCACTGGCACTCCCCGGCCCGCCAGGGCACGCTCGACCCCGTCGAGCCGGAAGGACGCGGCAGCGGCCTCGGGAAGGTGGATACGCGAGGCCAGGAGCACTCCCCCGCGGCGCACCGCTGGTCGAGGACCAGCTGTGCGCGCCCGGGCGCCTCCTCCCAGTCCCCGGCCGATAATACCGAGAAGACCGATGACAAGAGTCATACCTTCTCCCTACTCTCCCCACTTTCCCCGCTGTCGGGGCTGTCGAGCAGGTCCAGGCTGCGCGGGGACAGGTCGGCGGCAACCTGCCGCGCCCGGGCCTGCCAGGTCTGCTGGGCCAGGACCTGACGCATCCTCTCCTGGACAGCCAGCCTCTCCCCGGGGTTGTCAGCAAGACGACGCAGCAGAGCGGCCAGGGCCTCAGCGCTGTAGGGCAGGGTCCAGCCGATCCCCAGCTCCTCGACGATGCGCCCGGTCTCGGTACCGGCGGTGGCCACCACCGGCAGCTCGTGGGCCAGGTACTCGTAGAGCTTGTAGGGCACGGCAAAGTCCCAGTAGGGGCTGGGCTCCACCAGGAGCACGCCCAGGCTGGCCCTCTCGTAGAGCGGCTCCAGGCCCTGCCTCTCGGTATGGATGACCTCGTGACGCCCCGGAGGCAGGAGAGGCGCGTAGTGGTCCGCCGTGGCCTGCCAGGTCTCCTGGCGCACGCACAGGGTGAGCCGGACCTGGGGCACCTGTCCCACGGCCTCGGCCACGGCGTCCAGGACGTAGTTGTCCCCCAGGACACCGATGAAGAGGAGCTCTAGGCTGCCGGGGCGGGGCCGTGACACCTGGGACACAGCCTGCGGGTCGGCTCCAGGGGGCAGCGCCTTGATGCGCTCCGGCCGGATCACCGGCAGGTGGGGGGCCATCGCCTGGCTGGGTAGGTAGACCTGCACTCCTAGCCGTCTCCAGGACCACAGCTCGGCGGTGTAGGCAGCCTTGAGCGCGTTGTCCACCGCCGGGTGGATCCCCTGGCGGAACCGGGGAAAGCGCCAGTACAGGTCGCGGTAGAAGGAGCCTACTGCCACGCCCCGGCGGATGAGCCGGGAGAAGAGTGCCGTGTCAAGCCGAGGGTGCACCGGCATGTGCCGGGGCTCGGTCAACGCGCTGGGGATGGTCGCGTTCTCCGAGTAGAGGAAAGGCATAGGGGACGCCTGGACGTCGTCAGGCAGGTGCCCACGCTCGAACAGGTACTGGTCTACCCGGTGCAGCGCACGCCTCATCGCACGCCGCCGCTGCGAGGCGTAGCCCGCGACAGTCACCACCTCGAAGCCCAGGGCCTCAAAGGCCTGGCGCATGCGCACCGGTCGCAGGCGGGAGGCAGCCGCCCGCTCCACCAGCGGGTAGGGGGCGTGGAAGATCATGAGGGGGCGGGCGCGGCCCTCTGGTACCTCCCGGTAGTCCTGCACAGTGCTCCTCCGCTCCTCCCGGCTGGTTGCGACGACGGCCAGCGGCGGCGGGGCCGCCGGGCAGGCAGTAAGGCAGACAGTACGTCAGAGGAGCAGCGCGGGCGAGCCGGGCGACTGCGAGGACCGCGATGCCCCTGGCCCGGCTGGCCCCTCATGGTGGACGCCGGCGCCCCGCCCAGCGATCCACCGCTCGATGTCGTCCTTCATCGAGTCCATGACTGCGGACGCCGTCTCTATCGCCCACCGCACGACTGTGTCTTCACCACCATTGACCCGGTCAACAAGGGACTCGTCAATAAAGTTTTCATCAAGAGTCTCGACGGCAACCGCCCCCATTGGGCGGTCAGCGTGCTCCATGCGCACAGCCAGCATGGCGCGACTCTTCATTGCCATTCCCCGACACTCGTGCTTGCTGATCCCGTAAGCGCTCACGTTATACCTCACCCATTCCTCATCGTCAGACGGAAAGCGCTCAAACGCGACACGCCCCTTGGTGTAAGCGAATCCAATACACCCCTCGCCGGGAGGATACGAGAGCCTCCCTGGTCTGTCCAACTCCAAGTTCCGAGAGAATCGCGCTACCGCGTAGAGCCGACTGTCATAACAGTAGTAGAAGGTAACGCGTGACGCCGAGAGCAGCACGTCCTCGCGCCCGCCCGAATCGCTCTCCAGCACCAGAAGACGCAACAGACGGTGCGCCTGAACCTTCATAACAGCGCCAATCATCTGGTGGTACTGTTTCTCCCGCTCCTCGGACCACCGGATCTCCTTCCGAAGGTCGTCGTGACGAGCCCCTGCGACAACTCCCCAGACCAGCGACACGACTGACATGCCAGCACCGACGACCAGAAAGGTGTAACCGGGCAGGAACAAGAGCGGCTCCGTCTGAACGGACCAGATACCGAGCAGGATCGCACCGGCCCCTTGGCCCAGGGTTGGCCAACTCCGTCTGAGGAGGACCATCCACTCCCTGGGTGTGCGCCTGCCCGTAACCATGACGGGGCGGCTCAGGCGGTCGCGTACGCGAGGCGTCTCTTGTCCTTGGCTACCGTCAGATCCACTCTGCCGGAGAGGCTGACAACAGCACCGTTCATGAAGGACTCGGCGACCTCGGCTGCCGCAGCAAAACCCTCTGCCTCAACGACCAGCTCTACCCGGACGGAGTGCAGGGTCGGCGCCTTGCGGATCTCGATGACATCGACGTCAGGCCGCTGCTCCTCAAGCCGACGAGCAGTATCACGCAGCAGGTCTGCAGCAGCGTCAAGATCCTGCCCCTGAGCGAGACCGAGATACGTGGCAGCCTGGTACTTCCTCGCCATGGCCTCCCCTAAATTCTAACTGGTCACCCGGGGGGACATCCCGGCTACCTCGCAGTGTAGCAGGAGCGCACAGGCTCCTGCCGCCTCAGGACCCCACGACCTGCTCGTGGACAGCCCGGTAGGCAGCCCCGACCACAGGCGTGGAGAAGCGCTCACCGATCGTGGCGGCGACCTCGGCCGCACTGGCACCTGCCAGCCGGTCACGGGTCTCCACCACGGCGTCGGCCCAGGCGGCGGGAGCCGCCCCCGCCGCCACGATGCTGCCGTTGCCCTCCTCCACGTACTCCGTCTGCCCCCCGGCGTCAGAGACCACGACGGGACGCCCCGCGACGATGGCCTCGGCAGCGGAGACGAAGAAGTTGTCCCCCCTGGTGGGGCCGAGGAACAGGTCAGCCCGGGCCAGCTCCTCACGCACCCCGGCAGCGTCCAGCGTGCCGGTCAGGCGCACCCGCCCGGCCAGGTCAGGCTGGGCGGCCCGGGCCTCGATCGCGGCCCGCAGCGGCCCCTCCCCCACAAAGGTCATGGTGGCCTCCACGTCCCGGGACACGAGCCCGGCGAGGACCTCCAGGCAGGCAAGAGGGTCCTTGCGCTCCACCAGTCCGCCCACGGTCACCAGGCGCAAGGTCCCGTCCAAGTCCCCGCCCGGACGCTCCCCCCGGCGCGGCACGGGCTCCCCCTGGGGATCCACGATGCAGGGGACAACGACCACGGGGGCCTCCGCCCGGCAAGCCCGGACCGGGGCGGCAAGGTACTCGCACACTGCCGTGACGACGTCGGGACGGCGCAGGGCCGAGGAGACCAGGACCCGCCCCGCCCTCAGCGGCAGGCTCAGCGTGCCGGGGTTGGTCAGGCCCGACCAGTGCTCGGTGTGGACCCACGGCGCAGTCAGCACCCCGGCACAGTCCAGCAGGGTCAGTGGCAGCAGGGAGCTCATGGCCATGGAGTGCACGACGTCAGTGCCCTCGACCAGCCGTGGCAGGGCAGCCGCCGCCTTGGCGACCGAGGCGGGGCTGGCGGGCCGCATGGGCACGCGGACCACGGGAAGCCCCTCGACGGTGACGCGCCGGGTACCGTCGTCCTGGTGGGGCGGCACAAGGTGGACGATGCGAACCTCCTGGCCCGCCCGGGCAATCGCGCGGCAGTCCCTGACCACGAAGGAGCCGGAGGAGGGGGCGACGGTGGTGGGCAGCCAGGTCGTCACAACGGTCACACGCATGGGGCTACTGTAGGGCGAGGACGTCCCAGGACGCATGACAGGACGCCGCGACGGGGCGCTGGCTGCCTCCTGCGCGGCTCCCGCACCAAGTCGGCGCCGGGTCCGCACGTGCGGATACCCTGGTCCCATGCGTGTCCTCTCCGTGGTCGGGGCCCGGCCCCAGTTCGTCAAGCTCGCTCCTGTCGACGCCGCCTTCCGGGCGGCGGGCATCGACCACCGGATCGTCCACACCGGCCAGCACTACGACCCGATGCTCTCCGACGTCTTCTTCACCGACCTGGGGATCGCCTCGCCCGACGTGCACCTGGGGGTGGGTTCAGGCACCCACGGACGCCAGACGGGAGCGATGCTGGCAGCCATGGACGAGGCCATCGAGTCCCACCGCCCCGACTGGGTCCTGGTCTACGGGGACACCAACTCCACCCTGGCCGGTGCCCTGTCCGCCGTCAAGCTGCACGTTCCCGTCGCCCACCTGGAGGCAGGCCTGCGCTCCTTCAACCGCTCCATGCCTGAGGAGGTCAACCGGGTCGTGACCGACCACGCGGCTGACCTGCTGCTGACCCCTACGGCGGTGGGCGCCGACCACCTGGCGGCCGAGGGGCTCGCCGAGCGCACCGTGGTGGTGGGTGACGTCATGACCGACGTGCTTCTCCAGGTACGTGACCGTGTGGCTGACGCCCCCTCCCCGGTCATGACCCGGCTCGGCCTGGAGGAGGGCGGGTACTCTCTGGCGACAATCCACCGGGCTGAGAACACCGACGACCCCGAGCGCCTGGCCAGCGTGCTTGACTCCCTGGCCAGCGTGGACCACCCGGTGGTGCTGCTGGCGCACCCGCGCCTGGCAGCCAGGTGCGCCGCCCACGGCCTGGATCTGCCAGTGCAGGGCGTGCGCGGCTCCCTGCTGGTGCACCCGCCGCTGGCCTACCCGGACCTTATCGCCTCCGCCCTGCACGCGCGCGGGGCGGTGACCGACTCCGGCGGGCTGCAGAAGGAGGCCTTCCTCCTGCGGGTTCCCTGCACCACGGTCCGTCCGCAGACCGAGTGGGTGGAGACCGTGGAGCTGGGGTGGAACGTGCTGGTCGAGCCCGGACCGGACCTGGTCGCGGCGGCCTCACGTCCGCGCCCGACAGAGCCGCTCCCGGACCAGGCCCACCCCTACGGGGACGGGCACGCCGCCCAGCGGGTGGTCGAGGCGCTGCTGGAGAGGGCCTGAAGCGCAGCAGGCGCCGACATCACAGCGACAGCGTCACAGTGTGATGACCTGGCCGCTGTCCGCCGAGGCCAGGACCGCCTCGACGACGTTGAGAGTGGCCACGCCCTCGTCCATGGTGACGTGCCTGGAGCCGACGCCCCGCACCGCGTCGCGGAAGGCCTCCTGCTCCACAGCCAGAGGCTCACGCTTGGCGATGGCGTAACGGATGACATCGCCCTCACTGACCCCGCGGAAGGCCGCCACCTGGTCCCAGGTCGAGGGAACGGTGCCGTTAGCATAGAAGGTCAGGTCGCCGGTCAGGGTATCCGCTACGAAGGAGCCCTTCTCCCCAGTGACGATCGTCAGCCGCTCCTTGAAGGGCGTGAGCCAGTTGACCTCGTGGCACACGATGACGCCGTTGGTCAGGCGACCGGTCGCCACCACCATGTCCTCGGTCTCCCTGCCTGAGCGGTGAGCCACCTGCGCACTGATCTGCGCGTAGGGCGCCCCCGCCACCCAGGCCGTCAGGTCGATGTCGTGCGTGGCCAGGTCCTTGACCACGCCCACGTCGCTGATCCGGGCCGGGAAGGGACCCTGTCGCCGGGTGATCACCTGATAGACCTCCCCCAGGTCGCCACGGTCGAGCCGCTCCCGCAGCGCCCGCAGGGCGGGGTTGCAGCGCTCCACGTAGCCCACGGCTCCCACCAGCCCGCGGGAGGAGAACGCCTGGGCCACACGACGGCCAGCGGCGGCGTCGTGGGCAATGGGCTTCTCCACCATTGTGTGGATCCCCGCCTCTGCCAGGGCCAGGGCCACCTCCTCGTGGAAGACAGTGGGGACAGCCACCATAGCGGCGTCCAGGCCGATGTCGATGAGCGCCTGGACGCTGTCCAGGAGCGGCAGGTCCCCGGCGACCCCGAAGCGGTCACCCCCGGGGTCGGCCACGGCCACCAGGTCCATCCCCTCCGTAGCCCGGATGACCCGGGCGTGGTGACGGCCCATGGAGCCCAGGCCGATGAGTCCCACACGTAGGGGGGCCTGCCCAGCAGGCACCGCGTCACTCACCGCGTCACTCGCTGCGTGGCTCGTCGCAGTCATCTCAGGCACCTGCCTTCACGGTCTCGCTCACGGCCTCCACGACGCGGGCGAGGTCGCCCTCAGTCAGCGAGGGGTGGACCGGCAGGGACAGGCACTCACGGGCCGCCTTCTCCGTCCCCGGCAGCTCCAGCCCCGGGGCGTAGGGGGCCAGGGACTCCAGCCTGTGGTTAGGGATCGGGTAATAGACGCCGGTCCCTATCTGCCACTCGTCTCGCAGAACCGCCTGGACGCGGTCCCGCTCCGCGGCCTCGGCCCCCTCCAGGCGGATGGTGTACTGGTGGTAGACGTGGGTGTAGCCCTCAGGCACGTGCGGGGTCACCACCCCGTCCACTCCTGACAGCCCCTGGTTCAGGGCAGCCGCATTGTCCTGGCGGGCGGCGGTCCACTGCGCGAGCCTGGTCAGCTGGACCCGGCCGACGGCCGCCGACACGTCAGTCATGCGGTTGTTGAGTCCCACCACCTCGTTGGCGTACTGCTTCTCCATGCCCTGGTTGCGGATCAGACGGCAGCGGCGGGCCAGCTCGGGGTCCGAGGTGGTCACCATCCCGCCCTCGATACTGGTCATGTTCTTAGTCGGGTAGAAGGAGAAGGAGCCCCACGCCCCGAAGGTCCCCACAGGCCTGCCGTCGATGGCTGCCGCGTGCGCCTGGGCGGCGTCCTCGAAGACCTGCAAGCCATGACGCCGGGCGATCGCCATGATCTCCGGCATGTTGGCGGGCAGACCGTAGAGATGGACCACCTCGATAGCAGCGGTGCGCTCGGTGACAGCCGCCTCCACCGATGCAGGATCCAGGGTGAAGGTGACGGGGTCAATGTCGGCAAAGACCGGAGTGGCACCCGCGACGGCGACCGAGTTGCCGGTGGCGGCGAAGGTGAAGGAGGGCACGATCACCTCCGCGCCCTCGGGCAGCCTGCTGGCCAGGGTGGCCACGTGCTGGGCGGAGGTGCCGGAGTTGACGGCCACCGACTCCGCCCCGGGTGTCACCTGAGCAGTGAACTCCTCCTCGAAGGCCTTGACCTGAGGACCCTGGACCACCATGCCAGAGGCGATGACGGCGTCGACGGCGTCACGTTCCTCCTGACCGATAAGCGGCTTGGCGGCGGGGATGAACTCGCGTGGCATCAGTGGCTGACCTCTCGAATAGTGTTGTCGGACTCTTCATACAGGGTTTGGGTGGCGGGGCAGCGCCACAGGACGGTGTCCCGGGAGGGGACCCCGCCGGGAAGGTCAGCAGGATCCACGCGCTCCAGCGGCTGACCGGCACGTCCCACCCAACCGACCCGGCGGGCAGGCACGCCGGCCACGAGGGCGTGGGCCGGGACGTCCCTGGTCACGACAGCGCCTGCGGCCACAGTGGCCCAGGCACCGACACGCACCGGGGCCACACACACAGCACGCGCACCGATGGAGGCCCCCTCCTCCACGGTAACCCCCACAGGCTCCCAGTCGCTGGCCGACTTCACCGACCCGTCCGGGTTGACCGCCCGTGGGAAGTGGTCGTTGGTCAGCGTCACGGCGGGGCCGATGAAGACGCCGTCGGCAAGGACGGCGGGCTCGTAGACAAGGGCGTAGTTCTGGACCTTGCAGTGGGCACCCATGGTCACGCCCTCGCCGATGTAGGCCCCGCGCCCCACGACGCAGCCCGCACCGAGGACGGCGTTCTCGCGGACCTGGGCCAGGTGCCAGATGCTTGAGCCCTCACCGATCGTCGCCTCCTCGGAGACGTCGGCGGAGGGGGCGATACGTGTTGCCACGGCGGCTCCTTGCTGAGACGGCAGCCCGGAGGCTGCAGGTACTGTCCGGACCGCCCGCACGGCGCAGGTACCGTCGACCGGGTGGCCGGTGCCCATCTAAGCATGTCCAGGCCGGATCGTCATAGGCGTAGGCACGAGCATGCAAGAATGCAGCAGTGAGCCCCTACGACACCGCCAGCCGGACCGCACCGGCCCAGGACCTTCCTGAGGCCGCCCCGGTCACCGACGCCTGGCTCGTCATCCCCCTGTTCAACGAGGCCCCGGTCGTGCGCGAGGTCGTCACCCAGGCACGCAGCGTGTTCCCCCTCGTGGTAGTCGTGGACGACGGCTCGGCAGACGCCTCGGCAGACGAGGCCGAGGCCGCAGGGGCCGTAGTCATACGCCACCCCATCAACCTGGGCCAGGGCGCAGCGCTCCAGACGGGCTTCAGCTACCTGCTGGAGCGCACCGACGCCACCTACGCGGTGACCTTCGACGCCGACGGCCAGCACTGCGTGACCGACGCGGCCGCGATGGTCCGCGCCGCCCGGGAGGAGGACCTCGCCGTCGTCCTGGGCTCACGGTTCCTGGCGGGAGCCTCCTCGGTGGGCCTGGTGCGGCGGCTCATCCTGCGTACTGCGGCGCTGGTCGGCTCCCGGACCTCGGGGATGCGCCTGACCGACGCCCACAACGGGCTGCGGGTCCTGCGCCGCGACGCCCTGGCCCGCATTGACCTCACCCAGAACCGCATGGCCCACGCCAGCCAGATCGTGCGCCAGATCGGCACCATGTCGCTGCCGTGGCGGGAGTTCCCCGTCACCATCACCTACACAGAGTACTCCCGGGCCAAGGGCCAGTCCCTGTGGAACTCCGTCAACATCCTCGTCGACCTGCTCTTCTCCTGAGCGCCTGACCCTGCAGAGGACGCGGCACCGTGAACCCCCAGATCATTATCCAGTCCCTTCTCATCCTGGCTGTGGCAGCCGTCGGCTGGATGATGCTGCGCACCCCCGGCGGCGCCAGGAACCAGGCCGCCCGCCGCCTGGCCACACTCGCCTTCGTGCTGTTCGCCGTCGCAGCGATCGTCACTCCCTCCCTCATGACCCGGGTCGCGAACATGGTGGGGGTCGGGCGTGGCACCGACCTGCTCCTGTACGCCCTGGTCGTGGCCTTTCTCGCCCAGGTCCTGTCAGCCTTCAGGCGCAACGCAGCCAGAGAGAGGCAGATCACCCGACTGGCGCGCCGGATCGCGCTGGACCAGGCGCCGCAGCCACCAGGCACCACCTCGATCAGCCCCGGGGTCGACCCCGGGGCGGCACCGAGGAGCCCGACCCACGACACCTGAGGCGCCGCCGAGGTAGCGAGGCTAGCGCCGCCGCCTCCCCTGCCTCGCGACTATCTCCTCACGTAGGCGCAGGCCACCAGTAACGGCCCATCTCACCGGCGCCTGCCAGGGGGCTGTGTACTGCCCAGCCATGTAGCGGCGAGCCGACGCGTGGTGGGCGCGGATCATGCGCTCGGGCCGGGACCTCCAGCTCGCGCCCTGCTCGTGGACCACCTCGCAGTCCAGCACCTGAAGGTTGACCCACCCGGCCGCGCTCACACGCCGCCCGAGGTCGACGTCCTCAAAGAACATGAAGTAGCTCTCGTCAAAGCCGCCCAGACGTTGCCATGCCGCAGCAGGAAGCAGCAGGCAGGCACCGGAGAGCCAGCCCACCTCCCTCACCATGAGCGCCGACCTGCCGCCCGGAGCAGCGCTCTTGTCGGCCTCGGTGCCCTCAGACCAACCGCTCACCCCGGTCCTGGGCTCAGCCTGGCTATGCGGCTGGCTATGCGGCTGGCTGTGGTAGGCCGCGGAGAACGGGTTGGAGGGCCAGAGCCTGCTCAGGAGGGCGTGCCCCGCACCCCCTACCAGCGAGGGCAGCGCCCGTCCCGAGGGGTAGACGGTGCCGTCAGGGTTGAGTATCCGCGGCCCCAGGCACCCGGCACGGGGGCTGGCCAGGCTGACGTCCACCAAGGCGTCCAGGCTGCCCGGCTGCCAGACCAGGTCCGGGTTGGCCACCACGATCCAGTCCTCGGTCAGGTCAGCAGCCGCGAGGTTCGCCCCGCCCCCATAGCCCCGGTTGGTCCCGTCCCCCACTACCCGCGCCCCGTGCGCCCTGGCAGCAGCCTCGACGACGTCGTGGTCCTCGCCGTTGTCGGCGATAACGGTCCTCACCTCCCGCCTGGTCGCGGTCCGCAGGGAGGTGAGGAAGCGGTCCAGCTCCTCCCCGGGGTTGTAGGCGACCGTGACGACACGGACCGTCCCACCACCCGGCGCGGTGGCGGGGTCGTCGGACGGAGCGGGCTGAGGGACAGTTTCAGGTACGGTCACGACCAGGAGCCTAGCGTCACGGGAGCCGTGAGAGGAGTCACTGAGGTCGGACGAAGATCATCGTCAGGATCCTCCCCCAGGAGGAGTAGGAGCCCGGGAGTCCACCTATGATCGCACTGTGCCCAAGGTCGCCCTGCCGCACGCGCGGCACTCGTCAAAGGACCTCGGCCGCCACCTGGCGCGCCGGGTCGCTCTGTGCGTCCTGGCAGTGGTCCTGTTCCTGGTCTCGGGAGTCGGCTTCGCCTGGCAGGACCTGCAGTCTCGAATCAACATCTTCGACGCGGACAGCATCCTGGGGCCTAACCGTCCCGGTGACGACCTCCCGGACAGCTATGAGGGCCGGGCCGTCAACCTCCTGGTCCTGGGGTCGGACACGCGCTCCGGCGACAACAACGTCGACAACTCCCAGGGCAGTGAGGACGTGGCTGTCGCCCGCTCGGACACGGCGATGGTCATGCACATCTCCGCCGACCGCAGCCGTATCGACGTCGTGTCCATCCCCCGCGACACCCTGGTGGACATCCCCTCCTGCACCACCCTGGACGGCGAGACCACGCAGGCCGTCACCAACGGGCAGTTCAACTCCGCCTTCGCCAACGGCGCCGGCACCGGCACCGACCCCAGCTCGGTGGTCTCAGGGGCCGCCTGCGCCCAGAGGACCGTGGAGGACCTCACCGACATCCGCATCGACGACTTCGTCGTGGTGGACTTCGACGGCCTGTCCACCATGGTTGACGCCCTGGGAGGAGTCAACCTCTACGTCGAGGAGGAGATCTCCGACCCGGACTACACCGGCCTGGAGCTGACTCAGGGCTGCCACACCCTGGACGGGGCCACGGCCCTGCAGTACTCGCGCGTGCGTCACGGTGTCGGGGACGGCTCCGACATCTCCCGCATCAGTCGTCAGCAGAACCTCATGAGCGCCATGGCGCGGGCAGCCCAGTCCAAGAACCTGCTCGGCGCCAACGAGCTCTACGACTTCGCCACCAGCGTCCTGGAGGCCCTGACAGTCTCCAAGGGCCTGAGCCTGGGGGCACTGGCAGGACTGGGCTCCAGCGTCCAGCAGGTCGGCATGGACAACATGAACTTCGTCGCAATGCCGACCGCAGAGGCCCCCTGGGACGCCAACCGCGTGGTCCCCACCGACGAGGCCGACGACGTCTGGGAGGCGCTGCGCAACGACCAGCCGGTGCCCGATGGCTCCGAGGGCTCTGACGGCACCACAGGTGGCGATAGCGCCACGCCCTCGGCCACCGCCTCACCGGACACTGGCAGCACGGACGACCCCCAGACGGAAGAGGGCACCGACGGACACGACGCTGCGGACGCCGACACGCCCACCCAGGCTGCCACACCGACGCAGGACCCCCAGGCACAGGCCTCGCAGTCAGCACAGGCTGCGGCAGCCGCCTCCGCCGCACAGCAGTGCGAATAGGGCAGGATCGACCGCGTGACTTCCAGCGACGACTCCCTGCCTCCGTCCATCGCTCCCGGCTCCGGGCAGCCCAGTCAGCCCCGTAGGCAGGTGCGGCCTGCAAGTACCCGTGGCGGCGGCGCCTCCTCGCAGCCCCAGCCCGGCGCCTCCTCAGCCCGCTCCAGACGTCCTCACGGGCAGGAGGCAGGAAGCAGCCGCGCAGCAGCACAGGCACAGTCCCCCGCCGTCCAGCCCCCTGGCTCCAGGGAGCCCGAAGCAGGCAGCGCCCTGGGGCGTCAGCCTCGTCGCCCGCACCCGGCCCCTGGAGCCAGCGCGGGCTCTGCTACAAGCCGCAGCAGAGCCCGCGCTGGCTCCAGGGCTGTCCCGCTGAGCAGTGACGCCCCCAGCCAATCGACCCGCCCCGGCATAGCACCTGGGCGCCGCCCTGCTGCCACCAGCGCCGCGTCCAGCGACCCGGGCACCCGGGTGATGCCAGCCAGCATGCGCACTGACATCGCAGGTGACGCACCCTACGAGGCTGGCCCGCCACAGGAAGGAGACACCACCAGGGGGAGACGTCACCATCCCCTGCGCTGGGTCGCGGCCGTCCTCGCTCTTCTCCTCGTCCTGGCGGGTGCCCGAGCGGCTTGGCTGTGGCACGGGGTCTCCTCCGGCCTGCAGAGAGTGGAGGCGCTCTCAGGTGCTGGTGACACCCCCGGCGAGACCTGGCTCGTCGTCGGCTCGGACTCCCGGGCTGACGGCGCGGTCCAGGACGGCACCGAGGGAGCACGGGCCGACTCGATCATGCTGCTCCACAGGGCGGACAACGGGCAGGCCAGCCTGACCACGCTCCCCCGCGACACCTACACCGAGATCCCCGGCTACGGCGGGAACAAGATCAACACCGCCTACGCCTTCGGTGGGCCTCAGCTGCTGGTGGAGACCGTCGAGTCTCTGTCCGGGCTAACCGTGGACCACTACGTCGAGGTCGGGATGGGAGGCGTCTCCCAGATGGTGGACGCGGTCGGCGGGGTCGAGGTGTGCATGGACTACGACGTCGACGACGCTGACTCCGGCCTGGTCTGGGACACCTCACAGGGGACCTGCCAGGAGGTGGACGGGGCCAAGGCCCTGGCCTACGCCCGGATGCGCAAGTCCGACCCCACCGGGGACATCGGGCGCGGCCTGCGTCAGCGTGCGGTTATCTCGGCAGTGGTGAGCAAGGCGGCCTCTGCCTCGACCCTGGTGAGCTTCTCACGACAGGACGCACTGGTGGACTCCGGGACACAGGTCCTCACGGTGGAGGAGGAGGCCGGGGTGGTCGACCTGGGGCAGATGGTCCTCGCCTTCCGCTCTGCCTCAGGTGAGGAGATGACAGGTGCCCCGCCGATCGCAGACCTGGCCTACGCCCCTGGCGGCATCGGTGAGTCCGTGCTTCTCCAGGACACGACGGCGCCGGAGTTCTTCACAGCCCTGCGTGACGGCGAGTTGACCCCACACAGTTTTAACCAGTCGTGACAACACGACCGTCGGCCCGGAGCTGTCGCTCCGGGCCGACGTAGACGGCCTTACCTAGCGGCGCGCGCCCAGGAAGAGAGCCAGCAGGCGGGTCGGGTCAGGCCCAGAAGGTCAGGAGAAGTGGGGGCGGTCCGGGTCCGCCTGCCAGGCAGCGAAGGCCGAGGCGACGATGTCGTCAAGGTCGTGCTCAGCCCGCCAGCCAAGCATCGCCCTGATGCGCTCAGGGTTGCCGATGAGCTGGGGCGGGTCGCCTGCTCGGCGTTCCAGCTCCTCGGGAACGATATTCAGGCCCGTGGCAGCAATGACCCGACTCACCACCTCACGCACGGAGGACCCCTGGCCCGTCCCGACGTTAAAGACGTGCTCGGTCATCTCCTTGCCAGTGACCATAGTGTCCAGCGCGGCGACGTGGGCGACAGCAAGGTCCTGCACGTGGATGTAGTCGCGGATGCACGTGCCGTCAGGGGTGGGGTAGTCGGTGCCGAAGATCTTAGGGGCCTCCCCCTTGGCGAGCCGCTCCAGCACCATGGGAATAAGGTTGAGAGTTGCCATGTCCCCCAGGTCCTCCCATCCCGCACCAGCCACGTTGAAGTAGCGCAGGCCTACCCAGCGCAGCCCCCAGGCCCGCTGGGCGTCAGCCAGCATCCACTCCCCGATAAGCTTGGTCTCACCGTAAGGGTTGATGGGACGGCACTCGGTCTCCTCGAGCACGACCTCCACCGGAGGCATCCCGTAGACCGCCGCCGAGGAGGAGAAGATCATCTGCCTCACGCCCGAGCGCTCCATAGCGACCAGCATGTTGGCCAGGCCACCGACGTTCTGCTGGTAGTACCAGGCAGGGCGCTGTACCGACTCCCCAACCTGCTTGCGAGCGGCAAAGTGGACGACGGCGGTCACTGCCCGGGAGGCCATGAGGTCAGTCAGCGCATCCTCAGCCTCACCGTCGGCGACGTCCAGAGTGACCAGAGACGCCCCCTCCACCCGAGACGCCGCCCCGTAGGAGAGGTCGTCCACGACGACGACGTCCTCACCACGCTCAAGAAGAAGTCGGACGACATGGGCACCGATGTACCCGGCACCACCGGCAACAAGAATGCTCATACCAGCATGTTACACAGCGATCCCCGGAAAACGGTAAACCCCCGTCAGCGGGACGGGCTGGGCTCCCGCAGGGAGGCGCCCTTGGCCCGGGCCTCGCGCCTCATGCGCTCCTGGTAGTCCCGCGTCGCCGCGCGCAGGCGCAGGGCCTGCGGCCCCTCGCCGGCTCCCAGGATCCGGGCCGCAAGCAGCCCGGCGTTGCGGGCTCCACCCACCGACACGGTGGCCACCGGCACACCAGCGGGCATCTGGACGATCGACAGCAGTGAGTCCAGGCCGTCCAGGTGCCGGAGCGGAACCGGCACGCCGATGACCGGCAGCTCGGTGACGGCCGCCAGCATTCCTGGAAGATGAGCTGCTCCCCCGGCCCCGGCAATGATGACCCTCAGCCCGCGTCCTGCGGCGTCCTGACCGTAGCCGAGCATATCGACGGGCATCCGGTGGGCGGAGACGACGTCGGCCTCGTAGGGGACACCCAACTCGTCAAGAGCCTCTGCGGCAGCGCTCATGACCGGCCAGTCGGAGTCCGAGCCCATGACGACACCAACCAGTGGCGCCCCAGCGGCCGGACCAGCCGCTGACGCCTGCCCCCCGGCCGACGTCCCTGGCGCGTCCCTCTGCGAGCCACCCGCCGGGCCGTCCTGCGACCCACCCGTGCGCTGCGCCTGCGCAGCCTGTGCTGTCGTGCCTGTCATCAGCCTTCCCTCCTCACACTCCAGGCCCCACACTACAAGCCGCATCGGGTCGCAGCACCCGGTAGCAGCCCCGGTCAGCCCTCGCTGCACTTCCCTGGGAGCCGTCCAGGAGAGGCTCAGCCCTCGCCACGCAGGACGGCGACGACCTCACGAGCCCGCTCCAAGGCGTCCTGCGGAGTCTCGGTCGGGGCCACCGTGAGGTTGACGTGCCCGAGCTTACGACCCGGTCGCCAGCTCTTTCCGTAGAGGTGGATGCGGGCACGAGGCTCCAGGGCCAGCGCCCGGGCCAGGGCGTCCTCTCCCGGAGGCTGAGGTCCCCCGAGGAGGTTGACCATGACAGTAGCCGCAGCCGTGAGCGCGGCAGACCCGAGGGGAAGGCCGAGCACGGCACGCAGGTGCTGGGCAAACTGGCTGGTCACGGCACCGTCCTGCGTCCAGTGTCCGGAGTTGTGAGGCCGTGTGGCCAGCTCGTTGACGTAGAGACGGGCAGGCCCGTCCGGCTCCTCCACGCAGAACATCTCTACAGCAAGCACCCCGGTAACCTGGAACTCCTCCGCCACCGTACGCGCGATGCGTTGCGCCTCCTCGGCAGCAACGGGGTCCAGTCCAGGAGCGGGAGCCACGGCCTCCACACACATACCTGAGGCCTGGACGGTCTGAACCGCTGGCCAGGCCTCCACCTGCCCTCGGGGGCTGCGAGCGACCAGCACGGCCAGCTCCCGGGAGAACGGGACTGCCTGCTCCACCAGGAGGCTGGTGACCGCGCCTCCTCCCAGGCTGCCCCCGCCTCCGGTCGAGGACCCGGTGTCGCCAGCGGCTGCCGCGGCCACGGCTGTCAGCCAGTCACGGGCAGGCCCCTCATCCAGGGCTGCGGCGTCGTGGACCAGCAGCACACCGTGGCCGTCGTAGCCGCCACGAGGAGTCTTGAGCACCACCGGCCACCCGTGGACCTCGGCGAAGGCACGTACGTCAGCAGCCATCGTGTCCGCTGTCACCCCAGCCGTCGACTCAGGCACCGCCTCAGCCGCCGACGTCCCCGCACGGCGTACCGTCCCACCAGCCATGGCCCCGACCTCGGCCCAGGCTGGCTGCGGCAGCCCCGCCCTGGCCACGGCCTGACGCATCACACGTTTGTCCTGGGCTAGCAGGAGCGCCTGGGGCGAGGGCTGGACACTGAGCCCCTCGGACTGCAGAGACGTCAGGAGGGAGGTGTCCTGGTGCTCGTGCTCAAAGGTGAGGACATCGGCGGCCTGTCCCGCGCAGAAGCCACGGGCGCC
Organism: Actinomyces sp. 2119; assembly: GCF_003591215.1. Classification (NCBI taxonomy): domain Bacteria; kingdom Bacillati; phylum Actinomycetota; class Actinomycetes; order Actinomycetales; family Actinomycetaceae; genus Actinomyces; species Actinomyces sp. 2119. The sequence continues at coordinate 257,569 of NZ_QYRR01000006.1, forward strand.
CTCGGCCTCCTCGCCGTGGCGACCTGAGACGAGCCTGCGCAGCGCGGTCGCGTCATCGGCCGCACCAACCGGGGCGTCCACGGTAACCTGACCCGCAGAGCCCTCACCGGACTCGACCAGTACTCGCAGGTGGATACCGAGGGCACTGGCCTCCTCCTGCATCATGCGGGCCAGCTGCCCGCCCCCGACAACAGCTACGACAGGTGTGGTCACGCCCCACAGGCTACCCGTAGGGTGTGCCTGGTGACGTCACCTACCCGCTCCCACACGGATGAGGACCCTGCCGACGCCGTCCCGTCCGGTCCCGCCGCTTCCCAGGCGCCCTCGGCAGCCAGCAGGCTCGCGGGCCACCTGGTGGGCCTACCCAGGCCCGCTCAGGTCCTGGCGGTGTGGGCGGCCTGCTCCACCCTGACCTTCCTCGTCCTGAGGCTGTCCGCACAGGACACGCCCGCAACTGCCTGGGCCGGGGCTGCTCCCGGGTGGCAGGAGCACATGTCCTTCTGGGACGCGGGCTGGTACGAGAGGATCGCCCGAGAGGGCTACCCGCGTCGCCTCCCTGTGGATGCCCAGGGAGACGTGACACAGAACACCTGGGCCTTCATGCCGCTACTGCCCACGCTGGCCCACGGGCTGACCTGGGTGACGGGCTGGTCCTTCTACACCTGTGCCGCGCTCATCTCCGTCGTCGCCTCTGCGGCAGCAGCCCTGGCCATGGACTGGTGGCTGTCACCCCGCACGGGCAGCCGGGCCTCGTTGTGGGCGGTGGCGCTGCTGTGGGGCTCCCCCTGCGCGCCCGTCCTCCAGGTCCCCTACGCAGAGGCACTGACCTTGCTGACGGTCTCCCTGGCACTAGGCCTGACAGACCGTGGGCGGCCGCTGGCAGCGGCACCGTTCACCGTCCTGGCCGCCTTCTCCCGTCCCGTGGGTGTCCCCCTAGGAGCAGCCCTCGGCCTGTGGTGGGCGTGGCAGGAGGCGTGCTCTCACGGATGGATCCCGCGACGGAGCCTGAGCCTGCCGGTTGGGGGACCTTCCGACGAGTCACCGTCACGGCACAGCCTGCTGGCCCTGAGCCTGCTGTCCTGCGCCGCCTCCCTGGCCTGGCCCGCCCTGGCCTGGGCCTCAACCGGGCGGGCGGACGCCTACACAGCCACGGAGACGGCCTGGCGCGGCGGAGACCTCGTCCCCTTCACACCCTGGCTGACACGCTCAGGGTGGTGGGTGGGTCACCACCTGTCCTGGCTGCTTCTCCTCCTGGTCCTGGCAGGCGCGGTCCTTCTCCTGACCGCACCTGCGCTGCGCCGCCTCGGGGCTGCGGCCTGGTTCTGGTGCCTGGGCTACATCCTCTACCTGCTGGCCTTCTTCGACCCGACGTCCTCGGTACTACGAATCCTCCTACCTCTGGCTCCCGTGGCCTGGAGCCTGGCACGACGAGCACGGACCACGCGCGCGCGTGCGGCACTCCTGCTGGCTGGCCTTGTCGGCCAGTTGTTCTGGGTGTCCTGGGTCTGGGCCCTGGGCAGCGTGGAGATCCAGTGGGTCCCCTAGAGCAGCCTCACCGCCCCGGTGAACCCACCTGTGCCACGTGCCGCTGTGCCTTCCGACAACACGGCACCCACGAGCAGGTGGCGCACGGTCCACCAAATCTTCCCTAGGATGCCCTCCATGTCCGCAGCACCTCCCCCTACCTCAGCCAGGGACCGGGTGGTGGCGTGGGTGCGCGAGCTTGTCCAGTTCGGTCTGGTGGGCGCGTCGGCCTTCCTTATCGACATCAGCCTGTTCAACCTGCTCCAGCGCGGCCCCGTCGCGGTCCTGGCCGGCCACCCCAACACCGCCAACGCGGTTGCGGCCGCAACCGCGACCGCGTACTCCTGGGTAGCGAACCGGATGTGGACCTACCGTGGCCGCACTCAGGACAACCTGGCACGCGAGGCGCTCCTCTTCGCCAGCGCCAACCTCGGGGGCCTGGTCATCACCCAGTCCTGCCTCCTGGCGACGCACCACCTCCTGGGCCTGACCTCCGCGCTGGCGGACAACATCGCCGCCTACGTCGTCGGTTTCGTCCTGAGCACAGCCTTCCGGTTCCTGTTCTACCACTACGTCGTCTTCACCGGGACGCCGCAGCGCCCCGGCCCGCCGACCTCAGCCGACGCCACGCCCGCCAGCACCAGACCATCCGACGCTACACCGGTATCGGCCGGCACCGCTGCCAGCCAGCAACCCAGCGGCGCAGACCACCTCTCACAGGGCACCTCATAGAGCCTGCTGCCTCGCCATAACCTCGGCACCGGGGGGCACCGGTGAGGTAGCCGTCGGAAAACCGTGCTCATGAGGAGCCCGGCACCGACGCGGAGCCGACGGCGGACTCACCGGGCCCGCGACGACGACGCTCAGAACCGACGTCGACGTCCCACTGAGACCAGCGCGCCCTGCGGCAGCACGTTGTTGGGGTCCAGCGACTTGGGCACGGCGTTGAGGAGGACGGAGAAGACGGCTGGGCACCGCCGGGAGAGCTCGATACGGCCACCGTCGGCCTCCACAAGGTCTTTGGCCAGAGCCAGCCCCACCCCGGTGGAGCCGTGGCCGGAGACGTTCCTCTCAAAGACGTGCTGGGCGATGTCCTCCGCCACGCCCTCACCCTGGTCGGCCACGTCGATAAAGACGCCGTGCCCGCCGTTAGCGCTGCGCACGCTGACCTCAGTCGTCCCGGCCCCGTAGCGCAAGGAGTTCTCAATGATGGTGGCCAGCACCTGGGCCAGGGAGCCGGGGGTCGCCAGGACAGGCTGGCGGACCTCGTCAACGAAGGTGAGGCTGCGTCCCGCCGCCTCAAAGGCGGGACCCCACTCCTCCTCCTGCTGGGCAAAGACCTCGCTGAGATGGAGGGCCTCCGTGGTCCCGCCCCCGGTACGGCGGGAGACCTGCAAGAGGTCCTCCACCACTCCCGTCAGACGCTCCACCTGCTCCAGGCAGGCCCGGGCCTCCTTGCGTACCTCCTCCTCCGAGGCAAGAAGCTCGATCTCCTCCAGCCTCAGCGACAGGCTGGTCAACGGGGTGCGCAGCTGGTGGGAGGCGTCGGAGGCAAACTGCCGCTCGGCGGCCAGGCGCCCCGCGACACGCTCGGCGGAGCGCACCAGCTCAGCCTGGACCAGGTCGATCTCCTCGATCCCGGAGGAACGCAGCCGGGGCCGGACCTGGCCGCTGCCCAGCTGCTCCGCCTCGGCCGCCAGGTAGATCAACGGCGCTGAGATACGCCGGGCCGCCTTGGAGGCCACGACGGAGGCCGCCGCTACGGCCACCGAGCTCAGGGCGACCAGGGTGAGCAGGACCGTAGCCACCACCTGGATCCGAGCGCTGCCGCCAGCCGTGGTCCGCAGGGCGATAATGACCCAGGCACCCCCCAGAGGCACCCCCAGGAGGATCACCGCCACCAGGACCGTCCTCATAGTCATCGCCATTGCTCGACGGCGCATGCGCGTCCCCTCCTCTGTGGCTCGGCAGCCCTCCCAAGGCGATTATCCGCGAACCCTGCCCGCCCCAGCAGGACGCCCGCAGGGCGGGTTGCCCGCCCCGGACGGCCTCACCACCCGCCAGCACGTGGCCGGGACACTGCTCACCCCTCGGCCAGGCAGTATCCCTCGCCCTGGGCGAGCAGCCGACGCGGGGCGTCCTCGTCGTCACCCAGCTTGCGCCGCAGCCAGGCGACGTGCATCTGGAGCGTCTGGGGAGTCCCCGTGGGGTCCTCCCCCCAGACCTCCTTGAGGACGTCCTCAGCATGGACGACCGCACCGCCGCCACGCACGAGCACCCGTAGCAGCTCGAACTCACGCGTGGTCAGCTGCAGCTCGCGAGAGGCAACAAAGGCCCTGTGGGCGGCAACATCCACCCGGATGTCCCCGATGGTCAGCTCGTCCTCCGTGGCCTCCCCGGAGGCGCGGCGCACCTGGGCACGCACTCGGGCCAGGAGCTCGGCGAGGCGGAAGGGCTTGGTGACGTAGTCGTCGGCACCAGCGTCGAGCCCAACCACGAGATCCGTGTCCTCGCTGCGCGCTGTCAGCATCAGGATAGGAATGGTGAGTCCCTGGGCGCGCACCTGCCGGGCGACGTCCAGGCCGTCGACGTCAGGCAGACCGAGGTCAAGCACGATGATGTCAGCGCTGGCAACCTCCTCCAGGGCACCCTTGCCGGTGCCGTGAGTGAGAACGGCGTAGCCCTCCCGACCGAAGGCCCGGGCGAGCGGCTCGGAGATAGCGGGGTCGTCTTCGACAAGCAGAACTGTGGTCACGCTAGTGATCGTAAGCGACAACGGGGCGTGACGTCATCATCCTGGAGACGGATAAAGACACACGTGGGTCGCCTCACGGCAGTGGGAACCGGATTGCCCGCGCAGAATGTGCCAGGAGCCCACAGGACGCCCGGCATCAGTACACGCGCGGGTCAGGCCCCCGGGCCGGGCAGACGCGGCCTCGCGCTCAGACCCGCTCCAGGGACCAGGGAATGATCTGTCCCAGGCCCTTGGCAACAACCTCGTGGCACTGCCCCACCCGGTAGCGGGAGGCCACCGGGCCGTGAAGAATGGCCATGGCTGTGGCCTCGTCCATGCGTATCCCCCCCGGCTCCGCAGCGTCCACCAGCCGGGAGGCCAGGTTGACGGTAGGGCCGAAGACGTCCCCGGAGCGTGAGACCACGCGTCCCTGGACCAGGGAGGCGCGTACACGGATCGCCTCGGGACCGCTCTGGAGCTCCTCGACCAGGGACGTGACCACGTCCGCCGCAGTAGGCAAGTCGTCTGAGATATACATCACAGCATCCCCGATAGTCTTGACCACCCTGGCCCCACGGGAGGTGACGACATCGCGCGCCGTGTTCTCAAAGTCCTCCAGCATGAGGGTGAGGTCCTGCTTACCCATCCGCTGGGCCCGCTGGGTGAAGGACACGATGTCGACAAACCCCAGGGAACGGGTCAGAGGGTAGAGATCAGGACCCGCCTCCTCCTGGCCGCGGGTAGCGACCTCCGCATCGGTGCGGCCGATGAGGGAGGCCAGGTGGCGCCGCCAGGCGTAGGTCAGCTGGCGGGAGAGGATCTCGATCATCTCCCCGACACGGTCCAGCGCAACCAGCCGCGCCGAGGTGTCGTCCAGCCTCAGCCGGTCGCCGATGTCAGCCACGAGAGTCTCCAGCTCCCACAGGACCAGCCTGTCCATCGTGTAGGACTGCGCGCGCAGCAGCTCCAGGGCGCTGGGCAGCCGCATCCGGAAGGAGCCCTCCTCGTTGATGAGGGCAAGCGTGTCACGCAGGGCGTCGACGTCATGGCGGGTAAAGCAGACCTCGTCGGGGGCGACGTCGGCGAACCCCATGGCCCGCCAGAAGCGCTGGGCTGTCTCGAGGCTGGCGCCCGCCTGCTCGGCGACTTGCGCGAGCGTCAGGCTGGGGCGCTCACCCAGCAGCAGCCTCTCGTGGCCCGCAAGGGTGGCCCAGTCCTCAGCCCTGGAAAGTTGCGGCTGTCGGCCCCGGGGGCTCTGTCCGTCCCGTCTCACCACGACAGAGTAGCGCGGGTCACACGGCGATGCTTGTCATCGCCACAGCCTCACAGTACGTTATCCAGAATTTCGCCCGTGGCGGTCACAACGTGGTTTCCGAGAGGTCCTGGCGCCGTACTGAGACCTCACCAGCGCGAAGACACTGCGGCCCGTCGGGGGTGTCCACCACCAGCTCAGGAGTGACGTCCCTGGCGGTACCACGTACCACCCCCGCAGGAGACCGGACACTGACCTGCTGACCCAGGGTCGTGCAGACCGCCCGCAGCTCCCGTCCCAGGTGGCCGTCACCGGCGTCGGGGTCCCCTCCCGCATCCTCCCACTGCCCCACACGGGCCGCCAGGGTGCGACCCAGCAGCGCCATCACGTCCTCAGGTCGTGCCGAGGAGCCCAGTAGGCGCAGAGAGGTCGCCCAGGGCACCGGCAGGCCTTCACTGTCCTGGCCGACGTTGACCCCGATCCCCAGGACGACACCAGGCGCCTGCACCCGGCAGGCCGCGGCCTCGTCCGCGGCAGCGCCCTGCGAGCCGTCGCGCCCGGCAGCCGCTCCCTCAGCGGAGGAGGCCGGGCCGACGCCGGGGACCACCAGCTCCGCCAGGACCCCGGCGACCTTGCGCGTGCCCGCCCACCCGGGCACGTCAGGGACGTCAGCGCCCTCGGGAACGGCAACGACGTCATTGGGCCACTTCAGGCCCAGCCTCCACGGCACGCCCTCCGTCAGCGGCAGCAGGCTCTCACGCACGGCCAGTCCCGCCACGAGCGGCAGCCAGTCCAGCCGGTCCGCTCCCACCAGGGGCCTGAGGACCACCGAGACTGTCAGCGCCCCCTCAGCCGGCGTCTGCCAGGAGCGCCCCTGGCGCCCCCTGCCTGCGGTCTGCCGGAGCGCCCGCAGCGCAGACAGGTGCGGCCACCCCTCCTCGCCGCGAACGAGCGCATCACGCAGGTCGTCCTGGGTGGAAGCGGTCTCCGGCACCGTCACGACCCGACGAAAGCCTCTGCTGCCCGAGCGGTCATGGTCCACGGCACAACCTTAAGCGCCTACCTCCCCACCGGGAAAGTCCCACCGAGAAAGTCCCGCCGGGGACGTGGCCGCCAGCGGCAGCGGGCCGCTAGAGTGGACAGCGTGATCCTCCTGGCCTCCCGGTCCGTCGGCCGCCTGAGCACCCTGCGCGCCGCAGGGGTCGACCCCCTGGTGCGAGTCTCCCACGTGGACGAGGACACGGTGCTGGAGGAGCTGCGAACCACCTCCCAGGGCCGGGCACACCCTTCCCCCGCTGCCCAGGTCCAGGCCCTGGCCCAGGCCAAGGCGATCGAGGTGGCCGCGCGCACGCTGCCGCAGGAGGCCCAGGTCGTCGTGGGCTGCGACTCCATGCTGGAGATCGACGGGGCCGTCGTCGGCAAGCCAGCCGACGCGCACGTGGCCAGGGACCGCTGGCGCTCCATGCGGGGCCGTAGCGGGGTTATCCACACCGGCCACTTCCTGGTACGCACCTGCGACGGCGCCACGGCCGGCGCGGTGGGCTCGGCCCTTGTACGCTTCGGCTGCCCCACGGACCAGGAGATCGACGCCTACGTGGCCTCCGGCGAGCCGCTGGACTGCGCCGGGGCGTTCACTATTGACGGCCTGGGCGGTGCGTTCATCGACAGCGTCGAGGGCGACCCGCACGCCGTCGTGGGCATCTCACTGCCGCTGCTGCGTCGGCTCCTGGCCGGGCTAGGGGTGACCTGGACGGACCTATGGGAGCGGCAGGCAGCACAGGGATGAGTGCCTCCGGTGCGCGCCACCCCGGCGACGGGTGGGTCCAGTGCCGGTGCGGACAGCGCCACTGGGGCGTCAATGGCGCTGCGGGCCTGCTGGTCTGGCGCCTGGGCGCCGCTACCTCCGGCACCCAGGGACTGGAGGTCCTGCTCCAGCTGCGGGCACCATGGACCCACCACGGCAGTGCCTGGGGACTGCCTGGCGGTGCCGTCGCTGACGGCGAGTCACCCGCGCAGGCGGCACTGCGGGAGTGCCAGGAAGAGACCGGGCTGCCTGCGCAGCTCCTGGTTCTCGGCGGGTCACAGACCCAGCGGCACCCTGACTGGTCCTATACCACCTTTGTGGCCCAGGCGCCCTCAGACCGGGCCTGGGACCACCTGACCCCGGCGGACGCGGAGTCCGTCGCCCTGGCGTGGAGCCGTCTGGAGCCCCGGGAGGACCGCACCACCTGGAAGGTGCCGCGCCCGGCACGGACCTGGGGTGACATGCCTGTGCTGCCTGCCCTGGCCGCCGTGTGGGACCAGCTCGCCTCCCTCCTGCCGCCACCGCGCGCCTCACAAGGCACACACGACAACCCGACAGCGCAGTCCCCGTAGCAGCACGGCACCCGTGGCGCGCGCAGCTCGTCACTGCGACAAGACGTCACCCCTTCCCCGGTGCCCTGCGCTCGGGCCCCGGGAAGAGCGGGCGGGCACCTCAGGAGACGTCGGCAACGGCGCCCATCAACTCAGCCATCAACGTCAGCTGGTCCCGGCTGAGGCGGTCCAAGAGGTGACGGCGAACCCCGTCGAGGTGGACCGGGGCCACCTCGCGCAGGAAGGCCAACCCGGCCTCTGTCAGCTCGCAGTTGACGCCGCGCCTGTCCGAGGGACAGGCGACGCGCACCACATAGCCCTCCTTCTCCATCCGCCTCACAGTGTGCGTCAGACGCGAGCGGGAGTGACTGACGTCGTCGGCCAGGGCCGACATGCGCATCGAGCGGTGAGGGGCCTCGGACAGGCGCACGAGGATCTCGTACTCGTGCATGGAGATGCCGCACTCGGCCTCAAGGTCGTGGTTGAGTCGGGCGATCACCAAGGTCGAGGCGGCTAGGAAGGAGCGCCACGCCCCCATCTCCACCCCGTCCAGCCGACGGTAGCGATGCTCGCCCTGGCCCCAGGAAGACGGGGGCTGCTGGCCACAGGACTCCTCTGGCTCATGTACCTCCTGGTCAGAGGACTCAGGGGGCGCAGGGGACTCTGTCTGCGTGGTCACTGTCTGGGTCGCGACCAACGTACCCGCTCCTCTCCCGCTCAGCTCCCGCTGCAGCCCCTGCCGGAGCGCGCCCGGAGCCGAGCATCCATTCCTACCTTTATAGCACCTGCTACCTGCGTGAATGTGTTCTTCCAGCCACGCGGACGTGCACCCGAGCACAGGGGGAAAGGGAGACAAAAACTCGCAGAAATAAGAACGGCCCCCCAGCCTGGGGCTGGGGGGACCGGTCCCACTTACCCGCCGCCCCGGCAGGGGGCGAAGGACGGTACAAGAACGCGCTCAGCGGGTCTCCCGGTGCTGCGTGTGCCGTCCACACCGGGAGCAGAACTTGGACAGGGTAAGGCGGTCTGGCGTGTTGCGGCGGTTCTTCTTCGTAATGTAGTTGCGCTCCTTGCACTCCGAGCAGGCCAGAGTGATCTTGGGGCGAACGTCGGTGGACTTGCTGGCCACGGCTGTCTCCTCTGCATAGATCCTCGAGCAGCTGCTGACGCGCTCGAAGCTGACGTAGCGGGGGAGGGACTCGAACCCTCGACCTCACGATTATGAGTCGTGCGCTCTAACCAGCTGAGCTACCTCGCCAATCGGACACGGACGGGAGCCCTCCGCCCCGCCGCGCCAGAGCCCCGAAAGGGAATCGAACCCTTGACCTTCTCCTTACCATGGAGACGCTCTGCCTACTGAGCTATCGGGGCAACGAGCCGAATCGTAGGCAGACCAGAAACGCTCGCGCAATCCAGCTCCCCGTGGCTTCGCTCACTGCTGCACCACCTCACCCGGGTGGCTCATGACCACCGAGGTGGCCACAGTGGCGGGTGAGGGATTCGAACCCCCGTAGCATTCCGCGGCTGATTTACAGTCAGCTCCCATTGGCCGCTCGGGCAACCCGCCGTCACCCACGCTCCCCTGAAGCAGGTCACGTGGTGCTGTGGAAGGATAACAAGGTCGGCAGACGCGGCGCCAATCAGCGCTGTGGGACCCTTCTCACACCCGCCAGATCCATGGCACGATGGCCCGACCAGCCCGGGCCGCCCCACGGCACCACCTCCCGGGAGAGGCCCGCAACCGCCACAGCACAGGCTCCGCACCGTCCCCGCAGAAAGGCACTCACACCATGGCATCCGAGTCCTCCTTCGACGTCGTCTCCCGCCTTGACCGCCAGGAGGTGGACAACGCCGTCAACCAGTGCGCCAAGGAGATCTCCCAGCGCTACGACTTCCGTGGCGTGGACGCTTCTGTCTCCCTGGACGGAGACGTCATCACCCTGGAGGCCACCAGCCCCGAGCGCGTCCTGGCCATCCTGGACGTCCTGGAGTCCCGGCTCTTCCGCCGCGGGGTCTCGCTGAAGGCCCTCGATCTGGGGGACCGCGAGCCCCGCCCCCAGGGCAGGCTCTACCGGCTGGTCTGCCCGCTGCGGGAGGGGCTGAGCCAGGACGTGGCCAAGCAGGTCACCAAGGCCGTGCGCGACCAGGGCCCCAAGGGGGTCAAGGCCACCATCCAGGGCGACGAGGTCCGGGTCTCCTCCAAGTCGCGCGACAGCCTCCAGGCAGTGATCACCCTGCTCAAGGAGCTCGACGTGGACGCCGCCCTGCAGTTTGTCAACTACCGCTGACAGTGGGGGGCACCTCACAACCACACGTCGAAACCACTAAGCAGAGGATGATCCTTAGAGATAACCTCTAACCGGTTCTCGGCGTCAGGCCGACCCCCTTCGTCCCTACTCAGCATCAGCAGGTAGATCCACCATGACTCACCCCACTCCCCCGGGCTCTCCCAGCCCGAGCGGCCTTCCTCCCTACACCGCCAGCCAGCCCTCTCCGGCAGCCGCTTCGCCCAGGAGGCGCCGCAGGCTGTGGATACCTGTCACTCTGGTAGCCGTGCTAGTCCTGGGGGCAGTCGCCGCAGGCGGCATCTACCTGGCTACCCGTACCCCCTCCGTGCCTGCTACGGAGGCGCAGGCCGACCAGTGCATCGACTCCCCCTCAAACGAGAAGCCCGTCGTGGTTGACTGCGACTCCGAGGACGCTGTGTACCGGGTGGTAGCCAACCTCTGGTCAGAGGGCATGACCGACTGCGTCGACGCCCCGGGGACGGAGGCCGTGTTCGAAAAGCTCTGCCTCATCCCCAAGGACAACGACCCCGAGCAGGCGCTGAGCACCGTGGAGGAGGGGGGCTGCCTCACCATTGACGACATTGAGGCAGAGTCCCCTGACGCTACCAAGAGCGACTGCGTTCCAGGCGCCTACCCGGTGCAGGCTGTCCTCCACCACATCGACCAGTTCTCCCTGGCGACCGCAGGCATCACCACCGAGCACCCATGCGCTGAGGCGGGAGTCGAGTCGGGGAGCTCCTTCGCGTGGTCGTTCAACCACTACACCATGTTCGGCATCTCCCAGACCGACTACGACTTCGTCTTCTGCCTGGGTGAGCCGCAGGACTAGCTCGTCTGGCTGCAGCGGCGCCTGGGCGTCCCCGGTGCTACTGCCCCGTCCTCTCATAACGGATGAATCCTCACAGGTGTACCGGGTCCTTACAGATGACTGACGTGCTCGTCGTTCTGTGAGGACCCGGTACACCTCGGTGCAGCATGTAGCCAGTCCAGACCCTCAGCCTGGGGGCTCGTCCGGCGGTGCCGTCAGGCGAGCCCCCAGGCTCTCTGCCAGCTGCCCGGCCCACCGGAGGTAGTCCTCCTGCCCTCTGCGGCTCAGGCAGTACAGCAGGTTGGACAGCCGGTCCACCAGCTCCCAGGCGTCACGCCGAGCCAGCAGGCGGCGCACTTGCTCGTCATGCTTCTCGCCACTGCCCCCGGCGCCCTCACAGTCCCTGACCAGGTTCCTGCCCTTGTCCGCGGCCTGCGACCGAGCCAGTCGGCTGCGAGCCGCCACGTAGCAGGAGACCATGTCCGTGACTGCCTTCCGGGACAGGTGGGCGTACCAGGGCCCGCCCGTCACCTCTCCTCCGATGAGGGCCAGGTCCTTGGCTGGGTCCCCTGGCCCTGCCCACTCCCAGTCAATAAGCCGGGGGATACCACCGGTGCCCACGACCACGTTGGTGACCACCAGGTCCCCGTGGATGAGCGGGTGCAGGGGCACCCCCACCGTCACCGGGTCGAGGGTGACCAGCGCCCGCCACCACGGGGCAAGCAGACGCGACACCCGCGGCTCCTTCAGCACGTCGGGGTGGTGGGACCTCCACCACCCCAGGACCGCCTCGGCCTCTCGCAGGGCACCGGGGTGACGAGCCTGACCGGGCTGGAGCCGAGATCCAGCCGTCCCCTCCCCGGCCGTCTGCGCCCCTCCCAGCAGGTGGTGCAGACGGGCCACCTGCTCTGCCAGGGCACAGGCCAGACGGGGTGTCCACTCCTGCCCAGGTACGACCCGCCCCGGCACGTAGGTGGTCACCACATAGGGGGCACCCAGGGCGTTGTCACTGTCCTCCTCCAGGGCCACACCGTGCGACCCCAGGTCCGGTGGCACACGTGACAGCGCCTCGTACTCCCCTCTCAGGGAGCGGGGCCGCTCCTCGGCGGGACGACGCACCACTCGCACCACGCGTGGCGGTTGGCGCGCTCCCTGCGCAGCCTCCTCTGCCCGTAGCAGCCAGGCGGTGAAGCTCTCGCCAGCCCCCAGCCGGGTGACCGACACGGCTGCGGGCTCCACGCCTGAGACTCGCCCCGCCCTGGCCTCGCGCTCAAGACGTGAGGCGAAGTCAGCAGAAAAGTCAGCAGAGCCTGTCAGGGCTGGCAGCGTCCGGGCACCATCCACCCACCCTGTCCTACCACAGGCCCACCACGGCCCCGCCGTTTATGCCAGGCAGGCACGCGGGGAGGCCTCCGCCGCCTTGCTGTCAGTACGCTGTCAGTACCCGGCCATCCTCTCCAGTCGAGCGATGCGCTGGTCCATGGGCGGGTGGGTGGCAAAGAGGTTGCGCACGCGCGAGCCAAAAGGGTTGGCAATCATCATGGCCGAGACCGGCTCGACCTTGGGGCTGGGGGCCAGCGGGGCGGCGTTGACGCCGGTCTCCAGCTTTCGCAGGGCACTAGCCAGCGCCAACGGATCGTGCGTGAGGACGGCACCGTCGTGGTCGGCGTCGAACTCGCGCGTGCGCGAGATGGCAAACTGCGTGAGGGCGGCGGCCATCGGCGCGAGGAGGGCCAGCAGCATGACGACGACAACGTTGCCGCCGTCACGGCGGTCGCGGCCTCCCCCGAACCACAGCGCCATGGTGGAGACCGAGGAGATAACTCCCGCGATCCCCGCCGCCACCGAGCCGGTAAGGATGTCCCGGTTGTACACGTGGGACAGCTCATGCCCCAGCACCCCACGCAGCTCGCGGTCGTTAAGAAGCTGAAGGATGCCCTGGGTACAGCACACAGCGGCGTGCTGGGGGTCGCGTCCGGTGGCAAAGGCGTTGGGGCTCACCGTGGGCGCCACGTAGAGCCTGGGCATCGGCTGCCCGGCCGAGGTGGACAGCTCACGCACGATGGCGTACATCTGCGGGTACTGGGCCTCGGAGACCTCAATCGCCCCCATGGAGCGCACCGCGATCTTGTCGGAGTTCCAGTAGGCGTAGACCGTCTGGGCCACGCCGATAAGCGGCATGACGAACAGCCAGACCGACGACCCTGTGCCCTGGGCCAGGACGTACCCGATCAGAATGAGCAGACCCCACATGCCACCCAGGAGGATGGCGGTCTTGAGGCCGTTGTAATGGCTCGTCCCGTTCATGGTTGAAGGCTATCAAAAGCCTGTACGTATATCCTGACCCCTCCCTGTGAGCCAGCAATGTCCGAACCTCCGGCAGGCTCCTAGGCACCACCTGCCACGCCTCCAGGAACAGGTTAAAGCAGCGGGTCCAGGTGGGAGTCCTCGACAGGCTCCTGCCGAGGGACAGCGGCCAGGAATACGCCGGTCAGGAGCAGGCCGGTCAGAGATAGGCCTCGTAGGCGGGCAGGTCAAGGACCCCGTTTCCGGACAGGCCGATGAGAATAACCTCGCCCTGCCTCGCCTCGCGGGCGTACTCCACAGCGGCTGCTACGGCGTGGGTGGACTCTGGGGCCGGGACGATTCCCTCGCTGCGGGCAAAGAGCAGGCCTGCGGCGAAGGCGTCCTCCTGGGAGACAGCGACACCGTCCATGAGGCCCAGGTGGACCGCGTGGGAGACCATGGGGGCCATGCCGTGGTAGCGCAGGCCCCCGGCGTGGATGGCAGGCGGCACGAAGTCCGCCCCAAGGGTGTACATCTTCATCATCGGGGTCGTGCCAGCGACGTCTCCGACGTCGTAGCGGTACTCCCCCTGGGTGATCGTGGGACACGCCGCGGGCTCGCAGGCGACGACACGGCTGCTGGTGCCCTCGGTGAGGTTGCGCCCGATAAAGGGGAAGGACAGGCCCGCCAGGTTGGAGCCACCACCAGCGCAGCCGAAAACGACGTCGGGCTGGTCCACCCCGGCCTGGCGCAACTGGGCCACAGCCTCCAGCCCGATCACCGTCTGGTGCAGCATGACGTGGTTGAGTACCGACCCCAGGGCGTAGTGGACGTCATCGCTGGCCGCAGCCACCTCGACCGCCTCGCTGATGGCCATGCCCAGGCTTCCAGTGGTCTGCGGGTCCCGGGCCAGGACGTCCCGGCCCGCCCGGGTCAGGTCAGACGGTGAGGAGTGGCAGGTCGAGCCGTAGACCTCCATCTGGTAGCGCCGGTAGGGCTTGGACTCGTAGGAGGAGCGTACCTGCCACACCTCACAGCTCATCCCGAACAGGGAGCAGGCCAGGGCCAGGGAGGCGCCCCACTGCCCGGCCCCGGTCTCCGTGGTCAGCCGGGTAGTTCCCTCCTGGGCGTTGTACCAGGCCTGGGCGACGGCGGTGTTGGGCTTGTGCGAGCCAGCCGGGCTGACCCCCTCATACTTGTAGAAGATCCTGCCCCGGGTACCCAGTGCCCGTTCCAGGCGGTCGGCGCGGATAAGCGGGGAGGGACGCCACTTGGCGTAGACCTCACGCACTGCCTGGGGAATCTCGATGAAGCGCTCGGTGGAAAGCTCCTGGTTGATGAGTTCGCGAGGAAACAGGTGCTCAAGGTCCTCCGGTCGCAGCGGCTCACGCGTCCCCGGGTGCAGGGGAGGTGGCACGGGCTCAGGGAAGTCCGCCGCGAGGTTGTACCAGTGTGTGGGGGCAAGGGAGCCGATCGGTGTGGTCATCAAGGTCTCCTGAGTCTTCAGATGCGACCTGGCGCCCTGAGGGGATCCTGGTGCGCGGGCAGAAAGCCGTCAGGATACCTCTGTACCCTCGAGCAGGTCGGCCACGGAGCCGGTGGCCATCCCCAGCGCCTCGCCCACGCCACGGGTGTAGAGGACGCCCCCGTAGGTGGTCAGGCCCCGGGCCAGGTCCGGCCGGGCTGTACAGGCCTCCCGCCAGCCCCGGTCCGCCAGGACGGTGACGTAGGGCAGGGTGGCGTTGGTCAGCGCGTAGGTAGAGGTATGGGGGACGGCCCCGGGCATGTTGGTCACGCAGTAGAAGGTGACCTGCTCCACCTCAAAGGTGGGCGCGGCGTGCGTGGTCGGGCGGGAGTCCTCAAAGCAGCCTCCCTGGTCAATGGCGACGTCCACCAGGACACTGCCCGGGCGCATGGCAGCCACCATCTCACGGGTTACCAGGTGGGGTGCCCGCCCCCCGGGCACCAGGGCGGCGCCGATGACGAGGTCTGACTCGGCACAGGCCTGGGCCACGTCCAGCTCCGTGGAGAAGCGGGTACGGATCTGTCTGCCGGAGACCTCCTCGATGTAGCGCATCCTGGTCGGGCTGATGTCGAAGACGGTGACGTCGGCACCCATGCCGTGGCTGACCTGGGCCGCGCACAGGCCTGCGGTCCCACCTCCCAGGACCGCTACCCGTCCCCGACGCACCCCCGAGGCACCGCCCAGGAGCACCCCGGAGCCCCCGCTGGGCCGCAGCAGCTGGTCCGCACCGACCTGGGCAGCCAGGCGCCCGGCGATCTCGGACATGGGGGCCAGGAGCGGCAGGGAGCCGTCGTCAGTCTCGACCGTCTCGTAGGCGACGGAGGTGATCTCGCGAGACAGGAGCTCCTCGGTCAGCCGTCGGTCAGCGGCCAGGTGAAGGTAGGTGAAGAGCACCTGCCCGGGACGCATGTGCTCGTACTCGCACGCCACCGGCTCCTTGACCTTGAGGACCAGGTCCGACTCCGCCCACACCCGCGCAGCCCCCTCTACCAGGACCGCCCCTGCCGCAGCGTAGTCCTGGTCCGCGATCGCCGATCCCAGGCCCGCACCCGTCTGGACACGGACCTCGTGCCCGCGCTGGACCAGCGCGTGGACACCGGCCGGAGTGATCGCGACGCGAAACTCGTTGTCCTTGACCTCAGTGGGGATACCGACTCGCATGGGCCTGCCTTCCGTCAGCGGGGGGCAGCCGACACCCGGCCCCTGCGGCCAGCGCGGCTGGATGACGCGTCCTGACCGCGCACCGGCCGCCAGGCGGCCGGTGCGCGGTCAGGTAGCCGATTCTACGTTGTCCTGGAGACGGTGGGCGACGCGGTGAGGTACACGGTCAGCCTCCGGCTGGCCGATCAGGTCGTCAGGGGCCTCCGTGGAGCGCGAGACCGCGGTCATAGCCTCTCGAGAGACCACCTTGACGCGCTCGCGCGGGCCCCGGCCGCCCTCGACCTCACCCCAGGCACTGCCAAGCTCGCGCTCATAGGCGTCCAGCAGTTCCCACCCCTCCCACGTGGTATAGGGCACGCCGCGCTCCTCCAAGAGGGCGACCAGGGCGTCGTGGCCGACCTGGGAGTCCTCCTGCGCGGTCGCGTGGAGAAGCCCGGCCCGGGCATCGGCCACCAGGTTGGCGACAGTCTCCTGGGCGTCAGACTTGGTGGAGCCAATAAGACCCACCGGCCCGCGACGGATCCACCCGGTGGCGTAGACACCGGCGAGCGGCTGGCCGTCCTCTGCGATGACCCGTCCACCCTCGTTGGGCAGCACGTGGCGCTCGCGGTCGAAGGGCAGTCCCTCCACCGGGGAGCCCGCGTAGCCCACGGCCCGGTAGACCGCCTGGACCGGCCAGTCCCGGAACTCGCCGGTTCCCACGACGCTGCCGTCCCCGGTCAGGCGAGTGCGCTCGGTACGCAGACCGGTCACGTGCCCGGCCTCGTCGGTAAGAACCTCAGTGGGAGCCTGGAAGAGGTGGATGTGGATCCGGTGGGGGGCAGTGAGGTCCTCCGGCTCCTGCATCGCGTAGCCCTCCAGCGCCTTGACCACCTGGCGCTGCTGGTTGGAGGCGGCCAGGGCAGCCTGGGAGCCCTCGTCGTACTCGAAGTCCTCCTCGTCGACGAGGACATCGACGCCGGGCTGCTTCCCCAGCTCCCGCAGCTCCAGGGGGGTGAACTTGACCTGGGCCGGGCCACGGCGCCCAAAGACATGGACGTCCGTGGTCGGCGCCTCCCGGAGGACCTCAGCCACGTTCTCCGGGATCTCGGTGGTCATGAGGTCTGCCGGGTGCTTGGCCAGCACCCGGGAGATGTCCAGGGCGACGTTACCCACCCCAATGACCGCAACCTCCGTGGCACTGAGGTCCCAGGTCCGGGGGTGGTCCGGGTGCCCGTCGTACCAGGAGACGAAGTCCGCGCCCCCGTAGCACTCAGGAGCCTCCACGCCCGGAATGTCCAGAGGGGCGTCAGTGTCGGCCCCGGTGGCGAAGATCAGGGCGTCGTAGTGCTCGTGCAGCTCAGCCACGGAGACGTCCCTGCCGACCTCCACGTTGCCGATCAGGCGGATGTCGCCGCGTTGAAGAATCTTGTAGAGCGCCACGATGATCTGTTTGATCCGGGGGTGGTCCGGGGCGACCCCGTAGCGCACGAGGCCGTAGGGCGCGGGGAGACGCTCGAACAGGTCGATGGACACGTCCAGCCCAGACTTGACAAGAATGTCTGAGGCGTAGATCCCGGCGGGGCCTGCGCCGATAACGGCAACGGAGAATGGGCGTGGAGTCGGTGTCGTCGGTGTCGTCAATGTCGGTTTCCTGTCAGGTGGGACGGGGCCAGGGTCCTCACCGTCCTGGGGCAGGTACCCGGGGCACAGACCTGTCTTTCCTGTCCTTGCGCCAGGTCAGGGGCTGCACAAACACGTCGAACGTGTCACGAGGGCGGTACCGCGAGACGGCTCGGAGGCCTCCCTAGTGTAGGGACTGACCCGAGCTCAGGACAGCCTTACCCGGACAGGTCCCCGTCACACGGCCTGCAGCCCGACACGGCCAGTGCCACAGGCGCATAGGCAGTCGAGCCGCCTCCGGAGGCCGGGTCCACCAGGGAGAGAGCAGGCGGCGGGACCGGCAGTGCTGTCGACGGTCGCTGCCGATAGTCGCCGCCGATAGTCGCCGCTGACGATACCGGTGAGGATGCTAGGCGGCTCGGTCCACCAGGAGCCGGGCAAACTGCTCCATGCTGTCGCGCACATGGCGGACCCGCTCCTGGGCGTCAGCCACGGCAGCCTCCACGGCGCGGGGGTCGGTGACCTGGCCGGCAGCCAGTCGCTGCCTGGTGCCCTCCAGGACGGCGTCGTGCAGCCCGCCCAGGACCTCCACGGCGTCCCTGGCCCACTCCATCGCCATGCTCCGTGTGCGCTCAAGGACCGGGTGGCTGCGCAGACGCATGACGACGTCGGCCAGCACCGTGTCGTCACCCAGGTCGGCGGTGGACAGGGTGGACAGGATCGACTGCCCGGCGGCATCGAGCTCGCCTGCGGCCAGCGCCTGGCGCAGGAGCAGCACGGGCATCGTGTCCACGCCCTCGCGCAGGTCCGTTCCCGGGGTCTTGCCGGTCGTCTCCGAGTCGCTGATGATGTCAATGACGTCGTCAGCCAGCTGGAAGGCCACCCCGATCTTCTCACCGAAGGCCTCCACCACGTGCTCGGTGCGCCTGCCGGCGCGGGTGAGCATGGCACCGTAGCGGGCGGAGACAGCGATGAGGGAGCCGGTCTTGTCGGCCAGGACCTGGACGTAGTGCTCCACCGGGTCGGTGCCGGCGGGGCGGGGCAGGGTCTCATGGAGCTGTCCCATGCACAGGCGCTCAAAGGTCTTGGCGTGGGCGAGCACCGCCCGCGGTCCCAGGCCGGCCACAAGCTGGGAGGCACGCGCCACCAGCACGTCCCCGGTCAGGATCGCGGCAGAGTTGCCCCACACCGTCTGAGCGCTGGGGGCGCCCCGTCGCAGCGGCGCCTCGTCCATGACGTCGTCGTGGTAGAGGGTAGCGATATGGGTCAGCTCCACGGCGACGCCTGCGTCGCGGACCTCGTCACCCGCCGCCAGCCCAGGATCCCCCAGCTGTGCGGTGAGGAGGGTCAGTACCGGCCGCAGACGTTTGCCCCCCGCCTCCGCCAGGTGGGAGGTAGGCGGGTTGATCGTCTCGTCTGCACTGGTGACTACCTCTAGGAGGCGGTTCTCGACAGCCTCCAGGGCCGGGGTGATACGTCCCTCCAGCTGGGGGGCGCTCAGGGGCATCGATCCGATCACAGCAGGAGCATAGCCGCCTAGGCGAAGAGTCCGAACGCTGCCTGCGGGAACACGCCCAGCAGCACCGTGACCACCACGGACACGGTCACCGCCGTGGTCACCATCCCCTGGCTGTCCACCACGACCGTGTCCTGCCCGTCCTCCCCCCGGGGCGCGTGGAAGAACATGAGCACGACAAGACGCGCGTAGAAGAAGGCCGAGACGGCTGAGCAGGCCACGCCCACGACGACCAGCCAGGTGCCCCCGCCCAGGACACCTGCGGCGAAGAGGTAGAACTTGGCCATGAACCCGGCGGTGAGAGGAATTCCGGCGAAGGACAGGAGGAAGACCGTCATCGCCCCGGCAGCCCACGGGCTGCGCCGGGCGAGTCCCCTGAAAGAGTCCAGGTCGCTGGCCTCGGCACCCACCGCACCGTCATGACGTGTGCGCACCAGGGAGATGAGGCCAAAGATACCCACGGTGGACACCCCGTAGGTCAGGGCGTAGAAGGTCAGCGGCGCGACAACCAGAGGATTGTCGGTAATGACAGCGATCAGCATGAACCCGGCGTGGGCGACGGCCGAGTAGGCGAGCATGCGCTTGACGTCCTTCTGGACGACACCGACCACGGTCCCTAGGACCATCGTGGCTACTGCAACCGTCCACAGGAAGGGGGCCAGCTGTGCGCTCAGCGGACCCACCACCATGTAGAAGAAGCGCAGCAGCGCGAAGAAGGCCGCCGCCTTGACCCCGGCGGCCATAAATCCGGTAACCGGTGTCGGTGCACCCTGGTAGACGTCGGGGCTCCAGGCGTGAAAGGGCACAGCCGCGATCTTGAACAGCAGGCCCACACAGACCAGAACCAGTCCGGCCAGGAGCAGCCACCCCTCCTGTGCACCCGCCTCGCCCTGGGCGGCTAGGGCGATCGTCTCGTAGTCCACGGCGCCGGATAGCCCGTAGAGAAAGGCGGCCCCCAGCAGCAGGAAGGCAGAGGCGAAGGCGCCCAGGACGAAGTACTTCAGCGCCGCCTCCTGGCTCAGCAGACGGCGGTGCCGGGCCGTGGCCGCCATGATGTACAGCGGCAGGGAGACCATCTCCAGGACGACGAACAGGGTGATGAGGTCGCTGCTGGCCCCGAAGAGCATCATCCCGCCCAGCGAGAGCAGGGCCAGCGGAAAGACCTCGGTCGTGGTCCAGCCCGCGTGCAGGGACTCTGACTCCTCGGCGCTACCGGGACGATCCGCTGCCTGGGCGGCGAAGGCACCGTCACCGACCTCGGTGCGGTCAGCCATGACCAGGACGGACAGGAACCCGATGACCAGCAGAACCGCCTGACTGGACAGGGCAAAGGGGTCCTCAAGGAGCCCGGCCGCGGTGCGGGAGGGACCTTGGAGGTTCATCTGCTCGAAGCGCAGGGTCAAAGCAGCCCCGGAGGCCAGGACAGCCGCCACGCTGAGCAGGGTCTGGGTGGCCAGGCGGGCGCGGCGTGGCACGAACGCCTCCACCAGGACCCCCAGGACCCCGCCGCCAAGGACGATGAGGACCGGGGTCAGGGCTCCCCAGCCGATTACAGGACCGGTGAAGGTCACGTCAGGCTCCCTTCCGTGGCTCGGGCAGCGGTGCGTGTTCGTGCAGGGGCTGCTGCCCCGCGGAGGCCGTGACCTGCGCCGTCGGCTGGCTCACGGCCGTGCTGGCCTGCTCCCCGACGTCGTCGAGGAGGTCGGTCAGCGGTGCCGGGACCAGGCCCAGGGCCAGCATGGCCCCCACGACCGGAACCAGCACCAGCCTCTCACGGCCCTCCAGGTCCCCCAGCCCCGTCCTGTCCGGGGAGGGGGCGCCAGTGAAGACCCGCTGGTAGGGCAGCAGGACGTAGACGGCCGCGATGACGACACCGGTCACCGCTACCACCCCCAGGGGCACCGACACGGAGAAGGTCCCGGTCAGCACCATCCACTCCGGGACGAAGCCGGACAGTCCCGGCAGGGCGATCGAGGCCAGCCCGGAGACCAGGAAGGTCCCCGCCGCCACTGGCATCACACGGGCTAGCCCGCCGAGCTCGGAGATGTTGACGGTCCCGGTGCGCCGGGCGACAAAGCCGGTCACCAGGTAGAGGCCGGCGATGCTCAGGCCGTGGGCGACCATGTAGACCATGGCCCCGGTGGCGGCCACCTGGCTCCCGCTGAAGATACCCAGCACCATGAACCCGAAGTGGCTGACAGAGGTGTAGGAGATGAGGCGGTAGAGGTTGTCCTGGGCGACAGCGGCCAGGCCGCCATAGATGATTGAGACCAGGGCCAGCACCACCACGACCGGGGAGGCCCATCGGGAGGCCTCAGGAAACAGGGGCAGGACCAGGGTGACCATCCCGTAGGTGCCGATCTTGTCCAGCACACCGATGAGAAGGACAGAGGTGCCGGGTGTGGCCTGCTCGGCGGCATCAGGCAGCCAGGTGTGCAGGGGGACCATGGGTGCCTTGACAGCGAAGGCGATAAAGAAGCTGAGGAACAGCCAACGGGACATGGTCGGGGACAGGGTCAGATTGCCCGCCATGGTGTCGATGAGGAAGCCGACCTGGTTCTCGGAGGTGTAGATAGCCAGCATGACTACGCCCAGGAGCATGACCAGGCCCCCCGCCAGGGAGTACAGGAGGAACTTCAGGGCTGCGCGCTGACGCCCTGGTCCGCCCAGGCACCCGATGAGGAAGTAAACCGGTACCAGCATCGCCTCGAAGCAGACGTAGAAGAGGAACAGGTCACGTGCGCTGAAGATGACCACCACGAAGGCCTCCAGGGCCAGGACCAGGCCAGTGAGAAGGGCCTGACGCTCCTGGGGGACCTCCTTCCAGGAGGCCAGCAGCACCACCGGTACCAAGACGGCGCCCAGAAGGAGCATGGACAGGCCCAGACCGTTGACACCAAGAGCCCAGTAGGCACCGAAGGAGGGAATCCAGGGGGTGGTCTGCGCCAGCTGGACCGTCCCCGCCTGGGACAGGTCGAACATGCTCAGCGCCCACACCCCCACCGCGAGCACGGCCAGGGACACGGCCAGGCCCAGGAGGCGGGCGTAGCGGCGCAGAGGAGGCAGGAGCCACAGGAGGGCAGCGCCTGCCAGGGGCAGGACCGCCATGATGGTCAGGACGGGCAGCGTTGCGGGAAGAGTCTGCATGTGGCGGTGTCCTCTCAGAGCCTGCTTGCCAGGACGGCGGCCAGGGCAAGGACGGTCCCGCCCAGCATGTACCCGGCGTAGGAGCGCACGTACCCGGACTCGGTACGCCGGAGAAGGCTGCCCGCGGCCGAGGCGGTGACGGCGGCCCCCTCCACGGCCCCATCGACGACGTAGCGCTCGGCGGCCCGCGTGGCCGCGACGAGCCCCTGGCCCGGGCGCATCGCCACGGCCTCGTTGAGGGCGTCCTGGTACATGTCGTGGCGTGCCGCCTCCACCAGGACGCTGCCCGGCTGGACCACGGTGGGCACCTCACGGCGCGCGTACATGACCCAGGCGACCAGCGCCCCCAGGAGCACCAGCGCCAGAGTACCTCCCATGATGAGCGTCACAGGAAGGACCGGCTCGTGGGCGGAGTGGTCCACGTGCCCGGTGACCGGTTCCAGCCAGGTGGTGAAGGCCTCCCCCTGGCTGAGCAGTCCTCCCAGGCCCAGGGAGAAGACCGACAGGACGATAAGCGGGAGGGTCATGAGCCATCCGGACTCATGAGGGTGGACCTCTCCCTCCAGGTCGCTGCTCGTGGTCCACCGGGCCTTGCCGTGGAAGATCATGAAGAAGAGGCGGGACATGTAGAAGGCGGTCAGGCCCGCGCCCAGCAGTGCGACCGTCCCCAGGACCCAGGGCTGAGCACCCTCCCCGGTAAAGGCGGCCTCAATGATCCTGTCCTTGGACCAGAAGCCTGAGAAGGGAGGAACTCCCAGGATGGCGAGCCAGCCGATACCCATCGTCACCCAGGTGACCCGCATAACCCGGTACAAGGCGCCAAAGCGCCGCATGTCCACCTGGTCGCCCATGGCGTGCATGACGCTGCCGGCACCCAGGAAGAGCTGCGCCTTGAAGAAGCCGTGGGTCAACAGGTGGAAGACGGCGACGGCGTAGCCGGCGGGTCCCAGGCCTGCCCCCAGCATCATGTAGCCGATCTGGCTCATCGTGGAGGCCGCCAGGACCTTCTTCATGTCGTCCTTGGCGCAGCCGATGACGGCTCCCAGCACCAGGGTGAGGGCGCCGACAGCGGCTACGGCCACCTGCACCTGCGGCGCCCCCTCCAGGATCGGCCCGGAGCGGACCATAAGGTAGACCCCCGCGGTGACCATGGTGGCAGCGTGAATGAGGGCGGAGACCGGCGTAGGGCCGGCCATGGCGTCGCCCAGCCAGGCCTGGAGCGGGAACTGGGCCGACTTGCCGCAGGCAGCCAGGAGGAGGAACAGACCGATCGCCGTCAGCCACCCGGACGAGACCTCTCCTCGGGCTGCGGCAGGCAGGACGGTGTCGAAGGCGACCGAGCCTACCTGCGACACCAGGGCCATCATGGCCAGCAGCAGGCCCAGGTCGCCGACACGGTTCATGACGAAGGCCTTCTTTGCGGCAACAGCGTTGTCCACGGCCTTCTCCCGCTGGGCACGGGGGGCGTCCGCCTCTGCGGTGTTCCAGAAGCCGATGAGCAGGTAGGAGGCCAGTCCCACGCCCTCCCAGCCGACGAACACGACGACGTAGCTGTCGCCGAGCACCAGCGTCAGCATCGCGGCGACAAACAGGTTGAGGTAGGCGAAGAACCGGCGCCGGTCGCGGTCGTGACCCATGTAGGCCACGGAGTAGAGGTGGATCAGGAAGCCCACAAAGGTCACCAGCACCACAAAGGTCAGGGACAGGGGGTCCACCCGCAGCCCGACGTCCACGGACAGGTCCGCGGAGGAGAACCAGTGCCACAGGCTCACACTGAGGACACGCTCCTGGGAGGGCAGGGCCAGGACCTGGGCCAGGAGCCCCAGTCCCAGGCAAGCGGATACCAACGAGGCCAGAAGACCCAGCCAGTGGCCCCAGGAGTCACTGCGCCGTCCTGCCAGCAGGAGCACCGCGGCGCTAGCCGCCGGCACGGCGACGAGAAGCCAGGCCAGCCCAGCCAGGCCGGTGGCCGGCTGGGCCACGGCCACCGTGTCCGCCGCCAGCACCGGAGAGACCGGGGTAAGGACCCGGGGGGGCACGGGGACGCAGGCAGCCGAGGACGCCGCGGAGGCGATACCGGTCGCAACAGTCATGTCAGTCCTCTCAGCCCTGTCAGCTCTTGAGCAGGTTGACGTCGTCAACCGACGTGGACCTGCGGGTACGGAAGATGGACACGACGATGCTCAGGCCCACTACGACCTCCGCCGCAGCCACGACCATGACGAAGAAGGCGAAGACCTGGCCGGTGAGGTCGCCGTGAAGACGGGAGAAGGTCACCAGGACGAGGTTGACGGCGTTGAGCATGAGCTCGACACCCATGAGCTCGATGATCGCGTTGCGCCGCAGCAGCACGGTCAGCGCACCCAGGGTGAACAGGACGCAGGCCAGGACGATGTAGGCAGCGATAGGAAGAGTCACTGGTCCCCCTTCTCCTTCTCCTCGGTGTCCTCCTCAGCGGCCTCAGCACCCTCGGCCGCCTCCTGCCCGGATGCTGGGCTTTGCGAGGTGTCACGCAGCACAGGTGAGGGTGCCACCGGCTGCTCGACGACAGGCGGGGCCTGGCCCGGCATAGAGGACATCCCGGACCGACCCACTGCTGAGCCGTCGCCAGAGCCGCCTGCGGCCTCCTTCCCTGTGGTCCGGGAGCCGGCCTGGCGTTCAAGAACCTCTCCCGCGCGCTGGGCCACCCCCATCTCAGGGGAGACCTCCGACAGCTCCATGCCCTGGCCACGGGCCCGTAGGACGCGCGGCACGGACTCAGTCACCTCCTGACCGTCAGCACCCAGCGCCGGGGCGGCCACGGTATTGGTCGAGGCGTAGACACCCGGGACCGGCTTCTGCCCCGGGTGCGCCCCGGTGGCGGCGTAGGCCCGCATCTTCTCCTCGGCTATCTCGGCCTGGCCGCGTCGGGCACGGACCCGCTGGCGGTGCGTCAGCGTCAGGGCGCCCACGGCAGCGACAACCAGGAGGATCCCCGTCAGCTCCATGGTCACCACGTGGTCCCCGAGGAGGACCTCGGCGATCCGGTCCGGAGTAGAGGCGTCTCCACCCTGCAGGCCCGTCGCAGCCGGGAGGGGGGAACGGTGCAGGACGGCAGCCAGGAGGGTCGCCAGCCCCAGGCCCAGCAGGCCGATGAGAGGGAGCTGGTAGGAGCCCCCGGCACCCGCCACAGGCTCCTCCCCGCCCACGCCCACCAGCATGATGACGAACAGGACCAGGGTCATGACCGCCCCTGTGTAGACCACCACCTGGGTCATGCCCAGGAAGGGCGCCTCGTTGGCGATGTAGAGGACGGCCAGAGAGATCATGATGCCGATCATGTTGACAGCCGCCACCACGGCACGCCTGGCGGTGAGCACCCCCAGGCCGCAGGCCACCGTGACCAGGGCGACCACGACAAGCAGGACGCTCTCCCCTACCGACAGGGTGCCAGCCTCGCTCAGGGCGGTAGGTACTGCGGCTGAGACAAAGGAAGGCACCGTGACAGAGGCGGTGACGGCGGTGATAGACGACGCCAGGGACGACACGAGGGACGAGGCGGCAGACGGCACGGCAGCTGCCAGGACCAGGGCTAGGACGGGAAGGAGGCTCATCGCGCGGCCTCCCTGGCCACGTCGGACCCGCTGCCAGGACCGTCACCGGCGACCGGGCGGGCAGTGGACAGGGTGGGGTCCTGGGGGCGGGCCTGTCTCACCCAGTCGATCTGCGCCTGGGTGGGACCGGTGACCGCGCCCCGGTAGTAGTCGCCGTCCTCGGTCCCCTCCACCATCGGGTGCGGAGGTGCCACGGCGCCTGCGGGCACGGGAGCCAGGAGGTCGTCCTTGTCGTAGATGAGGCCGGTGCGAGTGGGGCCGACAAGCTCGTCGAAGTCGGTGGACATGGTCAGAGCACGCGTCGGGCAGGCTTCGATACACATGCCGCAGAAGATGCAGCGCAGGTAGTTGATCTGGTAGACGCGCCCGTAGCGCTCTCCCGGCGAGTACTGGGCCCCCGGCTCGTTGGAGGCCGCCTCCACGTAGATGGCGTCGGCCGGGCAGGCCCAGGCGCACAGCTCGCAGCCAATGCACTTCTCCAAGCCGTCGTCGTAGCGGTTGAGCCGGTGGCGCCCGTGGAAGCGGGGCATGACCTGGGCCGGCTCACGGGGGTACTGCTCGGTGACGACCGGGCGGAACATGGAGGAGATCGTGACCCCGTACCCGGCGACGGGAGCAAAGACCCGTGCCAGGAGGGAGGGGGCGTCACGCTGCCACCGGTCGTGGTCGGAGCCGCCCTGGGACTGCGGGCCGGAGGGGCCGCGAGGGGCGGTGGGCTGGTCAGTCATCAGGTCCCTCCTGGGCGTCGGCCGTGAGGTTGGTGGTGGACGACGGCAGTGCCGCTGCGTCCTGGGAGGATCGGTGCGAGGAGAGGTGGCCGTCCTGGTCCCGCACCCTGCCACGCCGGGCTCGCGGGGATGGCGGAAGGTGCTGGCCGGGCAGGGGCGGCACAGGGTAGCCGCCGACAAAGGCCAGGTGCTCCTCCCCGGGGACAGTCACCTCGGCCAGGTCGCTGTCATCCCCGGTACGCGCACCGATGAGCTGCGGCTCCTCAGTCCCGTCCTGCTCCTGGCTGTCAGGCAGCAGGAAGAGAACCACCATGGCCACGAGGAAGACGACGGCGAGCACCAGCAGCAGCGACTGCACCGAGACGCCGGAGAAGGTGCGGTAGGCCTGGACCACGGCTACGAGCACGAACCAGGCCAGGGACACCGGGATGAGGACCTTCCAGCCCAGCCTCATGAACTGGTCGTAGCGGATGCGCACCAGGGTTCCACGGGTCCAGATCATAAAGAACATGACCACCCACACCTTGGCAACGAACCAGAGCATGGGCCACCACCCGCTGTTGGCCCCCTCCCAGAAGCTGGCCAGGAGCACCGACCTCCAGCCTCCCAGGAACAGGGTGACGCACACCGCCGAGACGTTGAACATGTTGATGTACTCCGCCAGGAAGTACCAGGCGAACTTCATGGAGGAGTACTCCACCATGTGCCCGGCCACGAGCTCACCCTCCGCCTCTGGCAGGTCAAAGGGGAGACGGTTGACCTCTCCGACCATCGAGATCACGTAGATGACAAAGCTGGGGAGCATGGCCACCGCCCACCAGACCCTCTCCTGCGCGGAGACGATACCGGAGGTGGACATCGTCCCCGAGACCAGGAAGACAGTGAGGATAGACAGGCTCATGCTCAGCTCGTAGGAGATGACCTGGGCGGCACTGCGCACAGCCCCGAACAGGGGGTAGGTGGAGTGGGCAGACCACCCCCCCAGGATGATGCCGTAGACCCCGAAGGCGGTGATAGCCAGGATGTAGAGGACGGAAGCGGGGAAGTCGGTCAGCTGCAAGGGGGTGGTGTGGCCGAGGATGCTCACCTGGGGTCCGAAGGGGATGACCGCGTAGACCATGAAGGCGCTGAACGCGGCAATGACGGGAGCCAGGAGGTAGATGGCTCTCTCGGCCCCCCGCAGCCAGAAGTCCTCCTTCAGGATCAGCTTGCCCGCGTCAGCGACCGCCTGGAGCAGCCCGAAGGGGCCGTTGACGTTGGGACCCAGCCGGGTCTGCATCCGGCCGAGCCCACGCCGTTCCACCCACAGGACCATGAGGACGCTGAGGATGAGGAAAGCGACGATGAAGACCGCCTTGATGACGGTGAGCCACCAGGTCTCCTGAGAGAAGTCGGCGGCCACGCCTCCGGCACCCGGCTGGGTGGCAGTCGCGAGGAACTGGGTCGTAGTCACCTGGGGACCTCCGCACTGGTTGAGACGCTCACGTAGGAACCGTGCCCTGCCGCCAGGGTCTGGTGTACGACAGAGCCTGCTGAGCACTCCGGCAGCCACACGGAGCCGTCAGCCACACCACCCACGACAGCCGGCAGCGTGACCGCCCCCGCCTCCGTGGAGACCGTGACAGGCTCGCCACCGACCAGCCCCAGCCCGGCAGCAAGATCTGCCCCCACGCGTGCCACCGGGCGCATGGCGGTGGCAGCCAGGAAGGGCTCGCCCTCCAGGAGGCGCCCGGCGTCCAGCATGGGCTTGTGCGTGGCCAGCACCGCAGGCAGGGCGTTGCCTGGCGCCACGTCTGCTGAGACCTGGTCCGCAGCGTCCACGGCGGCGGGAGCCGACGACGCCGAGGAGGAGCGGGAGGCGCCGTCCCCCGGCCGCCCCTGGGTTTCAGGGACGCTGACAGTGTCAGGCCGTACCCCGTCCCACAGCCCCAGCTCGGCGTAGGTGGCGTGGACAGCCTCCAGGCTGTCCACGCCCAGGTCCGAGCCCATCTCCGCAGCCAGCATGCCCAGGACCTGGCGGTCGGTACGCGCGCGAGAGACGTGGGCCTGGCCGAAGGGACGCACCCGCCCCTCCCAGTTGACAAAGGTCCCGTTCTTCTCCACGGCCGGCGCGACGGGGAGGACGACGTCGGCGTACCTGCTGACCTCGGTGCGACGCACCTCCAGCTGCACCAGGAAGCCAGCACCGCTCAGGCCCCTGTCAGCCAGACCGGGGTCGGGCAGGTCCCGCAGGTCCACGCCACCGACGACAGCGCCCTTGAGGCTGCCGTCCTCCAAGGCGGACAGGATGGCTCTGGTGTCACGCCCTGGTGCACAGGGAAGGTGGTGGCCCTGCTCCAGGCCCCACGCCTGCTCCACCTGCGCCCGGGCAGCGGTGTCGTCCACGGGCCTGCCCCCGGGCAGCAGGCCCGGCAGCAGGCCTGCCTCCACACCACCACGCTCGCCGGAACGACGCGGGACCCAGGCCAGCCGGGCACTGGTGGCCCTGGCCAGGGTATCCACGGCGGTGAGCAGTCCCGGTACCGCAGCGGCCCGCTCCCCCACCAGGATCGTGGCGCCCTCGGACGACAGCGCCTCTACCAGCCCTGGGTGGCTGGTACTAAGGCCCTCCACCACCCGGGTCTCCTGCCCGGGAGCGCTAAGGACCACGGTCGCGTCCAGCTTACGGGTCCCCCTGGTCAGGCTGGTCGCCACTGTCGCCACCGCGACGCCTCCGGAGCGCACCCCCTTGCGCAGTCGCAGGAACAAGGCTCCGCACTCGTCCTCGGGCTCCAGCGCCACCAGAAGCACCTGCCCGGCAGTCTCCAGGGACCGGTAGGTCACCGCTCCCAGGCCGGTGCCCGCCACCCGGGCGGTCAGGAAGGACTCCTCCTCGGCGCTGTGGTCGCGCACACGCTGGTCGATGTCGTTGGTCCCCAGGACGGCCCGGGCGAATCGGGACCAGGCCCAGCCGTCCTCCAGGGTCAGGCGCGCCCCGGGCAGCAGCCCCACACCGCCGTCGGCCACGGCCTGGGACAGGCCGCGGGCGGCCACGTCCAGGGCGTCAGACCAGGAGGTGGGGACCAGCTCGCCGGTATCCTCCTCGCGCACCAGCGGCACGGTGAGACGGTCCTCCTGGGAGGACCAGGGGAAGGCAAAGCGGTCCTTGTCGGTGATCCACTCCTCGTTGACCTCAGGGTCATCGCCTGCCAGGCGCCGCAGCACCACTCCGCGCCGCATGTCCACCCGGATAGCGGAGCCGGAGGCGTCGTGCTCGGTCACCGAGTCGGTAGAGACCAGGTCCGTGGGCCGGGCGCGGAAGCGGTAGCGGGCGCTGGTCAGCGCGCCGACAGGGCAGATCTGGATGATGTTGCCTGAGAAGTAGGAGGCGAAGGGACGGCCGGAGACGTCCAGCTCCTCAGCACCGTGACCGAGCCCAGGACCTGCGGCCAGGCCGCCGACCACGGCGGGGTCTCCCCCGGGGCCCGTGGCGGAGCCGTCCCCGGCCAGCCCGTGCGCACCGCGGATGGTCTGCTGGCCCGCCTGGCCCGTGTCCCCCGGCTGCCCGGCGTGGTGGGGGTCGTGGAAGTCGAGCACCTGGGTGTCGAAACGACCGACCTGCTCAGAGTACAGTCCCCCGGAGTGCTCGGCACGGCCGTCCATGTCCACGCACGGGTGCCCGCCGCCACGCCCTTGCAGCGCGATAAAGGGGTCGCCGGGAATCTGGTCGGCGAAGCGCACGCAGCGCTGGCACAGGATGCAGCGGTCCCGGTCCAGCAAGATGTTGCTGGTCAGGCGCAGGGGCTTGGGGAAGGTCCGCTTGACGTCAGTAAAGCGAGTGGCCGACTGGGCACCCGAGGCCATGAGCTCTAGGGCCTGGTTCTGTAGCGGGCACTCCCCGCCCTTGTCGCACACGGGGCAGTCCAGGGGATGGTTGACCAGGAGGAACTCCATGGTCCCGGCCTGGGCCTTCGCAGCGACCGCGCTGGTGGCCTGGGTGGAGATCTCCATCCCCTCCATGGCGGTCATGGCGCAGGAGGGCTGGGGCTTGGGCATGGGGCGCACGACCCCGTCGCGCCCGGGCATAGCCACCTCTACCAGGCACTGACGGCAGCTGGCGGAGGGAGCCAGCAGCGGGTGGTCGCAGAACCGGGGGATACGCACCCCCACCTTCTCTGCCGCGCGGATCAGCAGCGTGCCCTTTTCCACGGTCACGGGCATGCCGTCGATGGTTATCGAGACCATCTCGACGGCAGGCTCGCTAGCAGGCGTGGTCGCAGTCGTCTGGGTCATAGCTCACCGTGTGCTTTCGAAGGTGGAGGAGGCGGCGTAGGGGAAGAGCTCGCTGGCAGGCGTGGTGTAACCCGCCTCGAACTCTGTGCGGAACCTCGCGATACCGGACAGGACCGGAGTGGCTGAGGCGTCGCCCAGGGCGCAGAAGGAGCGGCCCGCGATGTTGCCCGCGATGTCCTCCAGCTTGTCCACGTCCCCGGGCAGGCCCCGTCCCGCCTCCAGGCGCAGCATGATCTGGCGCATCCAGTAGGTGCCCTCGCGGCAGGGTGTGCACTTGCCGCAGGACTCGTGCTGGTAGAACTCGGTCCACCGGGTCACCACGCGCACCACGGAGACGGTGTCGTCAAAGACCTGGAGCGCCCTGGTGCCCAGCATGGAGCCGGCACCGACGACGGACTCGTAGTCCAGGGGGACGTCGAGCTCCTCAGGACCGAAGATCGGGGTCGAGGACCCTCCCGGGACCCAGAACTTCAGCTCGTGGCCGGGACGGACACCGCCGGAGAGCTCGATGAGCTCACGCATGGTAATGCCGAAGGGGGCCTCGTACTGGCCAGGGCGGACGACGTGCCCGGAGACGGAGAAGATCCCGTGCCCCTTGGACTTCTCCGTGCCCATGGCCGAGTACCACCGGGCTCCCCGGGCCAGGATCCCCGGGACAGAGGCAATGGTCTCCACGTTGTTGACTACTGTGGGCCTGGCGTACAGGCCCGCCACCGCCGGGAAGGGGGGCTTGAGGCGGGGGTGGCCCCGACGCCCCTCCAGGGAGTCCAGCAGGGCGGTCTCCTCACCGCAGATGTAGGCTCCCGCGCCCGCGTGGGCGGTGATACGCAAGGGCTGGTGCCCATCCAGCCCGAAACCCGTCTCCAGCAGCCCCGCCTCGGCGGCCTCGCGCACCGCAGCCAGGAGGCGACGATAGACATGGGAGACCTCTCCGCGCAGGTAGATAAAGGCGTGGTCACAGCCGATGGCGCGCGAGGTGATGGCCACGCCCTCCACCAGCGCCTGAGGGTTGGCCATGAGGGTCGGGATGTCCTTGCAGGTCCCCGGCTCGGACTCGTCGGCATTGACCACCAGGTAGCGGGGACCCCCGTCAGGCGGGGGCAGGAAGGACCACTTCAGCCCGGTGGGGAACCCCGCGCCCCCGCGCCCGCGCAGGCCGGACTCCTTGACCAGCTCTACCAGCTCCTCGGGGGACATGGTCAGCGCCCGCTCCAGGCCCTGGTAGCCGCCGTGGGCACGGTAGGTCTCCAGGGTCCAGGACTGCTCGACGTCCCACAAGTCGGTGAGCACCGGGGTCAGGGTGCCCGCAGCGGTGTAGCCGAGCTCCACGGCCTCCTCCGGGGTGCTGGCAGGCGTGTCGCTCACTTGCTGTCCTCCTCACTGGTCTCCCGGGGGGCTGTCCACCCTTGGCTGCGGGCGAGTCCCAGGCCCTGGAGAGAGGGCTGCCCCGCTCCCGGTCCCTCCTGTGCCCGGCCGTCCTCGAAGCCCGCCAGCAGCCGCTCGTTCTCCCGGAAGGTCGGCACCGTCTCGGGGCCTCGCGTGGGGGTCACGTCCTCACCCCGCTCCAGGGCCTCCACCAGGGCCACAGCGCTGGCAGGGGTCTGACGGTCGAAGAACTCCCAGTTGACCATGACCACGGGGGCGTAGTCGCAGGCGGCGTTGCACTCCAGCCGCTCCAGGCTGATGGTGCCGTCCTCGCTGGTCTCGTCGCTGCCCAGCCCGGTGTGGTCCGCCACGGCCTGCCAGACCTCGTCCCCGCCCATGACAGCGCACAGGGCGTTGGTGCACACCCCGACGTGGTACCTGCCCGCCGGGTGGCGGCGGAACTGGCTGTAGAAGGTAGCCACCGCGCTGACCTCGGAGCGGGTGAGGGCCAGGCGGTCCGCGCACAGGGCGATGCCCGCCGGGGAGACGTAGCCGTCCACGCTCTGGATGAGGTGGAGCATGGGGATAAGCGCGCTGCGCTCGTGGCCGACCGGGTAGCGTGCGATGATCTCAGCGATGTCGGCGTCGAGCCGGGCCAGGACCTCGGGAGCGTAGCCCAGGGCGGAGGCCGTGACGGCGAGGTCGGCCTCCTGGCCGTCGGCCCCGGCGGGGACCTGTGGCACGGCCGCGCCTGCTCCTGCGGCACCGTTGGCGGTCTCAGTG
This sequence comes from Actinomyces sp. 2119, assembly GCF_003591215.1. Lineage (NCBI taxonomy): Bacteria > Bacillati > Actinomycetota > Actinomycetes > Actinomycetales > Actinomycetaceae > Actinomyces > Actinomyces sp. 2119. The sequence goes on from NZ_QYRR01000006.1 coordinate 290,508, forward strand.
GTGCTCATCAGCGGTCCACACCTCCCAGGACGGGGTCGATCGAGGCCAGGGCGGGGACGAGGTCGGCGATCATGCCGCCCTCCCCCATCATGGCCACCGACTGCAGGTTGGAGAAGGACGGGTCCCGGAAGTGAACCCGGTAGGGGCGGGTCCCGCCGTCGGAGACGGCGTGGACGCCCAGGACGCCCTTGGCGTGCTCCACCGTCTGGTAGACCTGGCCCGCCGGGACCCGGAAGCCCTGGGTCACCAGCTTGAAGTGGTGGATGAGGGACTCCATCGAGGTACCCATGATCTCGCGGACGTGCTCCAGGGACTGCCCCTGGCCGTCGGTGGCGATCGCCATGCGGGCGGGCCAGGCGATGGTGGGGTCGGCCACCATGGTGGTGTTGGAGGGATCGGTGCCACGAGCACTGATGTCCTCCAGGCGGTCCAGGCACTGGGAGACGATCCTGAGCGACTCGTAGGCCTCATCCAGGCGCAGACGCAGGCGGTTGTAGCAGTCAGAGCGGTCGTAGACGGGGATATCGAAGTCGTAGGTCTCGTAGCCGCAGTAGGGGCTGGTGCGCCGGATGTCTAGGGGGTAGCCAGCGGCACGCAGGCAGGGCCCGGTCAGCCCCAGGGCCAGGCCGCCCGCGAGACTGATCTCTCCCACCCCGATGAACCGGGACTTAAGAATCGGGTTCTCCATGAGCAGCAGCTCGAGCTCGTGGATGTCGTTCTTGATGTCCGGCATGACCGAGCGCACAAACTCCGTGAAGCCTTCGGGGAGGTCCTGGGCCAGCCCCCCGGGGCGGACGAAGGCGTGGTTCATCCTCAGGCCGGAGACCATCTCAAAGGCCTTGAGGATGTTCTCGCGGCACCGGAAGGCGATGGTCATGAGCGTGGTACCACCCATCTCGTTGCCCCCGGTACCCACCGCGACCACGTGGGAGGCGATGCGGTTGAGCTCCATGAGGAGCACACGGGTCACCGTGGCCTTCTCCGGGACGTCCTCGGTGATCCCCAGAAGCCTCTCCACCGCCAGGGCGTAGCCCACCTCCTGGAAGAAGGGGGCCACGTAGTCCATGCGGGTCACGAAGGTCTCGCCCTGGACCCAGGTGCGGTACTCCATGTTCTTCTCGATACCGGTGTGGAGGTAGCCGGTGCCCACACGGACCTCGGTGACAGTCTCCCCGTCAACCTCCAGCACCAGACGCAGCACTCCGTGGGTCGAGGGGTGAACCGGGCCCATATTGAGCACGATGCGGTCGTTGCGTAGACGGTCGGCCTCGTCGCGCGCGGCGATCTGGGCGGCGACCTCGTCCCAGTCCCCCCCACTGAGGGTGAACTGCTCTGCCCCTGCGGCCAGGTTGTCGGTGGCCGGGCCGGTGGCGTGAACGGTGGTACTCATCAGCGGTAGGACCTCCGGGTGTCGGCAGGCGGGGTGGTAGCGCCCCGGTACTCCACGGGGACACCGCCCAGCGGGTAGTCCTTGCGCTGGGGGTGGCCCACCCAGTCGTCGGGCATGGCGGTACGCGTCAGGCTGGGGTGTCCGTCGAAGACGATCCCCATAAGGTCCCAGGTCTCACGCTCGTGCCAGTCGTTGCCCGGATAGACGGACACGACGGAGGGTACGTGCGGGTCGGCCTGGGGGCAGGCGACCTGCAGGCGCAGCTGGCGTCCGCCGTGAGTCAGGCTCATCAGCTCCAGGCAGGCGTGGAGCTCGCGCCCCGCAAGCTGGGGGTAGTGCACGCCGCTGGTACCCAGGCACAGCTCGAAGCGCAGGTCCTGGTCATCGCGCAGGGGGCGGACCACGTCGAGCAGGTGCTCCCGGGCAACGAACAGCGTGAGCTCGCCGTGCTCGACCACGACCTTCTCAACAGCCTCGGCCGGGTCCACCCCGGCAGCGACCAGGTCCTCAATGAGGTGGTCGACGACGTCGTCGAACCAGGAGCCGTAGGGACGCGTAGCGGCGGGAGCCAGGGTGGTGACCTCTCGGTGGCCCCCGTAGCCGGAGGTGTCCCCGGCGTCAGCAGCGCCGAACTGGCCCGTGCCGGTGAAGATCACCTCGGCCCGCAGCTCGGGACGCACGGGGGTCCCGGGCACAACCTCGGCAACAGCGGGAACGGCTGCCACAGCCCCCTGGCTACCCTCAGCACCCTTGCCAGCAGCGGGGTCGGCAACGGTCTTGCCAGTCGTGTCACTCATGCCAGCTGCCCCTTCATCTCGTGGAGGGGAGCGGCCTCCAGCGCGGCGGCCTCCACCGCCCGGGCAATCTCCTCACGGTGGCCGAACAGCGGCTTGCGCTCCACCTGGCGGGTCAGCTCCAGCATGGCGTTGAGCAGCATCTCGGGGCGCGGAGGGCAGCCGGGCAGGTAGATATCCACCGGGACGATGTGGTCGCACCCCTGGACGATGGCGTAGTTGTTGAAGATCCCACCGCTGGAGGCGCAGGCCCCCATGGAGATGACCCACTTGGGCTCCGGCATGGAGTCGTAGACGTTGCGCACAATGGGTGCCATCTTGTGGGAGACACGGCCGGAGACGATCATGACGTCGGCGTGGCGCGGCGATGCTCGGAAGACCTCCCACCCGAAGCGCGACATGTCAAAGCGGGGGGTACCCGCCGCCATCATCTCAATGGCGCAGCAGGCCAGCCCCATGGTTACCGGCCACATGGACCGGGCCTGCGCCAGGCCTGCCAGCCGCTCCACAGTAGTGAGCAGGAAGCCGGGCGAGTCCACCTCGCTGGCTGCCTGCGCGTAGGGGTCGTCCCGCTTGGAGGGGATGGACGCCATGAAGGCGTTGTGCTTCTTCATGCTCATGACCAGCGTCCTTTCTCAGTCCCAGTCCAGTCCGCCACGGCGCCACTCCAGGACGTAGGGCACCGTGATCAGGGCGATGAAGACAAGCGCGGCACTCAGCCCGAAGAACCCCAGCCGGGCGAAGGCCGTGGCCCAGGGGTAGAGGAAGACCACCTCCACGTCGAAGATGATGAAGGTCATGCCCACCAGGTAGAAGGAGACGGGGAAGCGGCCGTGCTCGGTGTTGGCGGGGGTAGGGTCGATACCGCACTCGTAGTTGGCGACCTTGACCCGATTGCGCCGTCCCGGGCTGATGACGGCGCTCAGCGCGAGCCCCCCGACGGCGACCAGAAGAGCCACCCCGGCCATGATGAGCAGTGACGCGTACGGGTTCATGCTGAGGGCACCATCCTTGTCAGGAGCTGGATGAGGCGGTCGACCCCGTCGCCTCCGCGACGTTCCCAACCGTCCGAGAGAAGCTTGGTCACGACCCGCATGAGGCGTTTGCGCGGCAGCCCGTAGCGGGTGCACAGGCGCATCACCTCCGGGTGCTCGATCAGGGAGACGAAGACCCGTCCCAGGGTGTAGTAGCCCCCCATCTCCGCAGCCAGCGCCCGAGGGTACTGGGCCAGGGCCTGCTCCCGGCCCGCCGTGGTGGAGCGTGCCGCCCCCTGGGCAGCCGCCTCGGCAGCCAGCCGCCCCGACAGGAGCGCCTGGGCGATCCCCTCCCCGTTGAAGGGGGACACCATGCCCCCGGCGTCACCCAGCAGCATGAGGCCACGCTCGTAGTGGGGCCTGCGGTTGAAGGCCATAGGCAGGGCCGCGCTGGCCAGGCGGCCGACCTGGTTGTCCGCAGTCAACTCCCAGGAGGCAGGGACGTTGCGCATCCAGGCGGCGAAGACTGCCCGGTAGTCGATGCTGCGGGAGGCGGCGGCCGAGGCGCTAGACGCCACCGACCCCAGGCCGACGTTGACCAGCCCGTCCCCGACCGACCAGATCCAGCCGTAGCCCGGCAGGAGGCTGCTGGCCCCCGGCGGGCCGTCCCACAGCTCGAGCTGGGACTCCATCCAGGTGTCCTGGGCGCGCGGGGAGCGGAAGTAGGCGCGCACCGCCACCCCCAAGGGCCTGCCACCGTCCTTGGTGCGGCCCACGGCCGTGGCCACCCGGGCTGAGACGCCTCCCGCGTCAATGACTAGCGGGGCCGTGAAGGTGGTCGGCCCCTCGATGGCAGGCTGTGCCACCGAGCGCGAGGGCCGGGCCTCCACGCCGGTAACCTGGCCTCCCCCGGAGGACACCGGCGCGGTGACGGTGACGCCAGTGAGCAGCCGCGCCCCGGCACGCTGGGCGTGGCGGGCCAGGTCCTCGTCAAGGTCGCAGCGCCGCCTGGCCAGGCCGTAGGAGGGAAAGGAGGGCTGCTCGGGCCAGGGAAAGTGGAGCCTGTGACCCCCGCCGACGACCCGTAGGCCCTCGTTGCGCTGCCAGCTCGAGGTATCAACCCCCATCCGGACCAGCTCACGCACCGCCGAGGGGGTCAGCCCGTCTCCGCAGACCTTGTCCCGGCCGAGCCGACTCCTTTCCAGGAGCAGGACGTCCAGGCCGAGGACCGCCAGGTGGTAGGCGGCCGCGGACCCGGCGGGGCCCGCTCCGACGACGATGACGTCAGCCTCTCGCTCGTCACGGCTGACAGCACCTGCCCTCTCAGGAGCCGGGGTACCGGCAGACCGGGCGGCGCGACCGCTTAGCGCCGTGGTCGCCGTCGTCATTACGTCCCCTCTCCTGCACCTGAGCACGACACGCACCACCCTTGGGACCTTCCCCTCGGGAGACGGTGCTGGACCGACTCTACCCAGGGCGACCCTTCCATTTGACCGCACTACCGAGACCGGGGTCTTTCGTTGCCGTGCCGGGAAGACGGGGCAAGCCTCCCACAGCTTCCCCCGCCCCTGTTGCGCACGAATTACGACTTAGCGGAATGACGAATTTCCCTTCCGTCCTCCCCTCCGCACCCCGGGCCGCCCCTGGGCCCAGGACACGGCCCCGGCCTGAGATGATGTCCCCATGAGCCCAGCCTCCCGCCGAGCCAGTCTCGCCAAGGACCCCGGCGAGGTCGCCTCGATGTTCGACGCCGTCGCCCGCCGCTACGACCTCACCAACGACCTCGCCAGCCTGTTCCAGGTACGCATGTGGCGTGCCGTCACCCGCGCCGCCGTGGAGCCGGCGCCGGGCAGGAAGGTCCTGGACCTGGCTGCCGGGACGGGAACCTCCGCCGCCGGGTACGCCGCCGCAGGAGCCCAGGTCCTCGCCTGCGACTTCTCCGCCGGAATGGTCGCTGAGGGCCGACGCCGCCACCCCGGTGTCCACTTCGTGGTCGGGGACGCCATGAACCTCCCGTTCCCCGACGCCTCCTTCGACGTCTCCACGATCTCCTACGGTCTGCGCAACATCCAGGACCCGCTGCGCGCCCTGAAGGAGATGGCCCGCGTGACCCGGCCCGGGGGACGGCTGGTGGTGGCAGAGTTCTCCACACCTGTGCACCCCGTGCTGCGTCGCCTGTACCGCTCCTACCTGGGCACCGTCCTGCCTGCGGCCGCGCACCTGGTGTCCTCCAGCAGCCAGGCCTACGACTACCTGGGCGAGTCGATCCTGGCCTGGCCCGACCAGACCGGGCTAGCCCGGCTCATGCACCAGGCCGGGTGGCGCGGTGTTGGCTACAAAAACCTCTCCGGGGGGATCGTCGCCGTGCACCGGGCGACCCGCCCGCAGGACCGACAGGACTGAGCCCGACCAGTAAGCTGGTCGGCACCTGCCCCGAGCAGGACTAGCCCGGGCAGGCTGGGCGCGCTCAGGAGTCGGGGCGCTCCGCGAGCGTCACCTTCACGTCGCGCGAGGACCCGTCACGGATGACTGTCAGCGTGACTGTGTCCCCAGCAGAGTACTGGCGCACAAAACCTGTCAGGGCGGCGTCCTGGGCGGTGGTCTTGCCGTCGATGGCCACGATGACGTCACCCTTCTCCAGCCCTGCCTCGTCGGCAGGGGAGCCGGACTCCACCGAGGTGACCTCGGCTCCCCCGCGTTCCTCCCCGTCCGCCTGAGCCGTGCCGTTGGTGAGGCCCACTCCCAGGTAGGCGTGGGTGGCGGAGCCGGACTCGATCAGCTGGTCGGCCACCTTCTTGGCGAGATCGCTGGGGATGGCGAACCCGATGCCGATGTTGCCTGAGCTGTCGGCGATGCTGGCAATCGAGCTGGTGATACCGATGACATAGCCCTTCTCGTCGAAGAGGGGCCCTCCGGAGTTGCCCGGGTTGATGGCCGCGTCAATCTGAATGGCGTTGGTGTACACGTTCGCCCCTGGGCCTGAGGCGCCGGAGTCGTCCTCGGAGTTGACCACCGGGCGGTTGAGGGCGGAGATGATCCCCGTGGTAGCCGTGGAGGACAGCCCCAACGGGTTACCGATCGCCATGACGTCCTGGCCGGTGACCAACGAGTCCGAGTTGCCGAACTGCGCCACGGTCAGGTCGTCGGGGGCGTCCACGATCTGGATGACCGCCAGGTCGGTAGCCGGGTCGGTACCGGTGACCTCGGCCTCGTACATCCGTCCATCCGCGAGGGTGACGTAGAGCTGGCGGGCTGTAGAGACGACGTGGTTGTTGGTCAGGACGTGGCCGGAGCTGTCGTAGATAACTCCCGAGCCCACGCCCCCCTCGCTGTCGCCGCTCTCGAAGGTGATGGCGACAACGGCGTTGGACACTGCCGCGACAACCGCCTCCCAGTCCGGGGTCTCGCCCGCGGACTCCACGACCTGGGTCGTGTCCCCGGTAGCGATCGCCGTGGGCGCTGTCGCGGACGCGGCGGGGGAGTCAGAGCCACCGCCGAGCACGGAGCTGACGGCCGCGCCGCCTCCGGCTCCCAGCAGGACGGCCACCGCCGTGGCTCCTGCCAGGGCGCCCCACCCCGGGCCCCGGCGCCGCTCGCCGCCCGAGCCTGACGCCACGGCCGGGCCGACAGCGGGAGCGGCCGGGTCCGGGCCTGTCGTAGCAGAGGGGCCCGCGGCGGGGTAGGGCGCAGCAGCGCCGTAGGACGCCGTAGGCGCTGTGGCAGGCGCTGTGGAGGGTGCTGAGGCTGTGGAGGCCGTGGAGGCCGTCGGGGCAGCGGAGGCCGCAGAGGTAGTGCTGGTAGCGCCGACGGCACCGGCAGTACCGGTGGTGGCTGCCGAGGGGGCGGAGGAGCCGTAGGCGGGGGCGCTGTAGGAGGGAGGAGCCTGAGAAGTACCGTACGAGGCACCGTAGGACGCCCCGTAGCCGGAGCCCGTGGCACCGGCCCCTCCTGCTGTGGGCTGGGTCGCCGTCTCCCCGGAGGCGGCAGGACCAGCAGGCCGCGAGTCGCCCGGACGCGAGGAGGGCCGGGAGAAGTCGTAGCCACCGGGCTCCTGCGCGACACTGGGGCGGGCCTGCCTGGCCTGCTCAGCCCACCCAGCATGTCCGGGCGTCGGGACGCCGGAGGGAGGTGTCTCCGCCTGGTCCGGGTCCAGGGAGGACGGCACCACGGGGGAGGAGGCCGCCCGCTGCCCGTAGGGGAGGGTCTTCTCCTCCTCGGCATAGTCACCGTGGGAGACGGCCTCCTCCTGTCCGGAGCCGACCGGACCGTACCCGCTAGGAGTGGTGTCGTCGTTGCTGGTCATATATGTTTCCTCCTTGAGCCTGCGGCTCCACGGCCCGTCGCCCAGAAGCCAACACCGGCTTCCTGAGGCGCCTCCGACGCGAGCCTGGGCGTCCGCTGTGGATCGTGTAGCCGTCGCGCACCAGACACGTGGGGGAGCCGCTGGCAGGCAGCCGCGTGCTTCCTTCCGTTCCTATCCGTCCGCCCAGGAGGATACCGAAGAACCCTGGCGCACCGAAGCCTCCCGGATCACAATAACGCTGAGCCCCTGCACCGGCTGCTCCAGCAGGTCCCGCAGCTCGGCCGTGCCGGAAGGTAGAAGGGTACGGGCACCAGCGGCCCGGGCCAGCTGCGCCACGTCAACGGCCTGGGGGGCGGCAAGGAGCCGCTCCAGGCGCTGGCTGTCGACGACGTCGGCGTACTCCAGGCCGCGCAGGATGCTCCCCCCGGAGTCGTCGATGACCACGACCTGGAGGTCCGGCTCAGTCTCGGCGGTCCCGTGCACCAGGGACATGGCGTCGTGCAGAAAGGTAAGGTCCCCCATGACCGAGCGCACCGGCGCGCGCGAGCCCACGGCCAGGCCGACAGCAGTGGCCACCGTGCCGTCGATCCCCGCCAGGCCCCGGTTGGCGACAGCGCGGGGAACAGCCGGGGAGCCAGGCGCGGCGCCGGGGGCGCTGCGGGCGCCGTCCGGATCGCCCTCCAGGGGCTCCTCACGGCCTGCGGGCGCGGCGAGCCGATCCAGGCGGCGCACGGTCATTGAGGAGCCCACCATCAGCAGAGGCGCCCCCGGCCTCAGGCAGGCCTGCCACACCGCCTCCACCGCCTCGTCGGCGGCACCTGGCCGCACGGCGGGCAGGGCGGCCACCGCGTCGTGCCAGGAGCGCAGCCACCCCGGAGGGGCCGCGCCCAGGCCGCAGGCCCGAGCCACGAGCAGCGCCAGGGAAGGGTCGTGGGGCAGGCCAGGACTACGCGACAGCGTGGTGGGGTCGATGTGGACGACCTCGCTCGCAGTCCCGGCGACATCGGTCCAGCGGGCGCGCTCGGCCAGGACCGTCACCGCCAGGTCGTGGCGGCCCAGGAGCGCGGAGACAGGTCGGCTGAGGCTAGGATGGCCGACCACGACGACGTGCTCGGCACGGGAGGCCAGCTCCTGCCCCGCCTGGGTACCCAGGAGCTCGGCGTAGCGTGCCAGGGCGCTGGGGCCGCCCCGGGCCTGGGAGGTTGGCTCGGCCAGCAGCGGCCACCCCAGTGCCTCAGCCAGGGACCGGGCCGTGCGCCCGGTCCCCGGGTGCGGGGTGTCCCCGGCTACGACGAGCCCCCGGGTGCTGGCAGGAGCACCCCGGTCAGCCAGGTCAGCCGGGCCCGGGAGACGCAGGTCCGGCAGACCCGGGACGGCCGCATGCAGATCCGTGACGGTGCCAGTCATGGGTCGGACGGCGGCGTCGCCAGGGTGCCCGGGCGCAGGGCGGGGAGAGGTAGCGGGACGGTTGGCGGTCTCCACCCCCTGACCAGGGGCGGACGGCTCTCCCGGCTCCTGCTGAGCCGGAGGCACCAGGGGGGCCAAGGGCGGGCGGAACCGGGTGTTGACCAGAACCGGGCCGGGGTCGCGGGAGAGTGCGCCCGTGGCAGCGGCGACGGCGCTGCGCACCTGCCCGGCCACGGCGGCCGTCCCCTCCCGTACCCCCAGGTCGGCCGTGAGGTCGGCGGGCAGGTCCACGACGGCACGCACCGCGTCGGCAAAGACCGAGGTCTGCTGCATGGTCTGGTTGGCACCGGTGCCGACCAGCTCGTGGGGACGGTCTGCGCACACCAGGAGGAGCGGGACGCCAGCGGCGTCGGCCTCGCACGCGGCAGGGTGGAGATTAGGCACCGCCGTCCCGGAGGTGGTGACCACGGCCGCCGGGAGCAGGCGCCCCTCCAGGGCGTGGGCGCGCGCCATCCCCAGGGCCATGAACCCGGCACTGCGCTCGTCGAGGACCACGCGCAGCTGCACACGGCCGGCCTCGGCGGCATCGGCCAGCGCCCAGGCCAGAGGGGCATTGCGCGACCCCGGGCACAGCACGGCCTCACGCACCCCCTCAGCCAGGAGCGCGGCCACGACCGCCCGGGCCAGCACCAGCGAGGGCGGCTGCGTACCTGGAGGCGTTGAGAGGGTCACCGGCACAGGATACGGACCGGGTGGCACGCCAGCCGCGAACCCCCTCACGGACGCCCTGTCCGCCTACAGCCTGTCCGCCCGCAGCGACAGGCCGGCCCTGTCCCGTCCGCACCGCCGAGGCCGTGACCTACGTGACACGACCACCTGAGCGACCGCCTGGCAGCCGAGGCCTTCGTGAGGCCCCTGTCTCACATGGGCAGACCGGCGACGGCGGCGGCAGGGTCACGGGCCTCGCGCTCACGACGTGCCCGCAGCGCCCCCAGAAGGTGGGTCAGGCGCACCTGCCACCGGGTGGTGAGGTCGTCGTGCGCCGCAGCAGCCTGCAGGAGGGCGGTGGAGACGCGGGGGGTGCGCACCGTCAGCACCCCGTCGGTGGGAAGGGTGCTGGGTTCAGCGACGTCGCGGCGCAGCATCCGGACCGTGCCCAGCCCGCAGGCGTGCCCCAGGACCGGCAGGGTCGAGGCCAGGACCGCCCCGGCCCCCACCCCCACGGAGGTGTCCAGTGCGGAGGAGACCACGGCGGGAAGCCCCAGGCGCTCGGCCAGGTCGAGCGAGCGATGGATACCACCCAGGGGGGCGACCTTGAGGACGGCGACGTCGGCGGCCATGCGGCGCGCCACGCGCAGAGGGTCCGCGGACAGGCGGATCGACTCGTCGGCGGCCACGCGCACGTCCACGTCCCGGCGCAAGGCGGCCAGGTCCTCCACGTCTGAGCAGGGCTGCTCCACGTACTCCAGCCCCCCGGCGGCAGCGTCCATGAGCGGCAGGACCGTGCGGGCCGTCTCCAGGTCCCAGGCACCGTTGACGTCAATACGCACCTGCCCGGAGCGCCCGACGGCGTCACGGACCGCTTCCAGGCGCTCCTGGTCGGCGGCCAGGGCCTGCGGGGAGCCGCTCACCTTGACCTTGGCGGTAGCGGCCCCGGAGGCGGTGACCATCTGGTGCGCCTGCCGGGCGCTGACCTCGGGGACGGTGACGTTGACGGGGACCGTCTCCCGGTAGCGCGGCGGGGCGACGTCCCCGCGTGCCTGGGACAGGCCTGCAGCCAACCAGGGGGCGGAGGCCTCGGCCCCGTGGTCCCAGAAGGGGGACACCTCCCCCCAACCGCCGGGACCGTGGAGGAGCACGCCGTCACGGCGGGTCAGCCCACGGAAGCGGGTCGACAGGGGGATGTCCCACGCGACGGCCCGGTCGATGCCGTCGAGAAGCCCGGTGGGGTCCTGCGCCCGCAGCGCGGCCATATCGATCTCGCCACCGAGTGACGTTGCTGGAGAGGTCACGGACCTAGAATACGAAAAGGTCACAGAAAACACCGCCGACCTGCGCCGGGGAGGTTCCTGGGCGTTGCCAGGGGCGCGCAGGCGGCGCGTGTTGTGACAGCGACCCCGCTCCGTTACAGTTCCGTGATTGCAGCCCCGTACCTGGTACCGACCTGCACCAGGCGGGACAGTAAGCCGACACCTGTGGCCGTGAGAGGACCGTGATGACTGCACCCGGGTACGGTGCCCCGCCGGGCGTACAGGCGCCACAGCCCCCTCCCCCGGCTCCCCCGGGAGCGGTCAGGAGCTACGGCGTGTGGCCCAGCCAGGCGGGCACGCCCCCGGCAGGTGGACCTGCGCGCACTCAGGCCTCCAGCGGGCAGGCCCCTCCGGGACGACAGCCTCCGGGGCAGGTGCCTCCCGCCTCTCCCCCACCTCCTCCTGCGCCTCCGTCCGCACCTGGCCCGGCCCCCGAGCCCGGCGGGGAGCTGGGCCTGGAGTGGTGGGAGGTCCTGGGGGCACGGCTGCGCCGGTGGCGCGGTCTGGCAGTACTGCGCCGCCTCCAGGTGCTGGCCGTGTGGGCGGCGCTGCCGCTGGTCATCGCGGCGGTGGTAGTGGTGCCCTCCTTGCGCTACAGCCTCGGGGCGTGGGCGGGGTGCCTGTGGGTGGTGGTGGCCTGGTTCTGGCTGGCACGCACCAAGTCGGTGCCGTGGCGGCTGGTCTCGGTGGTGTTTGCCGTCTCGGCGCCCTGGGCGGGGGTGGTGGCCTGGGTGTCGTCACGGCTGGTGGAGGCCGCCGATGTCTCGATGAGGTCCGTAGAGGCGCAGGTGGTGGCGGCTCCGCTGGTCGAGGAGCTGGGCAAGCTGGTGCCGCTGGTGGTCCTGGCCGTGGCGGCGCCGGGACGGGTGCGGCGTCTGCTGGTGTCCGACTGGCTGGTGCTGGGCGTGGCCTGCGGTGCCGGGTTCATGGCGATGGAGGAGGGCGCCAGGCGGCTTGCCTACATGGAGGCCACCGGGCTGGTGTGGACCACGATGGACCGGGCGTTCTGCTCCGTGACCAACAGCTCCGACATGATGGAGTGCATGGGGGCGACGACCTTCGGTCTGTCGCCTTTTTCCGGGGAGTCTCCGGCCGCGCTGTCCTTTGGCGGGCACGCGGTGGTCACCGGCCTGGTGGCGGCGGCCATCGGGGTGGGACGCCACCTGTGGTGGCGCTCCCAGCACCTGGAGGGCACGCCGCGCCAGGCGGCAGCCCTGCGGGCCGTCAGCGTGGTGCTGCCCGTGCTGACCTGGTGGGTGGCAGTGGTGGACCACGCGGGGCACAACGCCTCTACCGAGAACCTGACCTGGGCCAATACCAAAGGCGAGGCGCCCTCACTCGTGGTCGGGATCACCAGCACGCTCACCGGCGGGGGCGCGGGGCGCGGATGGCTGCTGCTGGCGGTGCTGGTGGCGGCCGCCGTCCTGGACGCGCGCATCCTGTGGGCAGGCGGGTACTCCACCAAGCTCCTGGAGGACGTCGGCGTGTACGACGGCGCCGTGGGCGGGGGCTGGCTGGGCGTGTGGCGGTGGCGGCGGATGGCCGCCCTGCCGCCTACCCGGTGGGGCCGGTGGAGGGCGGACGTGGTGGACGCGCTGCTCCTGCCCCTGGTCGAGGCGCGCCTGGCCTGGCGCGCCCTGGCAGCGGGTAAGGCGCTGGGGCGACACCGGCTGGCGGCCCACACCGTGGTGGGGCTGCGCCAGGCGCGCGAGCTGGCCGCACGCGGGGTCGCTGACAGCGGCCTCGGCCGCTGGTCCGTGGTAGCCCTGGCGCTAGTGGTCTCGGTGGTGGGGGTGGTGGTGCTGGCCGGGGTGCCGTCCCTAGCAGGCGGGCTGCGTGAGTCGCTGACCGCCCCGGGCGGGGTGTACCTGGCCAGCGTGCTGGACGCGCTGGGCACGTGGTGGGAGTCCCTGTCGCCCCTGGAGCAGGGCCTGCTCATAGTCGCCCTGGGCGCGGCCGTGGTCGCCTCCGGCGGCTCCCTGTCACTGGCCTTCACCGCGGGCACCTCCCTGGCCATGCTGGACTCGGCCCACACCGCCGCCGACCTGGCACGCGACCCCAAGGGCACCGTCTCCTCCTACCTGGCCACCCACACCCCCGCCGAGATCGCCGCCGACACCACCCTGTGGCTGGCCACCAAGGCCCTCGGCGGGGCCCTGGGCGCCGCCGGAGGCCTCCTGGCCCGCCACGCAGCCCGAGACCTGGCCGAGCCCCGCCTGTGGCGCAACGCCTCCCTGCTCGACGACCTCCTGCCCGGCCACGGACTCAGACCCGCCTACCCCCACCCCGCACCAGACCCCCGCACCCTGCGCCGCACCCACCACAGCACCCACCACACACACGACAGGCACAGAACACACAGGCCAGACAGGACCAGCCAGACACACAGCACACCCACAGCCGGGACACGACCCCAGCGAGCCAGACCCCAGCGGCCCAGACCCCAGCCCCAGGACTGGTCCAGCCCCGCCACCCGCCAGGCCTGGTACGACTCCATGAATACCCAGCGCAAGCCCGACACCACCGAGGCCTACCGCTACCAGCACCGCGTCCTGGGCACCGACGTCGAGCGGGAGCTCGTCGCCGACGACGGCACGACCAAGGTCATGGCTGACGCCGTCCTGCCCGACGGGACCGCCTACACCGCCTACGACGCCAAGCACACCAGCGGCGGACCGACCTCCATGTACGAGGGAACCTCAGGGGAGTTCGGGGAACTCATCATGCAAAGAAACTTCGACAAGGAGATGGAGCGCTACGCTCAGGTCATCGCCTCCCGGGGCAACCCCGTGAACCGCCTGGTCCTGGTCACCAACACCCCCCGTGCCCAGGCCTACCTCACCCAGCGCGTCCAGGCCCTCCTGGGACCAGACGCCCCCGTCGAGGTCCGCCTCGTCCCCTGACCCCGCACGACCAGACCAGCACAACCACCACCCGCAACCAGCAGAGAGTGAGGACCACCATGGGAGTCAACTACATGGTCGTGGCCATGGACCCGACCCAGCAGATGATCGACGCCGAGGCCTTCCTCCAGGCCGCCCAGCGCAGGTGGCCCGGGTGCCAGGCCGTCGTCGAGGACCCCGCCACCCACATCAGCGACGCCACAGTCGTCTCCCCACCCGACGCGCCCCCCTTCTCCGTGATCCACTTCCCCGACAACCGGTTCATAACAACCGACGCCCACCCCCAGGTCGCCGCCGAGATCGCCGCCTGGATACGCTCCCTGCACCCCGACCCCAGCCTCGTCCTGTGGTACACCGACGAGGGCTTCACCGGCCACACCGTCCTGACCCCCGGCATCACCCCCACCCAGATAGACCACCAGTGGGTCGACCACCGCGACCACGACCCCTACACCGAGTACCCCCAGTACGTCTACTAGACACCCGCACCCGTCGGCCCGGGCAACCCGCAAGCCAGGCCAGCCCCGCGACCTGGACCAGCCCACGGCCCCTGGCCCGGGCGGGGTGAGCCTGGCCAGCGTGCTGGACGCGCTGGGCACGACACCACACCACCACCCCGCCTCCTCCGCCAGCTCGACATCTAGGACACCACTAGCAGACCAGCACAGACAGCGAGGACCACCATGGGAGTCAACTACATGGTCGTGGCCATGGACCCGACCCAGCAGATGATCGACGCCGACACGTTCCTGCGCGAGGCCCAGAACAGGTGGCCCGGCTGCCAGGCCGTCGTCGAGGACCCGGCCCGCCTCATCAGCGACGCCACCGCCAACATCTCCCCACCCGACGCCCCCCCGTTCCGTGTGACCCACTTCCCCCACAACCGGATGGTCTCCACCGACGCCCACCCCCAGGTCGCCGCCGAGGTCGCCGCCTGGGTACGCTCCCTGCACCCCGACCCCAGCCTCGTCCTGTGGTACACCGACCAGGGATTCGCCGGCCACACCGTCCTGACCCCCGGCATCACCCCCACCCAGATAGACCACCAGTGGGTCGACCACCACGGGCCCGTCACCGGGCTCGAGACCAGCGGGCGGGTCAACCACGACGAGCCCGTCACCGGAGCGGAGACCAGGCAGACACCGCCCGACAGCGAGGACACCTACGTCGTCCAGTACCAACTGGTCACCGACAGCGGCAAGACGATCATGACTGACGACCTCCGCCCTGCCGGGACCACCTACACCGCCTACGAGGTCAAGTACACCCGCGGCGGGCCAGGTGCAGTTTACGAGGGCAAGGCACCCCCGCTCATCCAGGACCTAGCCATGAACGACTTCCATGACGAGATAAGACGCTACGGTGACGTGATCGCCTCCCAGGGCAACCCTGTCGCCCGCCTGGTCGTGATCACCAGCACGCCAGGCGCCCGGACCTACCTAGAGATGAGGATCCAGGCCGTCCTGGGAGAGAACGGCCCCTTCGAGGTCCGCTACATCCCCTGACCCCGCACAACCAGACCCACCTAGCACAGCCAGCAGCAGACAGCGAGGACCACCATGGGAGTTGACCACATGGTCATTACCGTCACGTCCCAGCAGCAGATGATCGACGCCGACACGTTCCTGCGCGAGGCCCAGAACAGGTGGCCCGGCTGCAGGGCATTCAGGTGGGACCCCGCCACCCACATCGCCGACGCCGCAGTCAATGTCCGCCCCACCGAGGCCCCCCCTTCTCCGTCAGGCACTTCCCCGACAACGGGATGGTCTCCACCGACGCCCAGCCCTGGGTGGCCGCCGAGGTCGCCGCCTGGATACGCTCCCTGCACCCCGACCCCAGCCTCGTCCTGTGGTACACCGACCAGGGCTTCACCGGCCACACCGTCCTGACCCCCGGCATCACCCCCACCCAGATAGACCACCAGTGGGTCGACCACCGCGACCACGACCCCGAGCAGGAGTACCCCCACTACTTCCACTAGACACCCACAC